>JBKHVS010000038.1:0-22352 GCA_046569945.1 Gammaproteobacteria bacterium | reverse complement strand
CTGCGGCACCGGCATGCCCACCGGCGTGGCGCCCAGCGCCGCCAGCAGGCGGGTGGTCAGGCGGCGCGGGGCGCGCATCTTGAGCCCCTCCAGGTCGCCGATCGAGCGCACCGCGCGGCTGCGCGTGTGGATCGCGCCGGGCCCGTGCACATGCAGCGCGATCAGGCGCACGTCCCGGAACTCCTCCTTCGCATGCGCCTGCACGAACTCCCAGTAGGCGCGGGAGGTGGCCTCGGGATCGGTCATCATGAAGGGCAGCTCGAACACCTCGGAGCGCGGGAAGCGGCCGGGCGTGTAGCCGGGCAGCGTCCAGATCACGTCGGCCACGCCGTCGCGCACCTGGTCGTAGAGGTTGGGCGCGCCGCCTCCGAGCTGCATCGCCGGGTAGCGCTCGAAGCGGATGCGACCGCCCGAATCCTTCTCCACCTTGTCCATCCAGGCGGTGTGCATCTCCTTCCACACCGCCGACTGCGGCGCCATGAAGGTATGGAACTTCAGCGTCACCTGCCCGGCCCATGCGGGCCCGCCAGCCGCCAGCGCCAGCACTGCTGCCAGTGCGATCCGCCGCAAGATCATCTCGGTTCTCCATCGTCGTCCGCGGGCCTGCCTCGCCGCATGCGCGGCAGGAGCCCGAGGGCGCGATTGTAGGGCTCCGGCCTCGGCCGGATGAAACCGGGGGTTCCTCGAACCGGGGCCCGCTGCGCGTGCGGTAAAGTCGGCGCTCCGATGAAAGCCGCGGTGCGCATGGGCCCCGGTGCCGGCCGGCCCCGGTGCGCGCTGCCGGGGCGCCCGACCGGGGTCCGCCCCATCGCAAGGAGACGACCCCGATGCCCTTCGTGAACTGCGACGGCGCCCGCATCTACTGGCGGGCCGACGGCCTTCCCGAGCTGCCGCCCCTGGTCCTCGTCGGCTCGCTCGGCAGCGACCATGCGGTCTGGAATCCGGTGATGGCCGGGCTCACCCGGCATTTCCGCGTGATCCGGATGGACAGCCGGGGACACGGCGCCTCGGACGCCCCGCCCGGCGACTACAGCCTGGAGCGGCTCGGCCGCGACGTGCTCGCGGTGGCCGACGCCGCCGGCGCGCCCCGCTTCCACTACGCCGGGCTGTCGATCGGCGGAATGATCGGCATGTGGCTCGGCGCGCAGGCCCCCGACCGGATCGACCGGCTGGTGCTGACCAACACCTCGGCCTGGATGGACGCGAAGGCGATGGAGCAGCGCATCGCCACGGTGCGCGCCCAGGGCATGCGCGCGGTCGCCGACGCCGTGATCGCGCGCTGGTTCACGCCGGGCTATGCCGCCCGGAACACCGAGCACCGTGCGACCACGCTCGCCACGCTGCTGGCGATGGACCCCGTCGGCTACGCCGGGTGCTGCGCGGCCATCCGCGACATGGCGCTGGAGCCGCTGCTGCCGCGCATCGCACCGGTCACGCTGGTGATCGCCGGCAGCCTCGATCCGTCGACCCCGCCGGAGATGGGGCGCCGGCTGGCTGCGGCGATCCCCCGCGCCACCTGCCTGGAACTGCCGACCGCGCACTTCTCCCATTCGGAGCGGCCGCGGCGCTGGACCGAATGGGTGGTGCGCTTCCTCCAGGGCGAGGACGACCCCTCGCAGCCGGCCGCCCGCCAGGGCCTCCGGTGAAGCGCTGAGCTCGGCCGTGCACGCCACATTCGAGCGGGCCGCGAACGGCCTGGCGATCCTGGGCGGAATCGTCCTGGCGGCGATCGCGCTGGTCACCACCGGCAGCGTGCTGTCGCGCTGGGTGCTCGGCAGCCCGCTGGCGGGCGACACCGAGATCGTCGGCTACGCAACGGCCGTCGTGCTGGCCTGCTTCCTGCCGCTGTGCCAGTGGCGCGGCGCGAACGTCATCGTCGACTTCTTCACCGCGCGCGCGCCCGGGGCACTGCGCGGCGCGCTGGACCGCGCCGGCGCGCTGCTGCTGGCGCTGATGCTCGGGCTGCTCGCCTGGCGCACGGGCGTCGGTGCGCTGGACCAGCACCGCTACGGCGCGGAGACGATGCTGCTGCAATGGCCGCTGTGGCCCGCGCTGCTGATGATGGCCCTGCCGATGGCGCTGGCCTCGCTGATGGCGCTCTACACCGCCCTGACCGGACGCAGCGGCGCGCGTCCGGATGGCGCTGCGGGCGATCCGGCGGCCGGCGGCGCGCCTGCCGGGGAGCGCTGATTGACGCCCCTGTTCTCTGCGCTGCTGCTGTTCGCCCTGATGCTGGCGCTGATGGCCGTGCGCATCCCGATCGCCGCGGCGATGTTCGTCGCCGGACTGGCCGGATACCTGGCGCAGGCAGGCTGGCTGCCGCTGGCCAGCCACCTCAAGAGCTACGCGCACGCGCGCTTCTCGGGCTACGACCTGTCGGTCATTCCGCTGTTCCTGCTGATGGGCCAGTTCGCAAGCCAGGGCGGGCTGTCGCGCGCGCTGTTCCGCTTCGCGGCTGCGCTGCTGGGGCGCTTTCGCGGCGGGCTGGCGATGGCCTCGGTGATCGCCTGCGCCGCCTTCGGCTCGGTCTGCGGATCGTCGATCGCCCCCGCGGCGACGATCGGCTCGGTGGCGCTGCCCGAGATGAAGCGCCACGGCTACTTGGGGCGGCTGGCCAGCGCCACCGTGGCCGCGGGCGGCACCCTGGGCATCCTGGTTCCGCCCTCGGTGGTGCTGGTGGTGTACGCGATCCTCGCGGAGCAGAACATAGCGAAGCTGTTCGCCGCGGCGCTGGTGCCGGCCGCGATCGCACTGGCCGGCTACCTGCTGGCGATCGGCCTGTACGTGCGGCTGGTGCCCGGCCACGCGCCGGAGCATGACGAGGTGCCGGCCGCGGCGCTGCGCGAGACCGCGGCCGGCGTGCTGCCGGTGGCCGCGATCTTCCTGGTCGTGTTCGGCGGCATCTACGGCGGCATCTTCACGCCCACCGAAGGCGCGGCCATCGGCGCCGCCGCCACCTTCCTCACAGCGCTGGCGCGCCGCGAGATGGACTGGCCGAGGTTCCGGGCGAGCGTGGAGGGCACGGCGAAGACATCGGCGATGATCTTCATGATCTTCCTGGGCGCCGACCTGCTCAACTCGGCGCTGGCGCTCACCCAGGCGCCCGGCCAGGTCGCGCAGGCGGTCGCCGCGCTCGACTGGCCGCCGATGGCGGTGATCGCCGCCATCCTCGCCTTCTATGTCGTGCTCGGATGCGTGATGGACGAGCTCTCGATGATCCTGCTGACCATCCCGATCGTCTTCCCCCTGGTGATGGGCCTCGAACTTGGCCTGGCGCCCGACGAGCAGGCGATCTGGTTCGGCATCCTCGTGCTGATGGTGGTCGGCATCGGCCTGATCGCTCCGCCGGTGGGGCTCAACGTCCACGTGGTCGGCGGAATCGACCGCTCCACTGCGCTCGGCGAGACCTACCGCGGCGTGCTTCCCTTCCTTGCCAGCGACCTGCTGCGCACCGTGCTGCTGATGCTGGTGCCGGCGCTGTCGCTCTTCCTAGTGCGTTTGATGGACTGACCGACATGGAACATCTTCTGCCCACCCAGGCCTGGGACCTGCTGCAGCACGAGCCCGAGGCCCTGTTCGTAGACTGCAGGACCGACGCGGAGTTCTTCTTCGTCGGCCACCCGGTCGGCGCGATGCACGCTGCCCTCTACGACGGCCCGGAGTGGGACCCCAACCCGCACTTCGTGTCCGAGGTGCGCAAGCTGTCGGGCCAGTCGCCCGACCGGCCGGTCGTCCTGATCTGCCGCAGCGGAAAGCGCTCGGTGGAGGCCGGGCACCTGCTGGAAGAGGCCGGTTTCACGCGCGTCTACAACGTGCTGCACGGCTTCGAGGGCGACCTCAACGACGAGCATCGTCGAGGCATGCTGAACGGCTGGCGTTTCGACGGCCTGCCCTGGGAACAGACCTGAACGAGCCCCGCCCGCGCCGGCGCGTTCGGCACCGGCGCGGTGCGGCCCCCGAGCGGCCGGGAGCGGCCGGGTACGGCCCGGTGTCTTGCGGCGCGATGCGTTACGGGATCAGTGCAGGGTGACCGGCTGCAGCATCAGCCCGTCGAAGCGGCCCAGGAAGGCGTCGACTTCCTCGACCGAGGGCTGTCCCGCGATCAGTTCGGCGACGTTCTGGCGGAACTGCATCGCCAGCGCGCCGCCGATGAAGATCTCGCGGCGCGTGGCCTTGTCCATGATCTCGAAGCCGCCACGGCCAGGCTCGGCCTCGTCGCGGAACTCGAACACGCAATAGCTCGGGCTGTTGTAGATGATCTGCATTCGACACCTCGCGGGGGCCACTGCGGCCCGCTGGACTCCTGGAATGCAGATGGCGCCGGCCGGCGCGGTTTCAAGTGGCCGCCGGCGCTTGCGAGCAGGGTTCGAGCAGCGCATCGAAGGGCGGCGCGGACAGCATCGCGGCGACTGCGTCCGGTCGTGCGGCCGCACCGACGACGACCAGGATCCGGTCCAGGCCGCCCGCGCGCAGCAGCCGCGTCAGCGTCACGCGCAGCACCGTCGCACCGGTGCAGCAGGCGCAGCCGCCGAGCGCGACCACGAAGACGCCCGGCGCCTTCGAGCCTGCGCCCGACGTCATGCCTGCGCCCGACGCCATGCCTGCGCCTGAGGCCATGCCTGCCCCAGGTGCTGCGTCGCCGCCGGGCGCGCCGCCCGCGGCCGCCAGGGCGCCGAGCCCTCCTTCGACCAGCACTGCCCAGCGCTCGCCCGCGGGCCTGGCATCCAGCCACCGCGCCAGGAGTGCCGAACGCTCGGCGCCGCCGGGCGCCGCGACCAGGGCAACCGGGATGCGGGCCCTGCTCACTTGCGCCAGAACCCCGGCGTGAACAGCACGAACACGGTCAGCAGCTCCAGCCGGCCGGCAAGCATGGCGAACGCGAACAGCCAGGTCTGCAGGTCGGACAGGTGCTGGTAGTTGAAGGTGGGCCCCAGCAGGTTCAGCGCCGGTCCCGTGTTGTTGAGGCAGGCCATGACCCCCGAGACCGCGGTGATGAAGTCCAGCCCGGTGGCCATCATCACGAAGGTCAGCACCACCAGCGTCATCCCGTACAGCAGCATGTAGCCGAGCACCGCCAGCACGATGCGGTTGTCGATCACATGGCCGCTAAGGGTGAGCGGCATCACCGCCCGGGGATGGACGATGCGCCTGAGCTCCAGCGCAGCCTGCCTGAGCAGGATCAGCACCCGCATCATCTTGATGCCGCCGCCGGTGGACCCCGCCGAAGACGCGATCGCGCCGAGGAAGAGCATCCACATCGGCGCGAAGATCGGCCACAGGTCGAAATCCGTGTTCATGTAGCCGCTCGAGGTGGCCAGCGAAATCGTGTTGAAGCTCGCGTAGCGCAGCGCCTCGCCGAAGTCCGGATAGATGCGCTGCCACCAGAGGTAGGCGCCGAGCACCAGGCAGCTGGACAGGATCAGCGTCCACACCGCGAACACCTCGGCGTCGCGCACGTAGACCCGCAGCGAGCGCTGGCGAAGCGCCAGGAAGTGCGTGGTGAAGTTCAGCACCGCGAGCATCATGAAGGCCATCAGCACCAGTTCGACCGCCTGGGAATCGAAGGCCGAGATGCTGGCATCGCGGTTCGAGAAGCCGCCGAGCGCGGTCGCCGAAAACGCGTGGCAGAGCGCGTCGTACCAGTCCATCCCCACGGCGCGCAGCGACAGCATGCAGGCCAGCGTCAGCAGCGCGTACAGCAGCCACAGGTACTTGGCGGTCTGGGCGATCCGGGGCGTGAGCTTGGACTCCTTCATCGGCCCGGGCGTCTCGGCCTTGTAGAGCTGCCGGCCGCCGATCCCCAGCAGCGGCAGGATGGCGACCGCGAGGACGATGATGCCCATGCCGCCGAACCACTGCAGCGCATGGCGCCAGACGTTGATCGCCTGCGGCATCGAATCCAGGCCCGACAGCACAGTGGCGCCGGTGGTGGTGAGCGCCGAGATCGACTCGAAGTAGGCGTCGGTGAACGAGAGGTCCGGCAGCTCCATCACCAGCGGCACGGCGGCGGCACCGGCCATGCCGACCCAGCCGAGCACCACCAGCAGCGCGCCGTCGCGCGGCTGGAGCTCGCGCCGGAAGCGCCTGGTGCCCAGCCACATCACGAGGCCCGCGACGAAGCAGCCCAGGCCGGAGACCGCGAAGCTGCGCGCCGTGCCGTCGTCCACCGCCAGCGACCAGGCAAGCGGCAGCAGGAAGGTGGCCGAGAAGACCATCAGCAGGCCGCCCAGCACATGGGCGATCACCAGCAGTTGATGCATGAAGTGGGGCGCCGCGGAAGAAGCGGGGATTCTATCGGAGCGCCTGCCGGGGATGCGGCGGCGCCTGCCGTCGCCCCGGGCAGAGCACGGCGGCGGCGGACGTTCTCAGGTCTTCCTCGGGGCGAAGAAATGCTGGTGCGCCAGACGGAAGTCCACCTGGGTCTCGTCCTGCCAGCGCGTGGCGCGGGCCGCGAACACCCGCTGCGATTCGTAGACGTTCCGGAACATCGGGTTCTCCGCGGCCTTGGCCTCTGCGATCTCGTCCCAGAGCTTGAGCTGGGCGCGCAGGATCGCCTCGGGCGTGCGGTGGAACTGCACCCCCTGCTTCTGCTGCAGGTCGAGGTGGTCCCGGGAAAAGCGCTCGATGGCCTTCCAGCTCATGTCCGCGGAGCTCGCGTCCACCGCGTGGCGGACGATCGCCCGCAGGTCGGCCGGCAGCGACTCGAAGCGCCTGCGGTTGAACAGGATCTCGAAGGACTCGGCCGGCTGGTGGAAGCTCTGCAGCATGCAGACCTTGGCGACGTCCGGGAAGCCGAGCAGCCGGTCGGAGCTCGCGTTGCTGAACTCGGCGCCGTCGAGCAGCCCGCGGTCCATCGCAGGGACCACCTCGGCACCGGGCAGCGCGTTGACCATCGCGCCCATCCGGCTGAACAGGTCGATCGACAGCCCCACGGTGCGAAAGCGCATCCCCTTGAACTGCTCGGGCCGGGTCACCGGGCGCTTGAACCAGCCCAGCGGCTGGGTGGGCATCGGCCCGTAGACGAAGGACACCACCCCCAGGTTGAGCTCGGAGTAGATTTCTTCGAGCAGTTCCTTGCCCCCGCCGTAGCGGTGCCAGGCAAGCAGCATGTTGGCGTCCATGCCGAACGCGGGGCCGGTGCCCCAGAGGGCGAGCGCCGAGTTCTTCGCGTACCAGTAGGCCAGCAGCCCGTGGCCGCCGTCCAGCACCCCCTTGGCGACGCCGTCGAGCAGGTCGAAGGCCTTGACCACCGCCCCCGCGGGAAGCACCTCGATGCGCAGGCGGCCGCCGGACATCTCGTTGACCTTCTGCGCGAAGTCGTTGGCGAACTCGTGGAAGATGTCCTTCTGCGGCCAGGTGCTCTGGAAGCGCAGCGTCACCGGCTGGGCGCGCGCCACCATCGGGAAGCCGAGCGTCGCCGCTCCGGCGCCCGCGGTCACGATGAAGCGCCTTCTCGGCGGCGCGTTGCCCGTCATTCCTGCTGCCCTCCATGTTGCCGGCTCTCCGGCCGGGCACGCCCTGCCCTGGCCGATGCCGGTCCATCGTAGAAGGCGGGGCGCGGGTTGTCACGGCGGCAGGCGCTAGGGATTTCCCGCTTGACCGCGCGCTCAGAAAAAGCCGACGCTGACCTGGAACAGCTTCTCGACCTTCGGGATCGTCCGCTTGTTCGTCACGAACACGATCACATGGTCTTCCGCCCGGATCTGCGTGTCGTGATGCGCCATGATGACCTCGGACCGTCCGGCCGTGGTGCGCACGATGGCGCCGATCGTGGCGCCCCCCGGCAGGTCGATCTCCTCGATCCGCCGGCCCACCACCTTGGACGACTTGGCGTCGCCGTGCGCGATCGCCTCGAGGGCTTCGGCCGCGCCGCGGCGCAGCGAGTGCACCGAGACCACGTCGCCGCGGCGCACGTGCGCGAGCAGCTGGCCGATCGTGGTCTGCGCGGGCACCAGCGCGATGTCGATCCGGCTGCCCTGCATCAGCTCGGCGTAGGCGCGCCGGTTGATCAGCGCGATGACCCTCCGCGCGCCCATCCGCTTGGCCATCATGCAGGACATGATGTTGTTCTCGTCGTCGTTGGTGAGCGCGAGGAACAGGTCCATCTCGCCGACCGCCTCGCTCGCGAGCAGGTCCTCGTCGGTGGAGTCGCCGTTCAGCACCAGCGTCGACGGCGGCAGCTGCGTGGCCAGGTACTCGCAGCGCCTCGCGTTGCTCTCGATCACCTTCACCTGGTAGCCGGTGCCCAGCGCGCGCGCGAGCCGCAGCCCGATGTTGCCGCCTCCGGCCAGCATGATCCGGCGCACCGGCCGGTCCATCCGGCGCAGGTCCGAGAGCGCGGTGCGGATGTGCTCGGAGGCCGCAAGCAGGAAGACCTCGTCGCCCGCCTCGATGCGCGTGTCGCCGTCGGGACGGATCGGATGGTCGCCGCGGAAGATCGCGACCACCCGCATGTCGATGTTGGGATGCTTGGCGCGCAGGGCGCTGAGCGGGTGCTCGACCAGCGGGCCGCCGGCGTAGGCGCGCACAGCGATCAGGCTGGCCCGCCCGCCGGCGAACTCGAGGACCTGCAGCGCCTCGGGGAACTCGATGAGCTTGAAGATGTAGTCGCACACCGTCTGCTCGGGGCAGATCAGGTGGTCGACGTAGAAGCCGCCCTCGCCGGTGATCTCCGGGTGGTCCTGGAAGTCCGGCGCCCGGATGCGGGCGATGCGCGTGGGCACGTTGAACAGGCGCGCCGCGAGCTGGCAGGCCACGAGGTTGGTCTCGTCGCGTGCCGCGGTGGCGATCAGCATGTCCGCGTCCGCCGCGCCCGCCTGTTCGAGCACCGCCGGGTGCGTGCCGTTGCCCGGAACGGTGCGCAGGTCGAGGCGGTCCTGCAGGTGCGCGAGCTGGTCGACGTCGGTGTCGACGATGGTGATGTCGTTGTGCTCGGAGACCAGGCTCTCCGCAACCGATTCGCCGACCCGACCGGCTCCGAGGATGATGATCTTCACGGTGCCCGCGGCCGCGGCCGCATCAGTGGTTCTGGTTCCTGCGCCAGACCCCGCGCGAGAGGTCGATGCCGAGCTGCTTCAGCTTGCGGTAGAGATGGGTGCGCTCCAGGCCGGTCTTTTCGGCGACCCGGGTCATGCTGCCCATCTCGCGCGCCAGGTGGTGCTCGAAATAGGCGCGCTCGAATGCGTCGCGCGCCTCGCGCAGCGGCAGGTCGAGCGGCAGGTCGCGCAGCGAGACGGCAGCGCCCGGCTGGCCGGAGGCAGGCGCGCCGCCGGCTGCCGGATGGAAGGCGGCGCCGGACGGCACCGCGACCGGGCGGAACTCCACGGTCGCCCCGGCCAGGGGCTCGGGCGCCAGCGGACGCGGCGGCGGCGGCGGCGCTGCTTCGGCCGCGCTGGCGATCCTTGCCTGCGCCTGAAGGCGCACCGCCTTGCCCCGGGCGAGGCCCTGCTCGACCGCCTTCAGCAGCTTCTGCAGGGCGATCGGCTTCTCCAGGAAATCGAGGGCGCCGATCCGGGTCGCCTCGACGGCGGTGTCGATCGTCGCGTGTCCCGACATCATGATCACCGGCATCGTGAGCTTGCCGCCCGTGGCCCATTCCTTGAGCAGGGTGACGCCGTCGGTGTCCGGCATCCAGATGTCCAGGAGAACGAGGTCCAGGGGGTTCTCGTCGCGCACCTTGCGGGCCTGCTGGGCGCTGTCCGCCAGCAATACCGAATGCCCTTCGTCGCCGAGAATCTCGGAAAGCAACTCGCGGATGCCGATCTCGTCATCCACCACCAGTATCTCAGCCATGGCCCTCGTCTTGACGCCTCTCAGCGGGGTCGAAGCGAGGATTCTCGCTGCTTTTTGCCAATTTCGTAAATAGAACCGAGACTTGCGCGCCGCCGACGGCGCCGTCGGCGGCGCTCCAGTTCGCCACGTCGATGCGCGCCTGGTGCTCCTCGACGATCTTTCGCACGATCGGCAGGCCAAGCCCGGTGCCGCGCGGCTTGGTGGTGACGTAGGGCTCGAAGGCCCTGGCAAGCAGCGCGGGACTGAAGCCCGTGCCGTTGTCGCGCACCACCAGGCGCACTGCAAGGGCATCGTCCGGCAGCGCGATCGCCTCGGTCGAAACGTGGATCTCCGGGCGCTCGCGCCGCTCTGCGGCCTCCAGCGCGTTCTTGAGCAGGTTGTGGATCACCTGGCGCAACTGCGTGGCGTCGCCCATCACCCGCGGCAGGTCCTCGGCCAGGTGCAGGTTGATCGCGCCGTGCGCCTCGGGCGCCGAGTAGAGCCGAAGGACGTCCTCGATCAGCTCGTTGAGCGCCAAGGGCGCCAGGCGGGCCGCGGGCAGCCGCGCATAGTCGCGGAACTCGTCGACCATCATCTTGAGCGCCGCGACCTGGTTGACGATGGTCTGAGAGTTCTTCTCGAGCAGTTCCGCGTCGGCGCCCGAGAGCTTGCCGCGCAGCTTGAGCTGCATGCGCTCTGCGGCGAGCTGGATCGGCGTGAGCGGATTGGTGATCTCGTGCGCCAGCCGCCGGGCGACCTCCGACCAGGCCACCGCGCGCTGCGCCGAGATCACCTCGCTGATGTCGTCGAACACGATCACGTAGCCGACTCGGCGCTCGGGCAGGATGGAGCCGCGCGCCAGCAGGGTCTGCTCGGTGCGCGCCGGCACCGCCCCCGCGGAATCCTCGGCAACCGCCGGCCGCTCCAGCGCGAACTGGCGCTGCCAGCTCCCCGCGCCGGTGGCCGCCTGCTCGTTGAAGGCGCTGCGCACCTCGGCCTCGAGCTCGCCAAGCCGCGGCAGCGCGGCCAGCGGCTGCCCGAAGAAGTCGGCGAGCGGCGTGCCCACGATCCGGTCCGCACCGGGGTTGGCAAGCGTCAGCCGCAGCTCGGAGTCGAGCACCATGACGCCGGCGTCGATGTTGCCGAGCACGCTCTCCAGGCGCGCGTTGACGCGCTCCAGTTCGCGCTGGTTGCGCTCGACCAGCGAGCGCGCCTCCTGCAGCTGACGGGTCATCGCATTGAACGAGCCGGTGAGCACGCCGAGCTCGTCGCGTCCCGCATAGTCCTTCACCTGCCGGAAATCTCCCTCGGCGACCGCGCGGGTGGCTGCGGCGAGCTCGGACAGCGGCCCGGTCAGCCATCCGGCGAGCAGGAAGGCTCCCGCCACCGCGCTGAACACGGTCAGCAGGAAGATCAGGGTGAGGGTGATCCGGAACACGCGCTTGAGCCCGGCGCGCGCCAGCGATAGCTCCTGGAAGTCGCGATAGCCCTGCTGCACCGCCTCGGCGTTCTGGCCCAGCGCCGTGGGCACCGGCTGCACCAGCTGCAGGTAGCGGCTGTCATCGGCGAGCTGCCCCTCGGTCCTGATCGCGACGATGACCCGCAGCTTGAGCGCATCGGCGGCGCCAGCGGTGCCCGCAGCGTCGGCAGCCCCCATGGGATCGGCGGCGTCGCCCCCCTCGATCCGGGCGAACTGCCGGGTGAGCCGCGCCTGGCGCAGCGCGTCCGAGGGCGGCAGGTCGGGAACCAGCTGGGCGAAGCGACCGCCGCTGGCGACCACGATTCGCCCCGCCCCGGACAGCACCAGCGCCTCCTGCACGCCGGCCTGGTCGCGCAGCCCCGACAGCGTCGAGGAGAGCGCGCCAGGCGGCGCCTCGGCCAGCTCCGCGGCCATCACCCTGGCCTTCTGGGTGAGGTCGTTGAGCTGCGACTCCAGCGAGGCGCGCGCGAGGTTCAGTCCGGAGTCGAGCGCCCGCTCCAGCGGCACGTCGAACCAGGACTCGATGGAACGCCCCACGAACTGCACCGCCACCAGGAACACCAGGGCCACCGGCAGCACCGACATCAGCACGAACGCCCCGGCCATCCGTGCCATCAGCCGGGTGCCGAACAGTCCGCGCCGCCAGCGCACCGCCAGCCGGCGCAGCAGCTCCAGCACCAGCACCAGGAGCGTGGCGGCCACGCCCAGGGTGATCCAGAGCAGCGTGGGATAGTGGCGCTCGAAGAGCTGCGTGTTGCCGCTCGCCGTCGCCAGCAGCGCGAGCAGGATCGCCGCCAGCGCCACGGAGACGATCAGCGAGACCCTGAGCGCACGCGTGACCGCGCGCTTGCCCAGGTCTAGGGAACGAACCGGAGTCGGGTCCATTCGGCCTGCAGGTTCCAGTCGCGGTTGGTGATCGCGGTGACCTGGAAGGGCTTGGGCAGCATCGATGCGTCCAGCCTCATCCGCACGCGGGCCTGGTATTCGCTGCCCGGACTCGCCTCGCCGGCCCCGATCACCTGCCACCCGCGCACCCGCGACAGCGTCTGCAGCGCCTCGCCCAGGCTGCCGAAGGCCTGCGCAAAGCCGCCGCCCTGGGTGAGCCGGTACTGCTGGGTGAGCGCGTGGTATCCCAGCCGCCAGGTCTGGCTGGCCGACGCGGCGATCTCGTCCCACCAGTACCAGCGCGGACGGACCAGCTCGAACTCGAGCACGAAGTAGAGCGCCACGCCGCGGTTCACGGCCTCTTCGAGGCGGTCGGGCAGCGGCAGGTGGAAATCGGCCGAAAGCTCCCAGCCATCACCGCCGGCTGAGCGTTCGATGCGGACGCTGCGGGCCTCGATGGCATCGGCGGCCGTCGCTGGCTGGAAGGCCGCGAGCACCGCCAGGAACGTCGCCACCAGGACCAGCGCCCTGGCGAGGCGGGCGGTCAAGGGATCTTTCGGATAGATGCGTAGAAGAAACCGTCGTGGTCGATGTGTTCGTCGGCCTGTGGCAGCAGCTGGCCGACCGGGATGGCCTGCGCATCGGCGGGCCAGCGCCACTGCAGGCCGACCCGCTCGGCGTCGGTTCGCCCCGCAAGGAAGCGCTCTATCGGCTCCACGCCTTCGGCTCGAAACACCGAGCACGTTGCGTAAAGCAATTTACCACCCGGTTCGAGCAGGGGCCAAAGCGCGGCCAGCATTTCCGACTGCACTGCCGAAAGTGTCGCCAGATCGCGACGGCGGCGCAGCCAGCGGATCTCCGGGTGACGGCGCACGATGCCGGACGCCGAGCAAGGGGCGTCCAGGAGGATGCGGTCGAAGCGGCGGCCGTCCCACCAGTCGGCGGGCCGGCGCGCGTCGCCGCAGGCCACCTCGGCCGAAAGCCCGAGCCGCGCGAGGTTGTCCCGCACCCGTCCCAGGCGCCCGGCGTCGGCATCCAGCGCGGTCAGCGAGCAGTCGGCGAGCTCGAGCAGGTGGGCGGTCTTGCCGCCGGGCGCCGCGCAGGCGTCGAGCACCCGCTGGCCGGGCTGAACGTCGAGCAGCGGCGCGGCCATCTGCGCGGCGAGATCCTGCACCGACAGCCGCCCCTCGGCAAAGCCCGGCAGCTGAGAGACGTCGCAGGGGCGGTCCAGGCGCAGCGCCTGCGGCCCGATCCGCCGCGCGCCGTGGCCTGCCGACCCGAGTTCGGCCAGGCAGTCTTCCACGCTGGCGCGCCGCACGTTGACCCGCACGGTCATCGGGGGCGGAGCGTTGCCCGCCGCCAGCACGGCCTCCCAGTGCGCAGGATGGTCGGA
This sequence comes from Gammaproteobacteria bacterium, assembly GCA_046569945.1. Lineage (GTDB taxonomy): Bacteria > Pseudomonadota > Gammaproteobacteria > Burkholderiales > Burkholderiaceae_E > Quisquiliibacterium. Next base: position 8,823 of record JBKHVS010000038.1, on the reverse strand, counting down.
CTGCAGGCGGTCGATCCACCAGCGGGGGTGGTTCCAGACGGCCTCCTGGTCGTGGGACACGGCCAGCAGCAGCGCCGGCCGATCGCGCAGGAAACGGCGCAGCGTGGCGTTGAGGAAGCCGGCGCCCGACTGGGTCTCCTGGCTCAGCCGCGCCGCCTCGACCGCCTGGTCCACCACCACCGCCTCATGACGGCGGCCCTGGACGAGCAGCTCGGAAAGCGCCACCAGCTGCAGCGCAGCGAGCGCGCCCGAGGGCCGGCGCGCATTCAGGCGCGCAGCGAGGGCGCCGGCGGTACCGAGCCGGCGCACTGCGGTGTAGGCGATGTCCCGCATCGCGGCGCGGGAGACCCCCTCGAGCCGCCAGCGCGCGGCAGCCTCGTCCAGCGAAGGCGGTAGCGCCCGGCCGGCACGCACCCGTTCGACGGCCAGCGCCGCGCCGCGCAGCTCGGCGGCCAGCGGCGCCCGCAACGACGGTTCGGACGGCCCGGGGCCCGACGCCTCGCCCGGCACGCGGGTCAGCCGCGGCCCGCCATCGCCATCAGGCGGGCGATGCGCTCCTCGGTGGCGGGGTGCGTGGAGAACAGCCCGCGCAGGCCGCCGCCGGACAGCGGGTTCATGATCATCATCTGGGCGGTCTCGGGGTGGCGCTCGGTGGTCTCGAGAGGGATGCCCTGGGCGTAGCGGTGGATCTTGTCCAGCGCCGAGGCCAGCGCCTGCGGGTCGCCGCTGATCTCCGCCCCGCCGCGGTCGGCCTCGAACTCCCGCGCCCGGGAAATCGCCATCTGGATCAGCGCGCCCGCCAGCGGCGCGAGGATGGCCACCAGGATGCCGGCGATCGGATTGACCGGCCGGCCCTCGCCGTCCCGGCCGCCGAAGAACATCGCGAAATTGGCCAGCGCGGAGATGGCGCCCGCCATCGTCGCCGAGATGGTGGAGATGAGGATGTCCCTGTTCTTGACGTGCGCCAGCTCGTGCGCCATCACGCCGCGCAGCTCGCGCTCGCTGAGCACCCGCAGGATGCCGGTGGTCGCGGCCACCGCCGCATGCTCGGGGTTGCGGCCGGTCGCGAAGGCGTTCGGCGCCTGCTCGTCGATCAGGTAGACCTTGGGCATCGGCAGGGCGGCGCGCTCGGCCAGCTCCCTGACCATGCGGTAGAACTGCGGCGCCGTGGTCTCGTCGACCTCCTGCGCGTTGTACATGCGCAGGACCATCTTGTCCGAGAACCAGTAGGCGAAGAAGTTGGACACCACGGCGAAACCGAGCGCCAGCAGCATGCCCTGGCGACCGCCGATCGACGCGCCCAGCACGCCGAAGAGCGCGGTGATCGCCGCCATCAGCATCGCGGTCTTGACCCAGTTGAACATCGTCCTGTCTCCTGTGGAACCACCCGGCGCTGCATCCAGCCCCGGAATCGAAAGGTGGGGATGACCTTCGTCGCGCGCAAGGGCCCGACTTTGCATCCCGGCGAACGGCGCGCAGGCCGCCCCGCTCAGGACACCGGCACCCCGAAGCGCGCGCCCGGCGCGATCGGGAAGCCGCGCAGGAACTCCCGCACCGGCAGGCGCCGCCCGCCCGGCTTCTGCAGCTCCAGAAGCGACAGCGCCCCTTCGCCGCAGGCGACCACCAGTTCTCCCTCGTCCGCGCCGATCACCGTGCCGGGCGCCGCCTCTGCGCTGCGCGCCACGGCCTTCGCGCGCCAGAGCTTCAGCGGCCCGCCTGCCCCCTCCAGCCTCGCGAGCGTACCCGGAAAGGGGTCGAAGGCCCGCACCCGGTCGGCGAGAGCCGGCGCCGGGCGGCGCCAGTCGATCTCGGTCTCGGCCTTATCGATCTTGGCCGCGTAGGTCGCGCCCTCGGCCGGCTGCGGCACCGGCCGCAGCGCACCGCGCTCCAGCGCGGCAAGCGCCTCGACGATCAGCTCGGCGCCCATCGCCGCCAGGCGATCGTGCAGCCCGCCCCCGGTTTCATCGGGACCGATCGGGATGGCGCGCGCCAGCAGCATCGGCCCGGTGTCCAGGCCCTCGTCCATCTGCATGATGGTGATGCCGGTCTCGCGGTCGCCCGCCTCGATCGCCCGCTGGATCGGCGCCGCGCCGCGCCAGCGCGGCAGCAGCGAGGCATGGATGTTGATGCAGCCCAGCCGCGGCGCGCCCAGCACCTCCGGCGGAAGGATCAGCCCGTAGGCGGCCACCACCATCGCGTCGGCGCCCTCGGCGGCGATGCGTTCCCGGGCCTGCGCATCGCGCAGGCTGCGCGGCTGGAAGACCGGCAGCCCGCGCGCCAGCGCCAGCTGCTTGACCGGGCTCGCCTGCAGTTGCTGCCCCCGGCCCGCAGGCCGGTCGGCCCGGGTGAGCACCAGCACGATCTCGTGGCCTGCATCGATGAGGGCTTCGAGCGCGCGCTCGGCGAAGACGGGGGTACCGGCGAAGATCAGGCGCATGTGGTCGGGGGAAGGGGGAAGGGGGAAGGGGGAAGGGGGAAGGCGAATGTATCGCGCATCGTCGCCTGCCGGCGTCGAACCCACGCAGGGGACCTGCGGCGCGGCGCAGGAACCCTTGCGATGCCGCGGCATTGCGCACACGCAACGCACGGGTTCTCCTCATGGCTGTCCCGCGCTTGTCCAGTCGTTGCCCAGGACTTCTACAGGCCCCATCCCGGGGTTTTCCACCGCTTTCCCAGGCGGGACTGCACCGCTTCCTCGCGGCTTGTCCACGGGTTTTCCACGGCACCGCGCGGCGCGGCAGCGCCGACCGCAGCAGGCTCAGGCGGCTTCGCGGTCGCTCTTGAGCAGCCGGGTGCGGATGCGGTTCTGCTTCAGCCGCGAGAGGTACTGGACGAAGACCCGGCCGTCGAGGTGATCGATCTCGTGCTGGATGCACACCGCGAGCAGGCCGTCGGCGTCGATCGCGAAGGGCTTGCCATGCTCGTCGAAGGCCTCGACGCGGACCCGGTCCGGCCGCTCGACCTCGTCGTACACGCCGGGCACCGACAGGCAGCCTTCCTCGTAGACCTTGCGCTCGTCGCTGGCCCCGACCACCTTGGGGTTCACGAAGACCTGGAGCTGGTCCTTGGTGTCGGAGACGTCGATGACGACGACGCGCTCGTGCACGTCGACCTGCGTCGCCGCCAGCCCGACGCCTGGCGCCGCGTACATGGTTTCGGCCATGTCGCGCACCAGCTGGCGCAGGCGTTCGTCGAAAGTCTCGACCGGCCGCGCGACCTGGTGAAGGCGGGGGTCTGGATAGCGCAGAATGTTCAGTACGGCCATCGGCGGAAATCTACCGTTGAGTCCTGTCCGGGTTGGCGGGGCGGCGGGAGGGGATGCAGACTTCCATCGAATATCCGCGCCTCGGACCCCTTTTTCAACCCCTTGATACACAGGGGCTTTCGAGCGCCCAAAGCCCTCGGGAGCCATGAGCGTCAAATGAAAAAGTTTAGCACGCGGGTCCTCGGAGCGGCCCTGACCATGCTGCTGTCCACCGGTGTCCTCGCCCAGCCGCTGGAGCTCGCGAAGGACGCTCCCGACCGCTATGTCGTGGTGCGCGGCGACACCCTGTGGGACATCTCGGGGAAGTTCCTCCAGAAGCCCTGGCGCTGGCCCGAGATCTGGCAGCTCAATCGCGACCAGATCCGGGATCCGCACTGGATCTACCCCGGCGACATCGTCTACCTGGACAACAGCAGCGGCACGCCGCGGCTGCGCCTGGGCAAGCCGGTGGCCGGCGGCGGCTCGTACGGCGAACGCGCCGAGCGTGCGCAGCCCGCGGTGCGTTCCGAGCCTTTGCCGGCATCGGCGGTCCCGACGGTCGACGGGCAGGCCATCGCCCCATTCCTGAACCGGCCGCTGATCGTCGACGAGAAGGGCCTGCAGTCGCATCCGCGCATCATCGCCACCCAGGACGGGCGCGTGTACCTGGGCCGCGGCGAGCTGGCCTACGCCCGCGGCATCCCCGAGGGCGCCGGCGCCGACTGGCACGTCTATCGGCCGGCACGCCCGCTGCTCGATCCCGACACCCGCAAGACCATTGCCTGGGAAGCGCAGTTCGTGGGCAGCGCGCGCATGGAGCGCGACGGCGACCCGGCCACGCTGCGCATGCAGTCGGTCACCGAGGAAGTGGGGCCGGGCGACCGGCTGATGCCGGCCGAACGCCAGGACACCCCCAACTTCGTGCCCAGCCCGCCGCAGTCGGAAGTCGAGGGGCGCATCGTCTCCGTCCATCGGGGCGTCGCCCAGGCGGGGCGCAACAGCGTGGTCGCGGTCAACGTGGGCGCCAGCCAGGGCGTCGCGATCGGCAACGTCCTCGGGATCAAGGAGCGCGGCCGGGTCGTGCGCGACCCCGAGACCCGCGAGCAGGTAAGACTTCCGGGCGAGCCGATCGGCCATCTTCTCGTCTTCCGTGTCTTCGATAACATCGCATACGGTCTGATCATGGCCGCGTCGCGCGACATCTCCGTCGGCGACGACGTCACCAACCCGTAGCGATCCCGCATGCCGCCAGCCCAGACCGCGCGCCCCAGGCGCGCGGTTTTGTTTCCGGACAACGAAAAGGCCGCCTGGCTACGCCTGTCGCTCACCCGCGGCATCGGCCTGGCAGGCGCACGCACGCTGCTTGCCGCCTTCGGCCTGCCCGAGGACGTGTTCGCGGCCGACCGCAGCTCGCTTGCCCAGGTGATCGGGGCGGCCGCCGCCGCCCGTCTGCTGGCGCCCGACCCCGGGCGCGAGCGGGCCGTCGAAGAGGCGCTGGACTGGGCGAACCGGCCCGGCAACCGCCTGCTGAGCCTCATCGACCCCGACTACCCCGCGCCGCTGCTCCAGACCGCCGATCCGCCCATCCTGCTCTATGCCCGCGGCGCGCCCGAGGTGCTTCACCGCCCCTGCCTGGCGATCGTCGGCAGCCGCACGCCCACCGCGGGCGGCGCCCGCACCGCCACCGCCTTCGCCAGGGCCCTGGCGGACACCGGGCTCGCGATCGCCAGCGGCCTGGCCCGCGGCATCGACTCCGCCGCGCATGCCGGGGCGCTCGGCCGCGCCGGCGGCACGGTCGCGGTGCTGGGCACCGGCATCGACGCGGTATACCCGCCCGAGAACCGGGCGCTCGCGGACGCCATTGCCGACGGCGGCGGCGCCGTGCTGTCCGAGATGCCGCTGGGCAGCGGCCCGCGCAAGAGCGGCTTCCCGCGCCGCAACCGCGTGATCGCCGGAATGTCGCTCGGCGTGCTGGTCGTGGAGGCGGCGCTGCGCAGCGGCTCGCTGATCACCGCGCGCCTTGCCGCGGAGGCCGACCGCGACGTCTTCGCGATTCCCGGCTCCATCCATTCGCCGCTGTCGCGCGGCTGCCACCTGCTGATCAAGCAGGGGGCCCGCCTGGTGGAGTGCGCCGAAGACGTGCTCTCCGAGCTCCCCCCGCGGGCCGCGCCCGGCGCCGGCCCGCTGCCGCCGTCCGGGGCCGCCGCCGGGGCAGGCGCCAGGGCCCCGGACCCGCTGCTGGCCCTGATGGGATGGGACCCGACGGGCATCGACTCCCTGGTCGCCCTGGGCGCTGGCGAAGGGCCCGCAGTCGCCGCGCGCCTGCTCGAACTCGAGCTGGCCGGATGCGTCGACCGCCTGGCCGACGGGCGCTACCAGCGGCGCGCGTGAGAAGATCGCGCCTGGACCGGCCGGGCTTTGCCCCGCACGGCACGCGAGTCGCCGCCCGTTAAGCCCCACGCCGTGGTTGCCACGCTGGCGACCGCACTCTTATCATTCGCGCCCCTGGTGCGTTCCTGGTCGACATGAGCAAAGCACTGATCATCGCGGAAAAGCCTTCGGTGGCCGCCGACATAGCGCGGGCGCTGGGCGGCTTCACGCGAAACGCCGACTTCTTCGAGAGCGACGACTACGTCGTGTCCTCGGCGGTCGGCCACCTGCTCGAGATCGCCGCGCCCGAGCAGTACGAGGTGAAGCGGGGCAAGTGGTCGTTCGCCCACCTGCCGGTCATCCCGCCTCACTTCGACATCCACCCGATCGTCAAGAACCAGGAGCGGCTCAAGCTGCTCACGAAGCTCATCAGGCGCAAGGACATCGACCTCCTGATCAACGCCTGCGACGCGGGGCGCGAGGGTGAACTCATCTTCAGGCTGATCGCGCAGCACGCCAAGGCGAAGCAGCCGATCAAGCGCCTCTGGCTCCAGTCGATGACCCCCGCGGCCATCCGCGAAGCCTTCCAGCAGCTGCGCGACGACGGGCAGATGATGCCGCTGGCCGACGCAGCCCGCTGCCGCTCCGAGGCCGACTGGCTGGTGGGCATCAACGGCACGCGCGCGATGACCGCGTTCAACTCGCGCGACGGCGGCTTCTTCCTCACCACCGTCGGCCGGGTCCAGACCCCCACGCTGGCGATCGTCGTCGACCGCGAGGACAAGATCCGGCGCTTCGTCTCGCGCGACTACTTCGAGATCCGCGCCAGCTTCCAGGCGAAGGCCGGCGAGTACGAGGGGCGCTGGTTCGACCCCGGCTTCCGCAAGGGCGAGGATCCCGAGGCGCGCGCGGAGCGCCTCTGGGACCGCGCCGCGGCCGACGCGATCGTCGACGCCTGCGCCGGCAAGCCCGGCGTGGTCACCGAGGAAGCAAAGCCGTCCACCCAGCTGTCGCCCGCGCTATTCGACCTCACCAGCCTGCAGCGCGAGGCCAACGGCCGCTTCGGCTTCTCCGCCAAGACCACGCTGTCGATCGCGCAGGCGCTCTACGAGAAGCACAAGGTCCTCACCTACCCGCGGACCGACTCCCGCGCGCTGCCCGAGGACTACCTGGGCACGGTCGCCAACACCATGGGCGAGCTGGAGCAGCTGCCCCAGTTCGCGCCCTTCGCGAAGCAGATCCAGGCCAGCGGCTGGGTGCGCCCCAACAAGCGCATCTTCGACAACACCAAGGTCAGCGACCACTTCGCCATCATCCCGACCCTGCAGGTGCCCAAGCACCTCAGCGACGCGGAGCAGCGCATCTACGATCTCGTCGTGCGCCGCTTCCTGGCCGTGTTCTTCCCGGCCGCCGAATACCTGATCACCACCCGCATCACCGTCGTCGAGGGTCATTCCTTCAAGACCGAGGGCCGGGTGATGACCAACCCCGGCTGGCTCGCCGTGTACGGACGCTCCCTGGAGGAAGCGACCGGCGCGCCCGCGGGCGGCAAGGCCGATCCGATGCTGGTCGCAGTCGAGAACCGCGAGCGGGTGGACACGCTGCGCGCCGCGGTTCATGCGCTCGCCACCCGTCCGCCGCCCCGCTACAGCGAGGCCACGCTGCTGTCCGCGATGGAGGGCGCGGGCAAGCTGATCGACGACGACGCGCTGCGCGAGGCGATGGCCGAGAAGGGCCTGGGCACGCCGGCCACGCGCGCCGCGATCATCGAGGGCCTGATCGCCGAGAACTACCTGGTGCGCGAGGGCCGCGAGCTCATCCCCACCGCGAAGGCCTTCCAGCTGCTCACGCTGCTGCGCGGCCTCGGGGTCCAGGAGCTCACCATGCCCGAGCTCACCGGCGGCTGGGAGCACAAGCTCGCGCAGATGGAGCGGGGGCTGCTCGACCGCGACACCTTCATGACCGAGATCGCCGAGGTCACCCGGCGCATCGTCGAGCGCGCGAAGAACTACCAGTCCGACACCGTCCCGGGCGACTACGCGACGCTCCAGACCCCCTGCCCCAGGTGCGGCGGCGTGGTCCAGGAGAACTACAAGCGCTTCGCGTGCACCCAGTGCGATTTCTCCATCGGCAAGCACCCCGGGGGGCGCACCTTCGAGATCGCCGAGGTCGAGGAGCTGCTGCGCGAGCGCACGCTCGGCCCCCTGCAGGGCTTCCGCAGCAGGCTGGGCCGGCCCTTCGCCGCCATCCTGAAGATCAGCCCCGAATTCAAGCTGGAGTTCGACTTCGGCCAGGGACAGGGCGCCGAGGACGGCGAGGGCGGCGAAGCCGTCGACTTCTCCGGACAGGTCTCGCTGGGCGCCTGCCCGAAGTGCGGCGCGGGCGTGTACGAACACGGCATGTCCTACGTCTGCGAGAAGTCCGTGGGACCGGCGCGCAGCTGCGACTTCCGTTCCGGCAAGATCATCCTGCAGCAGGAGGTCTCCCGGGAGGAGATGTCGAAGCTGCTCGCCGAGGGCCGCACCAGCCTGCTGCCGGGCTTCGTGTCCTCGCGCACCCGCCGCAAGTTCAAGGCCTACCTGGTCAGGGGCGCGGACGGCAAGACCGGGTTCGAGTTCGAGCCGCGTCCCGAACGCCCGGGCAAGCCCGGCGCCGCCCGCGGCAAGGCGGCCGAGGACGGCGAGGAGGCGTCGGCAAAGGCGGCCGAGAAGGCGCCGGCCAAGGCCGGGGCGAAAGCACCGGCCAAGGCACCCGCGAAGAAGCCCGCCGCGAAGAAACCCGCCGCCGGGAAAGCTGCCGCGAAGAAGCCGGCCGCGCCCCGCAAGGCCGCCGCCGCGAAGTCCGGCGCCGCTGCCGGGCAGGAATCCGCCGACGAGGCGCCCGGCAACGACTCCGCCTGACCGGCACGGGCTCCGGGCGCCCCTCCCTGTGGACCTGCTGCTTGCCGACTGGGTCTTCGGTTACGGATCGCTGATCTGGAATCCCGAGATCGAGTTCGAGCAGGCAGAGCTCGGGCGGGTCCACGGCTATCACCGCGCCTTCTGCATCTCCTCGACGCACTACCGCGGCACGATCGACGCGCCGGGCGTGGTGCTCGGCCTGGATCGCGGCGGCAGCTGCATCGGGCTGGCCTTCCGGCTGCATCACGCCGGCCGCCGCCGTGCCATCGAGCAGCTCTACGCGCGCGAGATGCTCGGCGACGTCTACGT
>JBKHVS010000037.1:21895-22750 GCA_046569945.1 Gammaproteobacteria bacterium | reverse complement strand
GTACTGGCAGGTGCTGCAGCTGGGCGATCCGGTGATCCAGGACGAGGCGCAGATGCTTCGCGTGCGCGAGCGCTTCGGGGCTTACGGCGAGCGCTGAACCGGGGCTCCGGCCTCCATGGGATGGTCGCCGCGCCGCAGCGCCGCCGCCAGGTAGCGCCCCGTGTGGCTTTCGGCGACCGCGGCCACCTCCTCGGGCGTGCCCTGGGCCACCACGCGGCCGCCGCCGGCGCCGCCCTCCGGGCCCATGTCGATCACCCAGTCAGCGGTCTTGATGACGTCGAGGTTGTGCTCGATCACGACCACCGTGTTGCCGGCGTCGCGCAGCGCGTGGATCACCCGCAGCAGCAGGGCGATGTCCTCGAAGTGCAGGCCGGTGGTCGGCTCGTCGAGGATGTAGAGGGTGCGGCCGGTGCCGCGCTTGGACAGCTCCTGCGACAGCTTCACCCGCTGCGCCTCGCCGCCCGAGAGCGTGGTGGCGCTCTGCCCCAGGCCGATGTAGCCGAGGCCGACCTCGAGCAGCGTGTGCAGCCGGCGCGCGATCTGCGGCACGCTGGAGAAGAAGCTCGCGGCCCGCTCGACCGTCATCGCCAGCACGTCGGCGATGCTCTGCCCCTTGTAGAGCACCTCCAGGGTCTCGCGGTTGTAGCGCTTGCCGTGGCAGGTGTCGCAGGGCACGTAGAGATCGGGCAGGAAGTGCATCTCGACCTTGATCATCCCGTCGCCTTCGCAGGCCTCGCAGCGGCCGCCCTTCACGTTGAAGGAGAAGCGGCCCGGCCCGTAGCCGCGCTCGCGCGCGATCGGCGTCTCCGCGAACAGCTCGCGGATCGGCGTGAACAGCCCGGTGTAGGTGGCCGG
>JBKHVS010000037.1:18883-21885 GCA_046569945.1 Gammaproteobacteria bacterium | reverse complement strand
GTGCGGCCGATCGGGCTCTGGTCGACGGCGATGATCTTGTCGAGGTGCTCCAGGCCGTCGATGCCGTCGTGCGGCGCCGGCTCGGCCTGCGAGCGGTACAGGTGGCGCGCAACCGCGTTGTGCAGCGTGTCGTTGACCAGGGTCGACTTGCCCGAGCCGGACACGCCGCTCACGCACACCAGCAGCCCGAGCGGGATGTCGACGGTGACCGACGCGAGGTTGTTGCCGCGCGCGCCCCTGATCGTCAGCCGGCGCTCGCCGGGCGGCGTGCGCACGGCGGGCACCTCGATCCGGCGGCTGCCCGACAGGTACTGGCCGGTCAGCGAGCCGGGCGTCGCAGCGATTTCGTCCGGGCGCCCCTGGGCCACCACCTCGCCGCCGTGGATGCCCGCGCCCGGGCCCATGTCGACCACCCAGTCGGCCGCGCGGATCGCGTCCTCGTCGTGCTCGACCACCAGCACCGTGTTGCCGAGGTCGCGCAGGTGGCGCAGCGTCTCGATCAGCCGGTCGTTGTCGCGCTGGTGCAGGCCGATCGAGGGTTCGTCGAGCACGTACATCACGCCGGTCAGCCCCGAGCCGATCTGCGATGCGAGCCGGATGCGCTGCGCCTCACCGCCCGACAGCGTCTCGGCGGACCGGTCCAGCGACAGGTACTCGAGGCCGACGTTGTTCAGGAAGCGCAGCCGGTTTGCGATCTCGCGGATGATGCGCTCGCCCACCGCGTGCCGGGCGCCAGGCAGGTCCAGCGTCTCGAACCAGGCCAGCGCCTGGCGCAGCGTCCAGCGCGACACCTCCCAGATCGGCCGGTCGGCGCCGCGCGGGCCCACGCGCACGAAGCGCGCGTCCAGGCGCAGGCGGGTGCCGTCGCAGGTGGGGCAGGGCTGCGTGTTGCGGTACTTGGCGAGCTCCTCGCGGACGTTCGCGGAATCGGTTTCCCGGTAGCGCCGCTCGAGGTTCGGGATCACCCCCTCGAAGGCATGCTCGCGGACCACCGAGCGGCCGCCGTCGCACAGGTAGTCGAAGGGGATGCGCTCGCTGCCCGAGCCGTGCAGCACGACGTGGCGCACGCGGTCCGACAGTTGCTCGAAGGGCGTGTCGATGTCGAAGCCGTAGAACGAGGCGAGGCTCTGCAGCAGGCGGAAGTAGAACTGGTTGCGCCGGTCCCAGCCCTTGATCGCGCCCGAGGCCAGGCTCAGGTTCGGGAACAGCACCACCCGCTTCGGGTCGAAGAACTGCACCGCGCCCAGTCCGTCGCACTCGGGGCAGGCGCCCAGCGGATTGTTGAACGAGAACAGCCGCGGCTCGAGCTCGCGCAGCGCGTGGCCGCAGTCGGGGCAGGCGAATCGGTTGGAGAAGAGCTGTTCGGACCCGTCGTCCATCTGCTGGACGATGACCCGGCCCTCGCCCAGGCGCAGCGCGGTCTCGAAGGACTCGGCCAGCCGCTGGCGCAGCCCCGGGGCGACCTTGATCCGGTCGATCACCACGTCGACGGAATGGCGCTGCCTGCCGTTGAGGACCGGTCCCTCGCCCTCGAGCTCCTCGATGCGCGCCTCGGCCTGGCCCTCGGTGCGGATGCGCACCCGCACGAACCCCTGCGCGCGCAGGTCGTCGAACAGGTCGGCGTGCTCGCCCTTGCGGTTCGACAGCACCGGCGCGAGGATCATCAGCCGGGTGCCCTCGGGCCGCGCCAGCACCGCGTCGACCATCTGCGCGACGCTCTGCGCCTCCAGCGCATTGGCGGGGTGCTCGGGGCAGTAGGGGGTGCCTGCGCGCGCATAGAGCAGGCGCAGGTAGTCGTGGATCTCGGTGACCGTGCCCACCGTGGAGCGCGGGTTGTGGCTGGTGGCCTTCTGCTCGATCGAGATCGCGGGCGACAGGCCTTCGATCAGGTCGACGTCCGGCTTCTCCATCAGCTGCAGGAACTGCCGCGCGTAGGCCGACAGCGACTCCACGTAGCGGCGCTGCCCCTCCGCGTACAGGGTGTCGAACGCGAGCGAGGACTTCCCCGATCCCGACAGGCCGGTGATCACCACCAGGCGGTTGCGGGGGAGGTCGAGGCTGACGTTCCTGAGATTGTGGGTGCGCGCGCCGCGGATGCGGATCTGGTCCATCGGGCAATCGACCGGCAAGGCCGCGTCGAAAAGGCAATCGGCTAATATACCGCGTTGCACCATCGCCCGCCCGTCAGCCCCTCCCTGCGATGACCTCCTCCCCCGAGCGCATGACCGCGCGCGAGCTGCGCGCCAGCACCTCGCTGGCCTCGATCTTCGCGCTGCGCATGCTTGGCCTGTTCCTGATCCTGCCGGTGTTCGCGGTGCACGCCCGCGGCCTGCCCGGCGGCGAAAGCGCCGCGCTGGTGGGCCTCGCGCTGGGCGTCTACGGGCTGACGCAGGCGATCCTGCACCTGCCCTTCGGCCTGGCCTCGGACCGCTTCGGGCGCAAGCCGGTCATCGTGGCGGGGCTGGTCCTGTTCGCGGCGGGCAGCTTCGTCGCTGCGGGCGCCGACACCGTGGCCGGCGTGATCGTCGGCCGGGCGATCCAGGGCGCCGGCGCGATCTCCGCGGCGGTCACCGCCTTCATCGCCGACAGCACCCGCGATTCCCAGCGCACGAAGGCGATGGCGATGGTCGGCGGCTCCATCGGCCTCACCTTCGCGCTCTCGCTGGTGCTGGCACCCGCCCTCTACGGGGCGATCGGGATGGACGGGATCTTCAACGCCACCGGCGTGCTGGCGCTGCTGGCGATCCTGGTGGTGCTGTTCCTGGTGCCGCCGGCGCCACCGGCGGAGCAGGAGGCGCCCGCCGGCGGCGCGACCACCCTGCGCCAGGTCGCCATGGATGCGGACCTGCTCAGGCTCAACCTCGGCATCATGGTGCTGCACTGCGTCCAGATGGCGATGTTCGTCGTCGTCCCGGGCTGGCTGGTGGAGCGCGCGGGGCTGCCGCTGGCGCAGCACTGGCAGCTCTACCTGGGCGTGGTCCTCGCCTCGTTCGCGCTGATGC
>JBKHVS010000037.1:0-18873 GCA_046569945.1 Gammaproteobacteria bacterium | reverse complement strand
CGCACGAGCCGCCGCGCTTCATGCGGGTGCCGGTGGAGCTGCTGGTCGTGCTGTGCCTGGCGGTGGGCATCGCGCCTGCGCTCACCGTGGCGCTGCTGCTGGCGGTGGCGCTGATGTTCGCGCTTCAGCCCACCGGACTATGGCCACTGGCGGGCTTGCTGCTGCTGTTCTTCGCAGGGTTCAATGTGCTCGAGGCGAGCCTGCCTTCCCTGGTGTCCCGGCTCGCACCGGCCGACGCCAAGGGCGCCGCACTGGGCATCTACAACACCACCCAGGCGCTGGGGCTGTTCGTGGGCGGTGCGCTCGGCGGCTGGGTGCAGTCGCGCTGGGGCGGCGGGATGGTGTTCGCGATGTGCGCCGTCCTGCTGGTGGTATGGTTGGCGGCCGCTTCCGGGCAGCGTCGCTGGCCCGGGCGGACGCGGGCAGCCGCGCCCGCCTGAGCCGGCCCCGGCGCCGGCCCGCCTGCATCGCACACACGCAAGAAACTCGTACCGGCGGCAAGCCCGCCACGGAGGAACACATGGCTTCGGTCAACAAGGTCATCCTGATCGGCAACGTCGGGCGCGATCCGGAAACCCGCTACGCGCCCAACGGCGGCGCCATCTGCAACGTGTCCATCGCGACCACCCGCAGCTGGAAGGACAAGGCCTCGGGCGAGAAGCGCGAGGAGACCGAATGGCACCGCGTGGTCTTCTTCGACCGCCTCGCCGAGATCGTCCAGGAGTACGCGAAGAAGGGCCGCGCCCTCTACGTCGAGGGCCGCCTCAAGACCCGCAAGTGGCAGGACAAGGACGGGGTCGAGAAGTACACCACCGAGATCGTCGCCGAGGAGATGCAGCTGCTCGGTTCGCGTGACGGCGGAGGTGGCGGCGAGGGCGGGGGCGGCTACTCCCGCGAGTCCGCGCAGGGCGGCGGCTATTCGCGCGAGCCTGCGCGAGCCGGCGGTGGCGGCGGTGGCGGCGGTGGCGGCGGTCGCTCGCCGGCGGCGGCGCCCAAGTCCGGGTCGGGCGATTTCGACAACATGGACGACGACATTCCGTTCTGAACGGCATCGCATCGCCGGCACGCCGGAACGGCCCGGGGTCCATTGACTCCGGGCCGTTTTTCTTCGACTGTTGCCGATCCCTGAATTGCCGCATCCCCGCGAGGTCCAAGCTTGAACGCACCGCTCGAAGACATCACCATCCTGGATCTCAGCCACGCGCTGGCCGGGCCCTTCTGCTCCACGATGCTCGGCGACTTCGGCGCCCGCGTCATCAAGATCGAGCCGCCCTCGGGCGACATCGCCCGCGCCTGGGGCGTGCCGATGACGGAGCACGACACCTCCTACTTCGTCAGCCTGCACCGCAACAAGCAGGGCGTGTGCATCGACCTGAAGTCCGACGAGGGCCGCGAACTCTTCTTCGAAATGGTGAAGAAGGCCGACGTGGTGCTCGAGAACTACCGCACCGGCACCCTCACCAAGCTGGGCATCGACTACGAGGCCGCGCGCAGGCACAACCCGGGCATCATCTACTGCTCGGTCTCCGGCTTCGGGCAGGACGGTCCCTATCGCGACCGCCCGGCGCTCGACCTGATCCTGCAGGCCGAGAGCGGAATGATCAGCGTCACCGGCGAGCCGGGCAGTTCGGGCGTGCGCTGCGGCGTCTCGGTCGCCGACCTCACCGCGGGCATGAACGCCGCCATCGGCATCCTGATGGCGCTGCGGGTCAAGGACAAGACCGGCGAAGGCCAGTCGATCGACGTCTCCATGATGGAGGGGCAGATGTCGCTGCTGGGCATCATGATCGGCAACTACCTGGCCGACGGCATCCTCCCGAAGCCGATGGGCACAGCCTACTCGGCGCTGCTGCCCTACCAGACCTTCCACACGCAGACGCGCGACATCGCCCTCGCGGTGGGCAGCGAGAAGCTCTGGAAGATCTTCTGCCCGGCGATCGGGCATCCGGAGCTCGCCGCCGATCCGCGCTTCAGGACCAACCCCGACCGCATCCGCAATGCGCCCGCGCTGATCGAGATCCTCCAGGCCATCCTGCTCGAGCGCACCTACGAGGAATGGGAGGCGCTGATGCTCGAGCACGGCATCCCGGTCGGCGCCATCAACGACATCGCCACGCTCGTCGAGCACCCGCAGGTGAAGGCCCGCGGCTCGCTGGTGGAGATGGATCATCCCAGGGCGGGCAAGGTCAGGATCGTCGGCGTGCCGATGCGGCTGTCCCGCACGCCCGGCAAGGTGCGCACGCCTTCGCCCAGGCTGGGCGAGCACACGGTCGAGGTGATGCGCGAGTTCATGGGAATGTCCGACGAGCGCATCGAGGAGCTGGCCGGCAAGGGCGTGCTGGTCGCTTGAGCAGCGCCGCCGCGCCCCCGGGGCCTCGCATGCCTGCGGATCCTTCGGCCGCGCCATGATCGTCGCGACCGCGGGCCACGTCGATCAC
The DNA here is from genome assembly GCA_046569945.1 of Gammaproteobacteria bacterium. Classification (GTDB taxonomy): domain Bacteria; phylum Pseudomonadota; class Gammaproteobacteria; order Burkholderiales; family Burkholderiaceae_E; genus Quisquiliibacterium. The sequence goes on along the minus strand of JBKHVS010000037.1, from coordinate 16,435 downwards.
GGCAAGACCAGCCTGGTGCGCGCCCTCACCGGGGTCGACACCGATCGCCTCGAGGAGGAGCGGCGCAGGGGCATGTCGATCGACCTGGGCTTCGCCTATGCGGACCTGGGCGGTGCGCTGCCGGCCGGCTTCGTCGACGTTCCCGGCCACGAGCGCTTCCTGCGCAACATGCTCGCGGGGGTGGCGGCGATCGACTTCGCGCTGCTCGTGGTCGCCGCCGACGACGGGCCGATGCCGCAGACCATGGAGCACCTGGCGATCCTCGGCCTGCTCGGGGTGAGCCGCGGCGCCGTGGCGCTGACCAAGGTCGACCGGGTCTCGCCTCAGCGGCTCGAGGATGCGCGCGCCGAGATCGGCGACCTCGGCGATGGGGCGCGGCCGCTGGCGGGCGCGCCGCTCTTCCCGGTGGCCACGCCCTCGGGCGAGGGGGTGGCGCAGCTGCGCGGGCACCTGGCCGCCGAGGACCGCGCACGCTCGGAGCGCCCGGCATCCGGGAACTTCCGCCTTGCCATCGACCGCAGCTTCACGCTGGCCGGGGCCGGGCTGGTGGTGACCGGGGCCGTGTTCTCGGGCCGGGCCGAGGTGGGCGACGCGCTGCTGCTGTCGCCCGGGGGCATCGAGGTGCGGGTCCGCGCGATCCATGCGCAGGGCCGGCCGGCCGGCGCCGCGGGCGCCGGGCAGCGCTGCGCGCTGAACCTCGCCGGGGCCGACCTGCGCAAGGCCGAGATCAACCGCGGAGACTGGCTGGTGGCGCCGCGGGCGCACGCGCCCACGGATCGCGTCGATGTGCGGGTCGAACTGCTCGCCGATGCGCCAGGGCCGCTCTTCCACTGGGCGCCGGTGCAACTGCACCTGGGGTCGGGGGCCTGCAATGCGCGCATCGCGCTGGCCGAGGGCCGCAGCCTGCGCCCCGGAGAGCGCGCGCTGGCGCAGCTGGTGACCGAGTCGCCGCTGTGCGCACTGCGCGGCGACCGTTTCGTGATCCGGGACCCTGCCGCGCGGCGCACGCTGGGCGGCGGCCTGGTGCTCGATCCCTTCGGGGTGCAGCGCGGCCGCGGCAGCCCTGCGCGCCTTGCGGTCTTGCGGGCGATGGAACGCGAGGAGCCTCATGAGTCGCTCGGTGCGCTGCTGGCCGAGTCGCCCGAGGGCATCCGGTTCGACCGTTTCGAGCGCGCCTGGAACCTGGATGCCGGGGAGGCCGCCCGCCTGGCCGCCGGCGTGCCGATGCAGCGCTTCCGCGATGCGGACGGCTGCGATTGGGCGCTCGCGCCCGCTGCCTGGGAGTCGCTGCGCGCGCGCCAGCTCGAGGCGCTGGATGCCCACCACGCGCGTCATCCCGACCGGCTCGGCCCGACCGAGGCGGCGCTGGCCTCGGAAGCCGGGCTGCGCCGGCCGACGCCGGCCTCGCGCGCTGCGCTTCGATCGCTGCTCGCCGAGTCGGCGCTGGTGCGCGACGGTCCCAGCCTGCGGCGCCCCGGGCACGTCCCGAAGCTGCCGCCGGAGGATGCTGCGCTGCTGTCTCGGGTGGGGGAGATCCGGGCCGGCGCAGGCCGGCGCCCGCCGATCGTCGGTGAACTGGCCGCGGCGCTCGGCACCGATCGCGCCACCCTGCTCGAGTCGCTCGACCGGATCGCGCGCACCGGGCAGCTGGTGCGCGTGGCGCCCAACCGGTTCTTCCTGCCGGCCACCGTGAGCGCGCTGGCCGAGACGGCGCGCGCGCTATGCGAAGAGTCGGCCGACGGGAGCTTCGATGCCGCGGCCTTCCGCGACCGTTCCGGCATTGGCCGGAACCTGACCATCGAGGTGCTGGAGTACCTCGACAGGAGCGGCTTCACCCGCTTCGCACGGAACCGGCGCTGGATGACCGGGTCCGCGCCGCCGCGCCTGCCGGCGGGCGTTCAGGGCTGGATCAATAGAGGCCCTGGGCGATCATCGCGTCGGCCACCTTGACGAAGCCGGCGATGTTTGCGCCATCGACGTAGTTGACGAAGCCGTCGTCCTTGCGGCCGTAGCGGACGCAGTTGTCGTGGATGTCGCGCATGATCAGCTGCAGGCGGGCGTCGACTTCCTCGCGCTCCCAGGGCAGGCGCTGCGCGTTCTGCGTCATCTCGAGGCCAGAAGTGGCGACGCCGCCGGCGTTGGCGGCCTTGCCCGGCCCGTACAGCACCTTGGCGCCCACGAACACATCCGCCGCCTCGAGGGTGGACGGCATGTTCGCGCCCTCGGCGACGCACTTGACGCCATTCTTGACCAGCTCGCGCGCCGCGTCGCCGTCCAGCTCGTTCTCGGTCGCGCAGGGCAGGGCGACGTCGACCGGCACGCCCCAGGGACGCTTGCCGGCCTCGAAGCGGAGATTCAGCCGCTTGGCGTAGTCCTCGACCCGGCCGTAGTGGATGTTCTTGACGTCCATCAACTCGGCGAGTTTTTCCGGCGTGAAGCCGTCCTCGTCGATCACGGTGCCGGTGGAGTCGGACACGGTCACCACCCTGGCGCCGAAGTCCATGGCCTTCTCGATCGCGTACTGAGCCACGTTGCCCGAGCCCGAGACCGACACCCGCAGGCCCTCGAGCGAGGTCGCGCGCGTGGCGAGCATCTGCTCGACGAAGTACACCAGGCCGTAGCCGGTGGCTTCGGGGCGGATCAGGCTGCCGCCGAAGGACAGGCCCTTGCCGGTGAACACGCAGGCGGCGTTGTTGGTGAGCTTCTTCATCATGCCCGCCATGAAGCCGACCTCGCGGGCGCCCACGCCGATGTCGCCGGCCGGCACGTCGGTGTCCGGTCCGAGGTGGCGGTGCAGCTCGACCATCAGCGCCTGGCAGAAGCGCATCACCTCGCCGCGGCTGCGGCCCTTGGGATCGAAGTCGGAGCCGCCCTTGCCGCCGCCCATCGGCAGCGTGGTGAGCGCGTTCTTGAAGGTCTGCTCGAAGGCGAGGAACTTCAGGATCGACATGTTCACCGAGGGGTGGAAGCGCATGCCGCCCTTGAAGGGGCCGATCGCGGAGCTGTGCTGGATGCGGAAGGCCCGGTTGACGTGGACGTCGCCGTGGTCGTCGGTCCAGGCGACCCGGAACTGGATCGCGCGCTCGGGCTCGACCAGGCGGTCGAGAAGGCCGGATTCGGCGTAGCGGGGGTGGGCGGCGATGAAGTCCCAGAGGCTGGACATCACCTCGTGGACGGCCTGGAGGAATTCCGGCTGGTGCGGGTCGCGCGCCTTGACCGACTCGAGAAAATCCGAAAGCTGGCGGTACTTCATCGATGGGTTCCCTTTCTGTTCCCTGGTTCTTCCTGAGCTCCCGGTGCCGCGGATCGCGGCACGCCCGGTGCTTGGCGGCCTGCCTTGTCGGCGGGCGCCCGGTGAAGGTGCAGGGAGACGAGTTGCGGAACCCTGAGCGCCAACGCGCAGCACCGGTGCGGTGCGCCCGAGACTATACCGGTGCACAAACCGCACCGCAACGAACCGGGCGCAGGTCCGCTGCACGGAAATTGCGGTTTTCCAATTACAATCAAAGGTTTCCCGAAACTCAGCGCAATTACCGACATGCCGATCTTCGCCTATCGCTGCGACAGCTGCGGGTTCGAGAAGGACGTGCTCCAGAAGCGCTCCGACCAGCCCCTGACCGAATGCCCGTCCTGCGGGCAGAAAACGTTCAACAAGCGCCTCACCGCTCCGGCCTTCCAGCTCAAGGGCAGCGGCTGGTACGTGACCGACTTCCGCGACAAGGGCAAGCCCGCGGCCGGCGGCGAGGGCGCAGCCGAGCCGGCGGCATCCGTCCCGGCGAGCCCGGCCCCGGCGGCGGCTCCTGCGCCCGCTCCTGCTCCCGCGCCCGCGCCCGCAGCGGCCGACACCAAGACCGCCTGATCACGGCGCGGGCACGGCCCGCGCCCGAGGGAATACGCCATCAACACGACTCCGCCCCACAAGGCCTCCATCCGCAGCTACTTCGTCGCCGGGCTGCTGCTGCTGGTTCCCCTGGTCATCACCCTCTGGGTGCTGGACTTCATCGTCGGCACCATGGACCAGAGCCTGCAGCTGCTGCCCGCCGGACTGCAGCCGGAGGTGCTGTTCGGCCGGCGCATCCCCGGCCTGGGCGTCATCCTCACGCTGCTGATCATCTTCGGCACCGGGCTGCTGGTGCGCAACTTCATCGGCGAGGCGCTGGTCCGCGTCTGGGAGGCGGTGCTCGCGCGCATCCCCATCGTGCGCTCCATCTACTCGAGCGTGAAGCAGGTGAGCGACACCGTGCTCTCGCCCAACGGGCAGGCCTTCCGCAAGGCGCTGCTCGTCCAGTATCCCCGCGTCGGCGTCTGGACCATCGGCTTCCAGACCGGGTCGCCGGCGGACGAGGTCCGGGCCCACATCGCCCAGGACATGGTTTCGGTCTACGTGCCGACCACGCCCAACCCCACCTCCGGCTTCTTCCTGATGATCCCGCGCGACGAGGTCGTCGAGCTGCAGATGAGCGTCGACGAGGCGCTCAAGTACGTCGTCTCGATGGGCGTGGTCGCGCCGGTCGCCCGTCCGGGCGTCGTCTATCCGCACCGCCCCGCCGCGCCGGGCCATCCTCCGCGCGCCTGATCGGCGCCGTCCCGTTTCCCTGGAGAACAAAAGCATGCGCACCTGTTACGCCGGTCAAGTGTCGGCAGAGCATCTCGACCGCGAGGTCACGCTGTTCGGCTGGGTCCATCGGCGTCGCGACCACGGCGGCGTCATCTTCATCGACCTGCGCGACCGCGAGGGCCTGGCGCAGGTGGTCTGCGATCCGGACCGGGCGGAGGTCTTCTCGACCGCCGAGCGCATCCGCAACGAGTTCTGCGTCAAGGTCACCGGGCGGGTGCGCCGGCGCCCCGAGGGCACGACCAACCCCAACCTGAAGAGCGGAGAGATCGAGATCCTCTGCCAGCAGCTCGAAATCCTGAATCCCTCGGTCACGCCGCCCTTCCAGCTCGACGACGAGAACCTCTCCGAGACCACGCGCCTGACGCACCGGGTGCTCGACCTGCGCCGCCCGCAGATGCAGCGCAACCTGATGCTGCGCTACCGCGTGGCGATCGAGGTGCGCAAGCACCTGGATGCGCTCGGCTTCGTCGACATCGAGACCCCGATGCTCACCAAGAGCACGCCGGAGGGCGCGCGCGACTATCTCGTGCCCTCGCGCGTGAACGCCGGGCAGTTCTTCGCGCTGCCTCAGTCGCCCCAGCTGTTCAAGCAGCTGCTGATGGTGTCGGGCTTCGACCGCTACTACCAGATCACCAAGTGCTTCCGCGACGAGGACCTCCGCGCCGACCGCCAGCCGGAGTTCACGCAGATCGACTGCGAGACCTCCTTCCTGTCCGAGACCGAGATCCGCGACATCTTCGAGAAGATGATCCGCCACGTGTTCCGCGAGGCCATCGGCGTCGACCTGCCGGAGCCCTTCCCGCAGATGCCGTACTCGGAGGCGATGGCGCTGTACGGCTCCGACAAGCCGGACCTGCGGGTGCAGCTGCGCTTCACCGAGCTGACCGACGTGATGAAGGACGTCGACTTCAAGGTGTTCTCGGCGGCGGCCAACATGGACGGCGGGCGCGTGGTGGCGCTGCGCGTGCCGGGCGGCGGCGAGATGAGCCGCAGCGAGATCGACGGCTACACGCAGTTCGTCGGCATCTACGGCGCGCGGGGCCTGGCTTACGTCAAGGTCAACGACGCGGCCAAGGGCCGTGACGGCCTGCAGTCGCCGATCGTCAAGAACCTGCACGACGCCGCCATCGCTGCGATCCTCGAGCGCACCGGCGCGCAGTCGGGCGACATCGTCTTCTTCGGGGCGGACAAGGCCAAGGTGGTCAACGATGCGATCGGCGCGCTGCGCAATCGCATCGGCCATTCTGAGTTCGGCCGCCGCACGGGACTGATGGAGGGTGACTGGAAGCCGCTCTGGGTGGTCGACTTCCCGATGTTCGAGTACGACGAGGAGGACGCGCGCTGGGTGGCCTGCCACCATCCGTTCACCGCGCCCAAGGACGGCCACGAGGACTATCTCCAGACCGACCCGGGCAAGTGCCTGGCCAAGGCCTACGACATGGTGCTCAACGGCTGGGAGATCGGCGGCGGCTCGGTGCGGATCCATCGCGAAGAGGTGCAGAGCAAGGTCTTCCGCGCGCTGAACATCGGCGCGGAGGAGGCGCGGGCCAAGTTCGGCTTCCTGCTCGATGCGCTGCAGTACGGCGCGCCGCCCCACGGTGGCATCGCCTTCGGCCTGGACCGCATCGTCACGATGATGACCGGCGCCGAATCGATCCGCGACGTGATCGCCTTCCCGAAGACGCAAAGGGCCCAGTGCCTGCTCACGCAGGCGCCCTCCACGGTCGACGAGAAGCAGCTCAAGGAGCTGCACATCCGGCTGCGCCAGCCCGAAGCGGCCAAGGCCTGACCGGTCCCGGCGGAGCGCGGCCCGCAGGCTGTAGGATGGCTGCGGGCCGCACCGGCGGCCAACGCACTTAGGGAAGCTCGTGGGCAACAAGATTCCCGTTTCCGTCCTGGTGGTGATCCACACGCCCGACCTGCGCGTGCTGCTGCTCGAGCGGGCCGACCACCCCGGGTTCTGGCAGTCGGTCACCGGCAGCGTCGACCGTGCGGACGAGCCGCTCGCGGAGACCTGCCGGCGCGAGGTGCTCGAGGAGACCGGCATCGACGCCAGCCTGCACGTGCTGCGCGACTGGCAGCTGCAGAACCGCTACGAGATCTACCCGACCTGGCGGCACCGCTACCCCGAGGGCGTCACGCACAACACCGAGCATGTGTTCGGGCTGCTGGTGCCCGAGCCCCTGCCGGTGCGGCTGGCGCCGCGCGAGCACCTGGCCTTCGAGTGGCTGCCATGGGAGCAGGCGGCCGAGCGCTGCTTCTCGCTGTCCAACGTGGAGGCCATCCGCGCGCTGCCGGCGCGCGCCCGCGGCGCAGGCGCCGCCGGTGCCGCCGGTGCCGCCTCTGCGGAAAGGGCGCGCGGCGAGGCCGGCGAGCCGGCGGCGGGGCGGGCCGATGGCTGAGACGGGCCGCGGGAGCCGCAGGGCGTCCCCTCCGGCCGCAGCCGCAGCCGCGGACCTGACCCTGAGGGTGGCGACGTACAACATCCACAAGGGCGTTGTCCGCGACCTGTTCGGCCTGCGGCGCGTGCCGCGGATCCACGAGCTGCGCGCCCGGTTGCACGACCTGCAGGCGGACCTGGTCTTCCTGCAGGAGGTCCAGGGCCGCCATGAACGCAACGCCCAGCGCTTCGAGCACTGGCCGGTCGAGCCCCAGGACCAGTTCCTGGCCCGCTCGCCCACCCTCAAGCACAGCTTCGAGGTGGCCTACGGCCAGAACGCCACATACCTGCACGGTCATCACGGCAACGCGCTGCTTTCGCGATTCCCCATCGTCGGGCTCGAGAACCGCGACGTCTCGGACCACGCGCTCGAGAAGCGCGGCATCCTGCACTGCGTCGTGACGCTCCAGGGGCGCCAGGCCCATTGCTTCGTCGTCCACTTCGGCCTGCTGGCACGCAGCCGGGAGCGCCAGGCGCAGGTGCTGATCGACTGGATCGACCGCGAGGTGGCGACCGACGCGCCGCTGATCATCGCCGGCGACTTCAACGACTGGCGCAACCAGCTGTCCGAGCGCTTCGCCGAGCGGCTGGGCGTCCAGGAGGTCTTCGACGTCGCCAGGCCGCGCGGCGTCACCGAGCGGGTGGCCCATTTCGTCCGCGACCGGCAGCAGCCGGCCGGGCAGGGTGCGCAGGCCGGGATCGCGCGCCTGCCGAGGATGGTCCGGACCGCGCGAACCTATCCGGCGCTGGTCCCCTGGCTGCGCATGGACCGGATCTACACCCGCGGCTTCCGGATCAGCGCAGCGAAGGTGCTGCGCGGACCCGAATGGGCGCAGCTCTCCGATCACAGCCCCCTGGTGGCGGACCTGTCCCTGCGCCCATGAGCGGACGCCGCCTCGCCGCCCGCGCCTGGTACGAGAGCCTGAGGCCGGTCCGGCAGGGCGGGCACGAGGTGGTGCTTCTCGAGGGCGGGCGCGAGTTCTTCCCGGCGCTGATCGAGGCGATCGACGGCGCGCGCGCCCAGGTGTCCCTGGAGACCTACATCTTCGCGGACGATCCGAGCGCCCGGGCGGTGGCCGCCGCGCTGGCGTCCGCTGCCCGGCGCGGCGTCGATGTGCGGGTGGTCGTCGACGGCTTCGGCACGCCGCGGCTCGGCGGGCAGGTGGCGCTCATGCTGGCCGCCGGCGGCGTGTCGGTGGAGACCTACCGGCCCGAGCCGCGCCGCTTTGCGCTGGACCGGCGGCGCCTGCGGCGGCTGCACCGGAAGCTCGCGGTGATCGACGGGCGGGTCGTGTTCGTCGGCGGGATCAACCTGCTCGACGATCACGTCGACCCGAACCACGGCGAGCTGGAATCCCCGCGCTTCGACTTCGCGGTGCGGGTGCGCGGCCCGCTCGCGGCCACCGCGCAGCTCGCGGTTCAGCGGCTCTGGTGGGAGCTGTCCATCGTCAACCGGCCCTCGCGGCTGATGCGCAGGCAGGCGCGCGAGCAGATGGACCTGTCGGCGTCCGTGGTGGGCGATGTCACGCCGGCGGGCAGCATGGAGGCCATGCTGGTCCTGCGCGACAATCTCCGCTTCCGCCGAGAGATCGAGAACCAGTACCTGCGCGCGATCGGCCGCGCGCGGCGCGAGGTGCTGATCGCGAACGCCTATTTCTTTCCCGGACGGCGGATGCGCGAGTCGCTCAAGGCGGCCGCGGCCAGCGGCGTGCGGGTGCGGCTCCTGCTGCAGGGGCGGGTCGAGTACCGGCTCCAGCACTGGGCTTCGCAGGCGATGTACGACGAGCTGCTGCGCGCGGGCATCGAGATCGTCGAGTACCGGACCAGCTTCCTGCACGCCAAGGTCGCGGTGATCGACGACTGGGCGACGGTGGGCTCCTCGAACATCGATCCGTTCTCGCTGCTGCTGGCGCGGGAGGCGAACGTGGTCGTCGAGGACGCCGGCTTCGCGGCTCAGCTGCGTGCGCGCATCGTCGCGGCGATCGACGAGGGCGGCGCGCCGGTGGCGCTCTCGCGTCACGCGCGCCGGGCCTGGCCGATGCGGCTGGTGCACGGCCTGTCCTACCTGCTGCTTCGTCACGGCGTCGCGATCAGCGGCGCGGGTTCGGACTACTAGTCCGGCCGGTGAAGCGGATGCCTCGATCCCGACGGTGCGGCCCGGTGCATCCGGCCCAGGGCAGCACAGTCCGCGGAGGGCGCCCCTCATGGCGGATCCTCTGATCCTCGGTGTCGACTTCAGCTCGGCGCCGCGCCGCGCCAAGCCGATCACGATCGCTGCCGCGAGGCTTGCCGGCGGCCGGCTGCAGGTGCATGCGCTTGAGAGCGCGGCCAGCCTCGAGGCCTTCGAAGCCTTCCTGGCGCGGCCGGGGCCGTGGGTGGGCGGCTTCGATTTTCCCTTCGGGCTGCCGCGCGAGCTGCTCGAGCACCTCGGCTGGCCGCACGCGCCCGCCGGCGGCGAAGGCGGCTGGGCGCGGATGGTCCGGCACCTTGCAGCGATGCCGCGCCCGCAGATGGTGGCCGCCTTCCGTGGCTGGTGCGACGCCCGCCCCGCCGGCTCGAAGTTCGCGCACCGCGCCGCCGACCTGCGGGCGGGCTCCAGCCCATCGATGAAGTGGGTGAACCCGCCGGTGGCCTTCATGCTGCAGGCAGGCGCGCCCCGGCTCCTGGCGGCGGGAGTCAGCGTTCCGGGAATGCACGCGGGCGATCCCGCCAGGGTGGCGCTGGAGGCCTATCCGGGCGTGCTCGCGCGTTCGGTGCTCGGCCGGGTCTCGTACAAGAGCGACACGCGCGCAGGGCGGACCCCGGAGCGCGCGCAGGCAAGGCGGCGCCTGCTCGATGCGCTGCAGGCCGGGGCGCTGCTGGGGCTGGCGGTGGAACTGCCGGCCGCGCTTGCCGCGGCCTGCGAGGACGATCCGCGCGGCGACCTGCTGGATGCGGTGCTGTGCGCGGTCCAGGCCGCCTGGGCCTGCGCACGCAGCGACGCCAACTACGGCCTGCCGGCGGACCTCGACCCGGTGGAAGGCTGGATCGCGGGCGTCTGAACCGCCCCCGTGCGGCCGCGGGGCGCCGGCCCTGCGGACAGGCTGCATGTCCTAGCCGCGGATTGCCTTCACCCCGCGCTGCGCCGCCTCGCGCAGGATGGCTGCATCGTTCGCGTGCACGACGAAATCGAAGCCGGCCGCCTTCATCTCGACCGCGAAGTCCACGCTGACGCAGAAGATGCCGGCCAGCTTGCCGGCGCCGTGCGCGGCGGCGAGGATGCGGGCCAGCGCCTCCGACAGCGGCGGCTTGCGCCATTCGGGAGCGGGGGACACCCCCAGCGCCAGGCTCAGGTCGCTCGGGCCGACGAACACGCCGTCCAGGCCCTCGACCGCGCAGATCGCGTCCAGGTTCTCGAGCCCGCGGGGCGTCTCGATCATCGCCCAGGCGAGGATGGTGTCGTTGGCGTGCGCGAAGTAGTCCGGCCCGCCGTACAGCATCCCGCGGGTCGGGCCGAAGGAGCGCGTGCCCGCCGGCGGGTAGCGGCAGGCCGAGACCAGCGCGCGCGCGTCGTCGGCGGTGTCGATCATCGGGCAGACGATCCCGTAGGCGCCCGCGTCGAGCAGCTTGTTGATCTCGAAGAAGTTGTTCGCCGAGCAGCGTGCCATCGGCACCGCGTCGGTCGACGACAGCGCCTGCAGCATGGGCACCGCGGCGTCGAGGTAGATCGGGCCGTGCTGCAGGTCGACGACCACGGTGTCGTAGCCGCAGTGTCCCATCACCTCGGCGGCGTAGGAGTCGGGAATCGCGCACCAGCCGCCAACGGCGGTCTGCCTGGCGGCAAAGATCTGCTTGAGCTTGTTGGGGCGCATCCTGTCTCCGTGGCGTCTGGCGCCCGCCCGGCGCACCCTGCGGCCGCGCTGCCGTTCAGGCCGCCGCGACGCGGTTGCGGCCCTGGCGCTTGGCTTCGTAGAGCGCGCCGTCGGCGCGGTCGATGAAGCTGGCCGCCGTGTCGGCATTGGCCAGTTGCGTGATTCCGCAGGATACCGTGATGTTGCCGATCACCTCGCCGGAACCGGAGCGCTTGATCCGGATTCGCTCGACCGCGTCGCGCAACTGTTCCGCGAGCTGCGCGGCGCCGGAGCGGGCGGTCTCCGGGAGCAGCAGGGCGAACTCCTCGCCGCCGAAGCGCGCGAGCACGTCCTTGCCCTTCACGTTGCGCGACAGCACCTCCGCGATCGTGCCCAGCACCCGGTCGCCGAAGACGTGGCCGAGTTCGTCGTTGATCTTCTTGAATCGATCCGCGTCGATGATGACCAGCGAAAGCGGCCGGCCCGTGGCCTGCGCTTCGCTCATCTGCGCGCCGAGCGCCTCGTCGAAGGCGCGGCGGTTCGGCAGCCGGGTCAGCGCATCGGTCCGCGCCTCGCGCCGCACGTCATCCAGCCGCGCCTTGCGTTGAGCAACCTCTGCCTCGGATTCCCTGAGCCGATGGTCGAGCTCCAGCAGCGATCTGTCGAGCAGCCCCGCGCTCTCGGCCAGCTTGATGGCGCCGGCCGCGGGATCGTCCGCGACGAGGCCGGCAGCTTCGCTCACCGACGCCCGTATCCTCCCCGTGGCCTCGAGGGTGCGGGCGCTGGCGTCCGCAGTCCGGGAGATGGTCTTCAGGAGGGCAGACTGGAGCCGCCCGATCTTCTCGAGATCGTCGAGGTCGGGAACCAGTCCGACCAGCGTCCTGGTCTGCTCACCGGTGAGGCGGGCCTGTGCCGAGACCACCGGCTCCAGGGCCGCCGTCAGGCGCGGGTGCGCGCCGGAGGCATAGGCGAACCAGAGCGCGTAGCTCTGTGGGCCGTAGTCCGCCGCATGCAGGCTCATCAGCGGCAGGGTCAGCCGCAGGTGCTCTGCGGTCAGGTTGCGCAGTCCTGTGTCGTCCATGGCGTCGGGGCCGGCCTGCCGCGCGGCATCTCTCGAGGGCATTCGAAGCTCCATTCCGGGCGCCCGCCATTGTGCCTGCGCCGCGCTGCCGCGGGGAGGCCGGCGGCCCGGAGCCTGGCCGCGCTGGCCGTTCCGGGTGTTGCGACGCACCAATAGAGCTGCCGCTCTAGAAACCGCTTCCTTCCGGCCCCGGCGTTTGACAAGGCGTTCCAGGCCAAGAATAGTACGACCGTTCGTAAAGTTTCCGGATCCGATGCGACCACTGGCAATGCGAAAGGGCGAGCAGACACGGGCGGCGATCGTCGAGGCCGCGCTCGGGGTCGCTGCCAGCCACGGCCTCGAGGGCCTCACGATCGGCGGGCTCGCCGAGCGCATGAAGATGTCCAAGAGCGGCGTGTTCGCGCATTTCGGGTCGCGCGAGGACCTGCAGATCGCGGTGCTGAAGGCCTACGAGCGGCGCTTCGTCGACGACGTCCTGATGCCCGCATTGCGCGAGCGTCGCGGCCTGCCGCGGCTGCGGGCCATCTTCGGCCGCTGGATCGAGCGCAGCGCGCTCGAGGCGGCCAGCGGCTGCATCTGGGTCTCGGGCGCTAGCGAGTACGACGATCGGCCCGGCGCGGTCCGCGAGGAACTGGTGGCGATGGTCCGGTCCTGGCAGCGCGAGCTGTCGCGGGCGATCCAGCAGGCGATCGAGGCCGGCGATCTCGTCGCCGGAACCGACCCGGCGGACCTGGTGTTCGACCTGTATGGAGTGATCCTCGTGCTGCACCACGACGCCCGCCTGCTGAACAACCCGGAAGCCGCGCTGCGCGCCCGGCATGCCTTCGACCGGCTGCTGCGCGCCTATGGCGCAGCCCCGGAAGCGAACGATCGTCCCATTTCAAACCAGACACGCTGACACGGTTCAAAGGAGCACACGCGCATGGCCCAATACACCACCCCGCTTCGCGACATGCAGTTCGTGCTGCACGAACTCCTCGAAGTCGAGAAGCAGTACCAGGAGATTCCCAGGCACGCCGAGGTCGGCCGCGAGCTGATCGACCAGGTGATCGAGGAGGGCGGGCGCTTCTGCGCCGAGGTCCTGCACCCGATCAACCTCAGCGGCGACGAGGAAGGCTGCACGATGGCCGGCGACGGCGAGGTGCGCACGCCCAAGGGCTTCAAGCAGGCCTGGGACGCCTACACCGCCGCCGGCTGGCCGGCGCTGGCGGCCGATCCCGAGTTCGGGGGGCAGGGGCTGCCGCACACCGTGCAGACGGCGATGCAGGAGATGATGAACGCCTGCAACCAGTCCTTCACCATGTATCCGGGCCTCACCCACGGCGCCTACCAGGCGCTGCTGGCGCACGGCACGCCCGAACAGAAGGCGCTGTACCTGCCGAAGATGGTCTCGGGCGAATGGACCGGGACGATGTGCCTGACCGAGCCGCACTGCGGAACCGACCTCGGCCTGCTGCGCAGCAAGGCCGAGCCGCAGGCCGACGGCAGCCACCGGATCACCGGCACCAAGATCTTCATCTCGTCGGGCGAACACGACCTGTCGGCCAACATCCTCCACCTGGTGCTGGCGCGCCTGCCGGACGCGCCCGCCGGCACCAGGGGCATCTCGCTGTTCATCGTGCCGAAGTTCCTGCCGGATGCGCAGGGCGGGGCGGGCGAGCGCAACGCGGTGAAGTGCACGCGCCTCGAGAACAAGATGGGCATCCATGCGAACGCCACCTGCGAGATGCAGTTCGACGGCGCCACCGGCTGGATGGTCGGCGAGCCGAACAAGGGCCTGAACGCGATGTTCGTGATGATGAACGGCGCGCGCCTGGGCGTCGGCATGCAGTCGCTGGGCCTGATGGAGGCCGCCTACCAGGCCTCGGCCGCTTACGCGAAGGACCGGCTGCAGATGCGCTCGCTCAGCGGCCCGAAGGCGCCGGACAAGCCGGCCGACCCGATCATCGTCCACCCGGACGTGCGCCGCATGCTGCTCACCCAGCGCGCCTGGACCGAGGGCGGCCGCGCGCTCGCCTACTGGGTGGCGCTGATGATCGACCAGTACGAGCACCATCCCGACGAGGAGGTGCGCAAGGAGGCCTCCGACCTGGTCGCGCTGCTCACGCCGATCGTGAAGGCCTTCACCACCGACAACGGCTTCCAGTCGACGGTGCTGGCGCAGCAGGTGTTCGGCGGCCACGGCTTCATCCGCGAGACGGGCATCGAGCAGTACGTGCGCGACGCGCGCATCAACATGATCTACGAGGGCACCAACACCATCCAGTCGCTGGACCTGCTGGGCCGCAAGGTGCTGGGCGACAACGGCGCCAGGCTGCGCAAGCTGGGAGCGCTGGTCAAGGAGTTCATCGAGGCCGAGGGCACCGACGATGCGATGGCCGAGTTCGTGAACCCGCTGGCCGACCTGGCCGGCAAGATCGAGAAGTTCACGATGGAAATCGGCATGAAGGCGTTCGGCAACCAGGACGAGGCGGGCGCCGCTGCGGTCGACTATCTCAGGGTGGCCGGCCATTTCGTGCTGTCCTACCTGTGGGCGCGGATGGCGAAGCTGGCCCTGGCGCACCCGGACGACGATTTCTACAAGGCGAAGCTGTCGGTGGCGCGCTTCTACTTCGCGAAGCTCCAGCCGGAGACCGCGATGCTGATGCGCACCGCCCGCACCGGCGCGGCGCCGCTGATGGAACTCGACGCGGAACTCTTCTGATTCGATGATGTCGCTGGCGCGGCGCGATCCTGCGGGGCGCGCCGCAACCGAACACGTCGAATCCGAGGAGACATCCATGTCGAACATCCCTGTCCGCGCGTCCGGACTTCGCCGGATCGCAGCCCCGCTGCTGCTTGCCGCCTCCGTCTTCGCAGGCGCGGGCGCGGCGTGCGCCCAGGACCTGTCGTCGCCCGTGGGCCTGTGGAAGACCGTCGACGACGAGACGAAGCAGCCGAAGTCGCTGGTGCGCATCGTCGAGCAGGACGGTGCGCTGGTCGGGCGGGTCGAGAAGATCCTCACCGACAAGCCCGACGCCCGCTGCGACCGCTGCACCGACGAGCGCAAGGACCAGCCGGTGCAGGGAATGACCATCCTCACCGGGATGAAGCCCGAGGGCGGGCTGTGGGACGGGGGCAGCATCCTCGATCCCAACAACGGCAAGGTCTACCGCAGCCGGATGAAGCTGCTCGAGGGCGGCAGGAAGCTCGAGGTGCGCGGCTACATCGGCGCGCCGCTGTTCGGGCGCAGCCAGACCTGGCTGCGCGAGGAATGAACCCAGGGCGCGGCCCCGGCCGGGCCGCGCAGCCGGCGCGCAAGGGGCGCGCCGGATGAATCCAACGGAGGACGATTTGTCCAATTTCATCGTCAGGAAGGTCGCCGTGCTCGGGGCCGGCGTCATGGGCGCGCAGATCGCCGCCCATCTGGTCAACGCGAAGGTGGACGCCGTCCTCTTCGACCTGCCCGCCAAGGACGGCCCCAAGAGCGGGATCGCGATCCGCGCGATCGAAGGGCTGAAGAAGATCAACCCGGCGCCGCTCGGCCACCCGGACCTTGCAGCCTGCATCCGGCCGGCCAACTACGAGGACGACCTGGAACTGCTGCGCGGCTGCGACCTGGTGATCGAGGCGATCGCCGAGCGGATGGACTGGAAGCACGACCTCTACCGCAAGGTCGCGCCCTTCGTCGGCCCCGAGGCGATCTTCGCGACCAACACTTCCGGCCTGTCGATCGGCGCCCTGTCCGAGGGCGTTCCCGCCGAGCTGCAGCCGCGCTTCTGCGGCGTGCACTTCTTCAACCCGCCGCGCTACATGCACCTGGTGGAACTGATCGCCACGCCGACGACGCAGCCCGAGATCCTCGACCGGCTCGAGACCTCCATGACCGCGGTGCTCGGCAAGGGCTGCGTGCGCGCGAAGGACACGCCCAACTTCATCGCCAACCGCATCGGCACCTTCGGCATGTTCGCCACCTTCGCCGAGGCCGCCAAGGCCGGGCTGGGCTTCGATGTGGTCGACGACCTCACCGGCGCCAAGCTGGGCCGCGCGAAGTCCGGCACCTTCCGCACCGCCGACATCGTGGGGCTGGACACCATCGGCCACGTGATGAAGACGATGCAGGACAACCTGAAAGACGATCCCTTCGCACCGCTGTACGCGACGCCCGAGGTGTTCTCCACGCTGGTCGGCAAGGGCGCGCTGGGCCAGAAGACCGGTGCCGGTCTCTTCCGCAAGGTCGGCAAGGACATCGTGGTCCTCGACCTGGAGAAGCAGGACTACCGCGCCGCCGACCGCACCGCGGCGCCCGAGGTGGTCGAGATCCTGAAGACGAAGAATCCGGCGGAGAAATTCGCCAAGCTGCGCGCCAGCAGCCATCCGCAGGCGCAGTTCCTGTGGGCGGTGTTCCGCGACCTGTTCCACTACAGCGCCTACCACCTGGCCGACATCGCCGAGACTGCGCGCGACGTCGACCTGGCCATCCGCTG
>JBKHVS010000036.1:0-22843 GCA_046569945.1 Gammaproteobacteria bacterium | reverse complement strand
CGATCACGCTGCGGCAGAAGCGCTCGAACTGCGCGTTGTTGCCGACCGCCACCACCATCGGACCGTCTTCGGCGTCGAAGATGCCGTAGGGAATGATCGACGGATGTGCATTGCCGTACTTCGGCGGATCCTCGTTCAGCAGCAGGGCCTCGAGACCGTAGTAGGCGGTGATCATCAGGCCGCAGTCGAACAGCGCCATCTCGATGTGCCGGCCCGGGCCGCCGCGCTGGCGGTCGAACAGGGCTGCGAGGATCGCCTGCGTGGCGTACATCCCGGTGAACATGTCGACGGCGGCCACGCCGAACTTCAGCGGCGCCTGGCCGCGCTCGCCGTTGAGCGCGGTGAGGCCCGCCTCGCCCTGGATGACCAGGTCGTAGCCCGGCCGTGCCGCCTCGGGCCCGGTGCGGTCGTAGCCCGAGATCGAGCAGTAGATCAGCTTCGGGTTGACCTCGCGCAGCTGCTCGTAGCCCACGCCGAACTTCTCCGCGCCGCCGAACTTGAAGTTCTGGATGACGATGTCGCTCCTGGCGGCGAGATCCCGCGCGATCGCCTGCCCCTCCGCGCTGCCGAGATCCAGGCAGATCGACTCCTTGTTCCTGTTGGCGCTGTTGAAGTAGGCAGTTTCGGTCTTGCCTACCCGCAGGCCCCAGTCGCGGGTGTCGTCGCCCCGGCCCGGATGCTCCACCTTGATGACCTCCGCGCCGAGGTCGGCAAGCGCCATCGCGCACATGGGTCCGGCAAGCACGCGGGACAGGTCGAGCACTCGGACGCCGTCGAGCGGCAGCTTGGGTGTTTCGTTGGACATCTTGACTCCGTGAAGGCGGGCGGTGCGCACCCCGCTGCGCCGGGTTCATGCCCCGGCCGGGGCGGCGATCGGAATTGTGGAAACCGGACCGGATTATAAGGATGGCGGCGGCCCGGCCCCCCGTGCCGGGCCAGGCCGCCAGGGTCAGCGTCCGACCGCGATCGGATCGCCGAACAGCACCCAGCGCTTGCCGTCGAAGCGCATCGTGCGGAAGGTGTGGAAGGGGTTGAGGTCCTGGGGCGTGATCGTCAGCGTCACCCCGGGGAGCAGCAGGGGCAGCGAGAGCTCCCGGATGTCGGTCGCCTGCTTCATCAGGTTCTCGCGCGTGAGGTTGTCACCGGCGCCCTTGAGGATGTGCTCGAGCAGCTGCCCGATGACGAAGCCCAGCACGATCCCGGTGTTGTTCGGATCGCCATCGGGGAACCACTCCTTCATGAACTTCCGGTACTCGAGCATGCCGGGATCGTTGTCCCAGGTGGGGTCGCTGGGCTCCTTCAGCGTCGACGCGGTGATCAGGCCCACGGCGTTCTGCAGGCCGGCCGGCTCGAGCGCCTGCGACTGCGAGGCCGAGACCGACACGATGTAATGCGCCGGCTTCCATCCCAGTTCGGCCACCCTGCGGATCACCTGGGCGCCGAACTTGGGCGTCGTCATGGTGAAGAGCACGTTGGCGCCGGAACTCTTGAGCGCAATGATCTGGGAGTCGACCGTGGGATCGGAGATCTCGTAGGAGACCTCCTTGACGATCTTGCTCACCCCGGGTCCGAGGGCCTCCTTGAAGCCCTTCAGGTAGTCCTTCCCGAAGTCGTCGTTCTGGTAGATGAGGCCGATCTTCGCGTCGGGATGGTTCGCCAGCATGTGCTTGGCGTACACCCTCGCCTCCGCCTCGTATGGAGGGTAGCCCGGCGTGGTCCAGGGGAAGTTCTTCGGATCGTTCCACTTCGCCGCACCGGTGGACACCAGCAGCTGCGGGACCTTCTTCTGGTTCAGGTACTTGTGCACCGCCGAATTGGTCGGCGTGCCGATGGAGTTCACCAGCGCCAGGACCTGGTCCTCCTCGATCAGCTTGCGG
Organism: Gammaproteobacteria bacterium; assembly: GCA_046569945.1. Taxonomy (GTDB): domain Bacteria; phylum Pseudomonadota; class Gammaproteobacteria; order Burkholderiales; family Burkholderiaceae_E; genus Quisquiliibacterium. The sequence continues at coordinate 20,966 of JBKHVS010000036.1, read as the reverse complement.
GTCTGCTCGACGGTCTTGGGCGGGCTGTAGCCGTCGTCGAGGGAAATGAAGGTGATCTTGCGGCCGTTGATGCCGCCGCGCGCGTTCACCATCTTGAAGTACGCGGTCTCCGACTTGCCCTGGGCGCCATAGGCCGAGGCCGGACCGCTGTAGGGCATCGTCTGCCCCAGCTTGATCTCGGTGTCGCTGGCACCCGGGTCGTACTTCTTCTGCGCATGGACGGCGCCAGCCGCCGAAAGGCCGAGCGCGGCCACGAACGCAATGCTGCGGAATCCGATCATCCCTTGTCTCCTCTTTCTCACTCGAAGGTGCGTTTGCGCGGCTCTCTGCGGAGCCGTCGAGCCATTGTTCCCGGTATCGGCGCTCGAGGCAACGAAGGCCGGAGACGCTTCCGCATCTCCGGCCCTCGAGGTCGATCACGGGCAGCGGGCGCGGATGCGCCGACCGCCGGGGCGCATCACTTCGCGCTGGCGTCGATCGGGTCGCCGAAGATTCCCCATCGCTTGCCGTCGAAGCGCGCGGTGCGGAAGGTGGTGAAGGTCGCGTAGTTGTCGGGCGTGACGTTCACCGTCACCCCGGGCAGCAGCAGCGGGAAGGTCTGGTTGCGGATGTTGGTGGCCACCTTGAGGATGTTCTCGCGGGTGAGGTTGTCGCCGGCCCGCGTGAGGATCAGCTCGATCATCTGGGCGGTGGTGTAGCCCAGCACCACGCTGGAATCCACCGGGTTGCCGTCCGGGAACCATTCCTTCATGAACTTCAGGAAGTCCTTCATCCCCGGGTCGTTGTCCCAGGTGGGATCGCCGGCGAGCTTGAGCGCCATCGCGGTGATCAGGCCAACTGCGTTCTGCAGGCCGGCCGGCTCGAGCACTCCGCCCTGCGAACTGGACACGGAGACGATGTAGTGGTTCGGCTTCCAGCCGAGGTCGGCGACCTTGCGGATCACCTGCGCGCCGAACTTCGGCGTGGCCATCGTGAACAGCGTGTCCGCGCCCGTTCCCTTCAGGTCGATCACCTGCGAGTCGACGGTGGCGTCGGTCACCTCGTAGGTCACTTCCTTGACGACCTGGCTCACCTTCGCGCCGAGGCCCATCTTGAAGCCCTTGACGTAGTCGCGGCCCGAGTCGTCGTTCTGCGAGATGATCGCGATCTTCGCGTTGGGGTGGTTGGCGACGACGTGCTTGCCGTAGATGATCCCCTCCTCCACGTAGGGCGGGTAGAAGGGCGTGGTCCAGGGAAAGTTCTTCGGATCGTTCCACTTCGAGGCGCCGGTCGACACCAGCAGGTGCGGCACCTTCTTCTGGTTCAGGTACTTGTGGATCGCGCTGTTGGTGGGCGTGCCCAGCGAGTTCATCACCGCCAGCACCTCCTCCTGCTCGACCAGCTTGCGGGTCTGCTCGATGGTCTTGGGCGGGCTGTAGCCGTCGTCCATCGAGAGCAGGTTGATCTTGCGGCCGTTGATGCCGCCCTTGGCGTTGAGCATCTTGAAGTACGCCAGCGCCGCCTTGCCCTGCGAGCCATAGGCGGAGGCGGGTCCGCTGTAGGGCATGGTCTGGCCGATCTTGATCTCGGTGTCGGTCACGCCGGGGCCGTACTTCTTCTGCGCGTGCGCAGCCTGCAGCGAAGCCGCGACGACGACTGCGCCGACGGCCAGCTTCCAGATCTTCTTCATGGGTGATGTCTCCTCTTGGTTGGTGTGGGTTGCGGGACGGGCCTGCGAGGCCGCACTAGCGTCCCTTGAAGACCGGCGCGCGCTTCTCGAGGAAGCTCGCGACGCCCTCCTTGTGGTCTTCGGTGCGCGCCAGGCGGTAGATGGTGTCCATCGCCCAGCCGCCGATCTCGCGCGGGTCGCCGTAGGCGCTGCGCGCCAGCCCGGCCTTCAGCGCCTGCACCGCGAGCGGCGGGTTGCAGGCGATCCGCGCCGCCAGCGCGCGCGCCTGGGTCATCAGCTCGGCGTGCGGCACCACGCGGCCGACCAGCCCGATGCGCAGCGCTTCGGCCGCATCGACGAGGTCGCCGGTGAAGAGCAGTTCGGCGGCCTTCTCGGCGCCGACCAGCGCGGGCAGCCGGTAGAAGCCGCCGACGTCGCAGGACAGCCCGCGCTTGACGAACATCTCCGAGAACTTCGCCTGCTCCGAGGCGACCCGCAGGTCCGCGAACAGCGCAAGCTCCACGCCCCATCCGATCGCCGCGCCGTTGACCGCCGCGATCACCGGCTTGGAACACTCCAGCGCCGCCATCGCAGTCGGGTTGGCCGGCCGATGGATCACCGAGTCCTTGCGCTGTCCGATGCCGCCGTCGGGCCCGGCCATGATCTCGCCGACGTCGTCGCCCGAGCAGAAGGCCGGATCCGCGCCGGTCACGATCACGCAGCGCACTTCGGGATCGGCATCCGCCGCCCGGAACGCCGACTCCAGTTCGTCGTAGGCACGCCAGTTCAGCGCATTGCGCCGTTCCGGCCGGTTCAGCGTGATCGTCAGCACGTGGTCTTCGAGCACATGGCCGGTGTGCACGAAGGCCTCGGGCGCGATCGCGGTCCTTGACCTCATGTCGTTCTCGCTCCTCTGTCTGGGGCGCGCACCTGCGCTGCGCCCCCGGTCTCCAGCGGCAAGGCTAGTCGATCCGGCAAGCCGCCGGCGACGCGCCCGTTCCGGATAAGCGCGTACCGGGAAGCACCCTGCGCGCGGACCGTCCGATGCGCAGGCCGCGCCGCCGCCCTGCTGTGCTAATTTCAGCCACGACCCCTCTGCGCCGACCCCCAGCCGCCATGTCCGACATCCTCGAATTCCTCAAGAGCACCTTCGTGCAGCGCACGCCCCACATGCGCGAGATCGGCACCCGCGTCACGGCGATCGAGCGCGCGCGCGGCTCGATGGTCCTTCCGGCGCGGGCCGACTGGATGGGGGATCCGGCGCGCGGGCTGATGCATCCGGGCGCGATCACGGTGCTTGCGGATTCCTGCTGCGGGCTCGCGGTCGGCGCCGCGCTCGAGCAGGACACCACCTACGCCACGCTGGACCTGCGGATGGACTACCTGCGCCCGGCGACGCCAGAGCAGGACGTGCACTGCGACGCTCACTGCTACCGGCTGACCCGCAGCGTCGCCTTCGTGCGCGCCGAGGTCCACCAGGGCGACGACGCCCAGCCGGTCGCCACCGCGCAGGCGGCCTTCATGCTCTCCACGCCCGCTGGCGCGCGGCCCGAGGTGCCCTCCGGCAGCGATGCGCCGCAGGCTTCGGAAACCTTCACTGCAGCCGCGGCCGCCGCGGTGGCCGCGCTGTCGCCGGCGGGCCGCCCCGCGCCGGCGCGCGGTGCGGACCGCTGGCAGCCGCCATCCGCCAGCGAACCCGCGATGCCGGCCGGCGCGATCCCCTACTTGGACTACCTCGGCATCCGCGTCGCACCGGATCCGCAGCGGCCGCTGTTCCGCATGCCCTTCGACCCCAAGCTGATCGGCAACCCCTTCCTGCCTGCGCTGCACGGCGGCGTGGTCGCCGGCTTCGCGGAGACCGCTGCCATCCTGCACCTGAACCAGACCCTGCAGGGCGCCAAGCTGCCCAAGGGGATCGACTTCTCGCTCGACTACCTGCGCGCAGGCCGCCCCGAGGAGACCTTCGCGATGTGCGAAGTGGTGCGCGTCGGCGCGCGGGTGGCGCTGGTGCACGTCCGCCTGTGGCAGCGCAGCCCCGACTATCCGATCGCCGTTGCGCGCGCGCACTTCCTGCTCACGCCGCGCGACTGAGCGCCGACCGCGCCACTGAGCGCCAACGAAGCCCCGCAGAGGGCGAACCAGGAGGAGACCCATGCCGATCACCATCGCCCCGATCACGCCCGGGTTCGCCGCCGAGATCGGCGACATCGACCTGCGACTGCCGCTGCCGGACGAGGACATGCAGGCGGTGCGCGAGGCCTTCGCGCGATATGCGGTGCTCGTCTTCACCGCCCAGGACCTGGGCATCGAGCAGCACCTCGCCTTCGCGGCGCGCTTCGGCCCGCTCGAGCGCTCGGTGGCCACGCAGATGAAGGACGTGAAGATGCGCGTGCCGTCCGAGATCGCCGACATCGCGAACGTCGACGCCGACGGCAGGATCTGGGACAAGGACAGCCGGCTGCGCCAGTTCCAGCTCGGCAACCGCCTCTGGCACACGGACAGCTCGTTCAAGTCGCCCACCGGCTACGCGTCGCTGCTGTACGCCCGCTCGATTGCGCCGATCGGCGGGCATACCGAGTTCGCGGACCTGCGCGCCGCCTGGGATTCGCTGCCCGAGGCGCGCAAGGCGCAGGTCGACGGCCTCATCGCCGAGCACTCGCTGCTGCACTCGCGCCGGCGGCTCGGCTTCACGAATTTCACGGAAGAAGAGCGCGCGGCCTTTGCCCCGCTGCCCCGGCCGCTGGTGCGGACCGTCCCCGAGTCCGGCCGCCGCTCGCTCTACCTGGCCTCGCATGCCGGCGCGATCCGCGGCATGGGCGAGCCAGAGGCCGAAGCCCTGCTCGCCGCCCTCACCGAACACGCCACCCAGTGCCAGTTCGTCTACACGCACCGCTGGCGCGTCGGCGACCTGGTGATGTGGGACAACCGCTGCACGATGTACCGCGGCACGCCCTTCGACGACCTGCGCTGGCCGCGCGACATGATGCGCGCCACCTGCTCCGACCTCCCGGACGCCTTCGGGCAGCCGGAAGACAAGCGCCAGCTCGCCGCCCAACACTGACGAGGATCCAGCCCCGATGAAACGCCGAATCCTGCCGGGCACCGGCCTGTCCGTCTCCGAGGTCTGCCTCGGCACCATGACCTGGGGCGAGCAGAACAACGCGGCCCAGGCCCACGAGCAGCTCGACTACGCGATCGAGCAGGGAATCAACTTCATCGACACCGCGGAGATGTACCCGGTGCCGCCGAACGCCCGCACGCAGGGCCGCACCGAGTCCATCCTGGGCGAATGGCTGGCGCGCCGGCCGCGCGGGGACCTGGTCATCGCGACCAAGGTCGCCGGCCCGGGCCGGCGCGACTGGATCCGAGGGGGGCGCACCGATCTCACCCGCGAGGTGATCGCGGAGGCTGTGGACACCAGCCTGGCGCGCCTGGGGATCGACTGCATCGACATCTACCAGATCCACTGGCCCCAGCGGAACGTGCCGATGTTCGGCGTCGTCGACTTCGACCCCTCGAAGGAGCGCAGCGGTCCGTCGATCCGCGAGCAGGTCGAGGGCATGGCTGCGATGATCCGCGCCGGCAAGATCCGCCACTACGGCCTGTCCAACGAGACCAGCTGGGGCGTGTGCGAGTTCCATCGCGTGGCGAAGGAACTCGGGGTGCCGGGGCCGGTGACGCTCCAGAACAGCTACAGCCTGGTCTCGCGCAGCGCCGACGGCGACCTGGCCGAGGCGCTGTACCGCGAGCAGATGTCGCTGCTCGCATACAGCCCGCTGGCCGGCGGAATGCTGTCGGGCAAGTACCTGGGCGGCGCCCTGCCCGCCGGCTCGCGCTTCGCCCTGTTCGACACGCTGGGCCAGCGCTTCCGAAAGCCGATGGTCACCGAGGCGATCGAAGCCTACGCCGCGCTGGCCCGCGAGCGGGGCATCAGCCTGGTGCAGCTCGCGCTCGGCTATGTGCGCGGCCGCTGGCACCTGGGCGCGTCGATCATCGGTGCAACCACGATGGAGCAGCTGCGCGAGAACATCGCAGGCGCGCAGTTCGAGCTGGATGCCGACACGATGGCCGGCATTGCCGCGATCCAGGCGCGCTACCCCAACCCGGCCGGGTGAGCCCCGGGCGCGGCGCCCGGATCAACCGCCGACCACGAGTTCGCCCGCGATGTAGCGGCGGCGGTACTCCTCGAAGGGCAGCGTGTCGGCCGCCTCGATCCGGCGCTGCTCCTCGAGCGATGCCTGCGCCATCCGTGCATGGCGCGCGGCGGCTTCGGCAGGGAACGGCATCGCCAGCAGCCGCTCGCGGTGCCGCAGCGAACAGGCCAGCCCGAACGCGCGGAAGGAGTCGCCGTGGGTCGCCGCCATCTCGCGCAGCACCCGCGCCGAGGGCGTCAGCGAGGGGTCGTCGAGCAGCGCCGCCGCGCGCTCGAGCGCGTCGCGGTGCGGCCTGCCCGCACCGGCGGCGGCATCGAGCGCATCGGCGATCGGCTCGCACTCGCGCAGCAGTTCCCTGCCCCAGTCGCGCAGGCCGGCCTCGCCGCCGCCGCGATGCAGCGTCAGCCCGGGCTCGCGGCCCCGCTGCGCGACCAGGTGCTGGTTGCGCGACATCCCTGCGATCTCGTCCGGCGTGTCCGGAGGGCTCTCGCTGAGCAGGCAGTGCAGCAGGAAGACATCGAGGAAGCGCAGCGTGCCTTCGTCGATGCCGATCTCCGAGAAGGGGTCGAGATCCAGGCAGCGCACCTCCACGTACTCGACGCCCCGCTGCGCGAGCGCGCGCAGCGGCCGCTCGCCGGGACGGATCGAGCGCTTGGGGCGGATGGTGCCGTAGAACTCGTTCTCGATCTGGAGCAGCGAGGTGGCCAGCTGCCGGTAGTCGTCACCGTCGCGCAGGCCGATGGCTTCATAGGCCGGATACGGCTCGGCCAGCGCGCGCGACAGCGAAGTCGAATAGCTCTCCAGGCTGTTGAAGCTCACCGCCAGCGCCGCCTGGGCATCGCTCTGGTAGCCGAGCGGCCCCATCCGAAGCGAGGTGGCATGGGGCAGGTAGAGGCTGCCGGAGTCCAGCGGCTGAAGCCCGTGCGCATGGCCCGCGAGGAAGCTGCCGCAGACGGCGGGAGAGGCGCCGAACAGGTAGAGCAGCAGCCAGGAATGGCGGCGGAAATTCCGGATCAGCGCGAAATAGCCGTCCGTCTGGCGCGCGCGGGCATCGCCGGCGAAGCCCGAGACCGGCCCCAGCGTCTCCCACGCATCCGGCGGCAGCGAGAAGTTGTAGTGGATTCCCGAGATGGTCTGCATGCGCCGCCCGTAACGCCAGGACAGCCCCTGGCGGTAGACGGTCTTGGCTCGCCCGACGTTCGAGCTTCCGTAGCGGCCTATCGGGATGCGCTCGTCTTCCGGCAGCCCGCAGGGCATGCTCGACGCCCAGAGCACCTCTTCGCCGATGTTGCGCTGGACGAACTGGTGGATCTCGGTGAGTTCCGCAAGGCAGGCGCCAGGGGTCGGGTGCACGCCGGTGATCAGTTCGAGCTGCGACTCGCTGAAGTCGGTGGTGATGTGGGGATGCGTGAGGGCCGACCCCAGCGCCGCGGGATGCGGGGTGTCGGCGAGCGCGCCGTCCGGGCGCGATCGCAGGCTCTCCTTCTCGATGCCGCGCATCAGTCCGCCAAGGTCTCGGGGCGTCAGCGCGCTCAGGCGTTCGTTCAGGCGATTCAAGCGGGCGGCTCCCCAGGTGCGATCTCGTTCTTGCCGGCCTGCGCGGCCCGCCGCGCTGCTGCGGCCGGTCGCGCGCTGCCGGGCGCGGGCCGTCAGGATACCGGGTTACGGTCCGGCATGCGCCGCCGCCGATAGCGGAACGCCGTGCGCGGGCGCTTGTGTAGCATCGATCCCAGATTCCCAACCATCATCCGATCGAGAGGTTCGTCCATGGATTTCAAGGGCAAGGTCTGCATCGTCACCGGCTCGTCCGCAGGGGTCGGCGCCGCCACCGCGCTGTCGCTGGCCCGCATGGGCGCCTCCGTGGTGATCAACTACAGCCGCAGCGCAGCGCCGGCCGAGGCGGTCGCCGCGCAGTGCCGCGAAGCGGGCGCCGACACACTCGTGGTGCGCGCCGACGTCTCCCGCGACGAGGACTGCCGGGCGCTCGCCGCCGCCGCCATGGAGCGCTGGGGACGCATCGACGTGCTCGTGAACAACGCCGGCACCACGAAGTTCGTTGCGCTGCAGAACCTGGCGGGACTGTCCGCCGAGGACTTCCACTCGATCTACGCAGTGAACACCATCGGCGTGTTCCAGATGGTGCGAGCCTGCGAGGCCGCACTGCGCGCCTCGCGCGGCGCCGTCGTCAACGTGTCCTCGATCGCAGGCCAGGACGGCATGGGTTCGTCGATCGCCTACATGGCGTCGAAGGGCGCACTGAACGCGATGACCATCGCGCTGGCCCGCGCGATGGGCCCCGAAGTCCGGGTCAACGCCGTGCTGCCGGGCTTCATCGAGACCGAGTGGCTGCGCAACGGCCTGGGCGAGGGATACCAGAAGGCCTACGACGGCTACCGGGCCATCAGCGCGCTCGAAGCCGTGATGAGCCCGGACGACGTCGCCGAGGCGATCGTCGGCGTCGCCTCGATGGCCAAGGTGACCGGGCAGCTGCTGCGCGTCGACGCCGGCAAGGGCGTGGGCCGGGGCGCCACCGGCAAGCTGACCTGAGCTCCGGCGACGGCCTGCTACCGCGGGCCGCGCGGGCCCGACCCTCCAGCGTGCTCCCGGCGCGTGCGTCCGGGAGCGGGATGCCCGACGAGGCACGGTCATGGAACACATCGACGACCCTCACGTCCTGATCCCCGAGATCCTGGCCAGTCACGCCGCCTTCCATCCGCGCCGCGAGGCGGTGGTGTGCGGGCCGGTGCGGCGCAACTGGGGAGAGTTCGGCGCCGGGATCGACCGCGTGGCGCGCGCGCTGCAGGCGCGCGGCGTCGGCCGCGGCGACAAGGTCGCGGTGCTGATGGGCAACTCGGTCGAGATGCTCGAGATCATCTTCGGCATCGTCCGGGCCGGGGCCTGCGTGGTGCCGCTCTCCGGGCTGCTCACCGCAGCGCAGCTGGCCACGCTGCTCGACGACAGCGAATCGGTGCTGGCCTTCGCGACCGGGGACTTCCGCGACAGGATCGATCCCGAGCGCGGTCGGCTCGCCGGCATCCTGCCAGGCGGCTGGATCGCGGTCTTCGGCGATGCGCCCGGCTGGACGGGCTTCGACGACTTCCTCGCCGGCGGCGATGCGGCGGCGGATCCGCTGCCGGTGTGCACACCCGCAGACGCCTTCAACATCATCTACAGCTCCGGCACCACGGGCCTGCCCAAGGGGATCGTGCAGACCCACCGGGCGCGCACCCACTGGGCCTTCTCGAACGCCATCGAGATGGGCTTCACCGACCGCTCGCGCGCGCTGACCACCACCTCGCTGTATTCGAACGGCACCTGGCTGATGATGCTGCCGGTGCTGTTCGCCGGCGGCACCTGCGTGGTGATGCCCTCCTTCGACCCGGCCGCCTTCCTCGAACACGTGGCGCTCGAGCGCATCACCCACACGTTCATGGTGCCCTCGCAGTACATCGCCGTGCTGGGCTCGCCCGCGCTCGACGGCGCGGACACCTCGAGCCTGCAGGTGCTGCTCTGCGCAGGCTCGCCGCTGCGACGCGAGACCCGGCGCGAGGTCGTCCGCCGCTTCGGCAACCGCCTCCACGAGCTCTACGGTTTCAGCGAAGGCTTCGCCAGCATGCTCAAGCCGCACCACGACCCGGAGAAATCCGACACCGTCGGCACGCCGGTGCTCGGCTTCGAGGTGCGCATCCTGGACGACGCGGGCAATGCGCTTCCCCGCGGCGAAACCGGCGAGATCGCCGCCTACGGCGCCGGAATGATGAAGGAGTACCACCGGCGCCCGGAGCAGACCGCCGAGCTGGTCTGGCGCGACGAGCGCGGCCGCAGCTTCATCCGCTCCGGCGACATCGGCCGTCTCGACGCGGACGGCTTCCTGGTGCTGCTGGACCGCAAGAAGGACATGCTGATCTCGGGCGGATTCAACGTCTTCCCAGCGGACATCGAGCAGGTGCTCGCCGGCCACCCGGCGGTGCTCGACGTGTCGGTCATCGGCATTCCCCACGAGAAATGGGGCGAGACCGCGCTGGCGCTGGTGATCCCGCGCCCCGGCGCGCAGGCCTCCGAATCCGACATCGCTGCCTGGGCAAACGAACGGCTGGCCAGGCACCAGCGCCTGGCCCGCGTGGAGTTCCGCGACGAGTTCCCGCGCAACGCGCTGGGCAAGGTGCTCAAGCGGCTGCTGCGGGCCCCCTACTGGGGCGACGGGTCGCCGAGCGCCGGCTGACGATCCTGGGCGATGCGTATCGGCGAGACGCGCCGTGTGCCCCTTGTCCCGGTGCCGCTTGTCCGGGCGCTTCCCGTGTCAGCGCGCGCGCCGCTGGCCCTGGATCACCAGGGCTATCCCGCCGAGGATCGTGACCGAGCAGAGCACGAGACGCAGGGTGACCGGCTCGGAGAGGAACAGGGCTCCGCCCGCCGCTGCGATGGCCGGGACGCTGAGCTGCACCGTCGCAGCCGTCGGGCCCGCAAGACCGCGCAATGCCGTGTACCAGACCGCGTATCCGAGGCCGGAAGCCAGCGCGCCCGATGCCGCCGCATATCCGAAGCCGGCGGCATCGATCGATGACCAGGGCAGCATGACCAGGCCCAGGCCGAGCGCGAGCGGCGTTGCACGCAGGAAGTTCCCCGCGGTCACCCGGGTGGCGTCGCCGCCTCCCCGCCCGCGCAGCGAGTAGATGCCCCAGGCGGCCCCCGCTGCGAGCATCAGCAGGGAGCCTTCCAGCGGCGGTGCGCCGAGGCCGGGCAGCAGCAGGGCCGCAAGGCCGGCCAGGGAAGTCACCAGCCCCAGCGCCTGCATCGGCCCGGGGCGCTCGCCCGCCCAGAGCCCATGTCCGATCATGGTGGCCTGCACCGCGCCGAACAGCAGCAACGCACCGGCGCCCGCCGGCAGGCTCACGTACGCGAAGGAGAAGGCCGCGGCATAGACGAGCAGCGCGACGGCCGATCCCCAGTTCCCCCGCGAACCGCCGGCGGCTTCGCGGCTGCGAAGCCGCACCACCAGCCAGAGGCTGGCCGCGCCCGCGGCGAGCCTGACCGCCGTGAAGCTCGCCGGGTCGATGGCCGTGTGCCCGAGCGCCAGCCGGCACAGCAGGGAGTTCCCGGCGAACGCGATCATCGCCAGGGACGTGAGCAGGAACAGGCGCGCCTGGGACATTCCGAGTCGTCGACGATCCGATCCCTGCAGATCAACGGCGGCCAGGCGGTTCGTCGGGCCGCTGCCCCGGCCGGGGCGGGCCGCCCGCCGCACCGGCCTCGCCGTTCAACCCGCCACGGCTGCCGGAACCCGCCTGCGCACCAGCATCGCCAGGGCAAGCCCCGGCCCGGCCAGCGCGACCCCGAGAAGCGTCAGCTGCAGGTGGCCCAACCCGGTCAGGTCTCCGCCAGGCGCCACCAGCGTGATGCCGCCCAGGCCGATGAGCACCCTGCTCAGCATGCCGATCGGTCCTCCGGGCAGCCGCCCGAAGCCGAGCACCCAGGACTGCAGCGCCCCGCCCAGCAGCACGATGCCGACCGCAGCCGAGGCGAAGGCCAGGCGGCGAGGCAGCAGCGTGGCCGCGGTGCCTCCGAGAAGGATGTCTCGACGGGTGATCGACATGGTGTCTCCTTGGTTTTCGGTATGTCCTGCAGTCTCCGCTGTGATGCCAACAGTCCTCGCTGTCACGCCAGACACGTCGCCGACGAGCCTGGGCGCCATAGGGCAGGCCCCGTCTCGCGGAGCTTCAGGCTAAGTTAGGGCGCGCGGACGGGTCAACGGCAAAGCGTCCGTTGAAACCCTGATGAAGCGGGCAGGAACAGCGGTTCCGGCAGCATTCCCGCCCGCGCTCCGCAGCAACGAAGGGTTCCTTGGAATGCGCCCGGCGCAGCCGTGCTCGGCGCGAGGCCGGATGCCCGGTAGGATTTCGCGCTGGCCGTCGCGTCCGCTCGATTTTTCCCGTGGCTTCGTGGCGCGCCCCGGCGTCACCCTTACAATCCGGGCTCCATGCAACTGCTCGCCATGACCCTGCTGCCCTTCGCGGGCAGCCTGCTGCTCTCGATGCTGCCGCGCGAGGCGCGCAACCCGTCGGCCTGGCTGGCGGGTGCAGTCACGCTGTGCGCACTGGCGCTGCTCGGCGCCCAGGCGCCGGCCGTCGCCCGGGGCGAGGTGCAGCGCTTCGCGGTGGCGTGGCTGCCTTCGCTGGGGGTGGACTTCGGGCTGCGCCTGGACGGGCTGGCCCTGCTGTTCTGCCTCCTGATCCTCGGCATCGGCGCGCTGATCGTCCTCTACGCGCGCTACTACCTGTCGCCCGAAGACGCGATGCCGCGCTTCTACGCGATGCTGCTGCTCTTCATGGGTGCGATGCTCGGCGTGGTCACCGCGGGCAACCTGATCATGCTGGTGGTCTTCTGGGAGCTCACCAGCCTCTCCTCCTTCCTGCTGATCGGCTTCTGGAAGCACCGCCAGGATGCGCGCCGCGGCGCCCGGATGGCGCTGACGATCACCGGCGCGGGCGGCCTCTGCCTGCTCGGCGGCGTGCTGCTGCTGGGCCGGATCGTCGGCAGCTTCGAGCTCGACGCGGTGCTGGCCGCCAAGGAGCAGGTGCAGGCGAGCCCGCTGTACCTGCCCGCGCTGGTGCTGATCCTGCTGGGCGCCTTCACGAAGTCGGCGCAGTTCCCCTTCCACTTCTGGCTGCCGCACGCGATGGCTGCGCCCACGCCCGTGTCGGCCTACCTGCACTCGGCCACGATGGTGAAGGCGGGCGTGTTCCTGCTCGCGCGCCTGTATCCGGTGCTCTCGGGTTCCGACGCCTGGTTCTGGATGGTCAGCGGAGCCGGACTGGCGACGCTGCTCGTCGGCGCCTTCATCGCAATCTTCAAGCACGACCTCAAGGGCCTCCTCGCCTACTCGACGATCAGCCACCTGGGCCTGATCACGCTGCTCTTCGGCCTGAATTCGCCGCTGGCCGCGGTGGCCGGCGTCTTCCACATCCTCAATCACGCCACGTTCAAGGCCTCGCTGTTCATGGCGGCCGGAATCATCGACCACGAGTGCGGCACGCGCGACATGCGCAAGCTGAACGGCCTGTGGCCCTACATGCCCTGGACCGCGACCCTGGCCATGGTGGCCGCATCGGCGATGGCGGGCGTGCCGCTGCTCAACGGCTTCCTCTCGAAGGAGATGTTCTTCGCGGAGACGCTCTTCGTGAGCGGCGACCTGGCCGGACGCCTGATCCCCGTCGCCGCGACCGTGGCCGCCGTGTTCTCGGTCACCTACTCGATCCGCTTCGTCCACGACGCCTTCTTCAACGGCGAGCCCAAGGGCCTGGAGCGCACGCCGCACGAGCCGCCGCGCTGGATGAAGGTTCCGGTGGAAGTGCTGGTTCTAATCTGCCTCGCCGTGGGAATCCTGCCCGCCTGGACGGTCGGCCCGCTGCTCGCCCTCGGCGCCCAGGCCACCATCGGCGGCCCCCTGCCCGAATACAGCCTCGCGATCTGGCACGGCTTCAACGTCCCGCTGCTGATGAGCGTCATCGCCCTGCTCGGCGGGATCGGCCTCTACACCTTCCTCTACCTGCGCTTCGACCTGCACAACATCGACGACGAACGCAGGGGCGGCCGCGACGCCTTCGAGTACCTGTTGCTGCGCCTGACCGGGCTGTCGCGTGCCCTCACCTTCGGCCTGCAGAACGGCAGCCTGCAGCGCTACCTGCGCCTGTTCTTCCTCGCCACGCTTGCGCTGGCGGCCTGGCCCTTCCTGACGCGCCCGCTGGCCAGCGGCCCGCTGGACACCGCCGCAGCCAGTGCCGGCGAGATCGCGATCTGGGTGATCGGCGCGGCAGGCACCGTGGCCACCGTGCTGCTGCACCGCAGCCGCCTGGTCGCGCTGATCGCCATGGGCGTCGTGGGACTGGTGGTCAGCCTGACCTTCGTCTGGTTCTCTGCGCCGGACCTCGCGCTCACCCAGCTGCTGGTCGAGACGGTGAGCATCATGCTGATGCTGCTGGCGCTGCGCTTCCTGCCGCAGGACAGCGTCACCGAGCCGGTTCCCCGCCGGATCGCCGATGGCGTGCTGGCGCTGGCCGCGGGTGCCGGCATCACCGCGATCGTCTATGCGGTGCTCACGCGCCCGCTGACGACCATCTCCGGCTATTACCTGGAGAAGTCGGCCCCGGAAGGCGGCGGCACCAACGTGGTCAACGTGATCCTCGTCGATTTCCGCGGCTATGACACCCTCGGCGAGATCAGCGTGCTGGGCATCGCCGGGCTGGTCATCCATGCGCTGCTGCAGCAGTTGCGGATCGGCGTGCTGCCGCTGCCTTTCGGCGCGCCCGCGCCGGACCGGCATCCGCTGCTGCTCGCGCTGATCACCCGGCTGATCCTGCCGCTGGCATCGGTGGTGGCCGTGTTCCTCTTCCTGCGCGGCCACAACCTGCCCGGCGGCGGCTTCGTCGCCGGCCTGGTGCTCGGCGTGGCGCTGATGGTTCAGTACATGGCCAGCGGCAACGAATGGACGGCGGCCCGGATACGCACGCCCTTCCACGACTGGATCGGCTGGGGTCTTGTGATCGCGGGGCTCACGGGCGTCGGCAGCTTTGCGTTCGGCTACCCATTCCTCACCAGCAGCTTCATCCACCCGGTGCTGCCCGTGATCGGCGAGCTGCCGATCGCCAGCGCAGCGTTCTTCGACCTCGGGGTGTTCCTCACCGTGGTCGGCGTGGTGATGGTCTCGCTCGGCAGCATCGGCCGGCTCCAGGCGGCAGCCGCGCCGCGCGAAGTCACTCCCTGAGGAAACCGCGATGGAACTGCTGTTCGCCCTAGGCATCGGCCTGCTGACCGCAGGAGGAATCTACCTGACGCTGCGCGCGCGCACCTTCGACGTGGTGCTGGGCCTGACTCTGCTGTCGTACGCGGTCAACCTGTTCATCTTCTCGATGGGCCGGCTCGCCGTGGGCAAGCCCCCCATCGTCGCGGGCGCCGCGCCCACGCTCGCCGAACACGCCGATCCCTTGCCGCAGGCACTGGTGCTGACCGCGATCGTCATCGGCTTCGGCATGACCGCCCTGCTGCTCGCGCTGGCGATGGCCAACCGCCACGAGAGCGGCTCCGACCATGTCGACGCCCGCGAACCGGGCACGCCGCCGAGGGAGACTCCGTGAACCACTGGATCGTCGCCCCGGTCGCCTGGCCCTTGTTCTGCGGCGCCCTGCTCGTGCTGGTCGAGCGCCGCGCCCCCCGGCTGCAGGCGCCGGTCAGCCTGCTGGCCTGCGCCGGCCTGCTCCTGATCGCCCTGCGCCTGCTCTCCGGCGCGGCCGATGGACGCATCGAGGTCTACCTGCTCGCCAACTGGCCGGCGCCGTTCTCCATCCCGCTGGTGGTCGACCGGCTGTCGGCGATGATGGTGACGCTGCTCGCCGTGCTCGCCTGCGCCTGCATGGTCTTCATGCTGGGCACCCGCGAGCGCGCGCCGCAGCCGCCGCACTTCCACCCGCTCTTCCAGTTCCAGCTGATGGGGCTGGCCGGCGCCTTCCTGACGGGCGATCTCTTCAACCTCTTCGTGTTCTTCGAGGTGCTGCTGATCGCCTCCTACGGCCTGCTGCTGCACGGCGGCGGCGCGCTGCGCGCGCGCGCCGGCATGCACTACGTCACCTTCAACCTGGCAGCCTCCGCTCTGTTCCTGATTGCCGTCAGCCTGCTCTACGGCATCACCGGCACTCTGGCGATGGCCGACCTCGCGCAGGCGGTCACGCGGGTGGAGCCCCACAACGTCGGGCTGGTGCGCGCCGCAGCCGGCATGCTGCTGGTGGTGTTCTTCGTCAAGGCGGCGCTGCTGCCGCTGTACTTCTGGCTGCCCGACACCTACGGCGCCGCGGTCGCGCCGGTGGCCGCGCTGTTCGCGATCATGACCAAGGTCGGCGTCTACGCGGTGCTGCGGGTCACCACGCTGATCTTCGGGCCCGATGGCGGCGCCGCCGCCGACATCGCCCAGCCGTGGCTGGTGCCGCTGTCGCTGGCCAGCCTGGCGCTGGCCAGCCTGGGCGCCGTGGCGGCAACCGGCATCCGCCAGCTGGCGGCCTACCTGATCATCGCATCGGCGACCACGCTGCTGCTGGCCATCGGCATGGCTGGCGCGGCGTCGATCTCCGCCGCGCTGTACTACCTGGTGCACAGCACGCTGGTCGGCGCCGCATTCTTCCTGCTGGCCCAGCTGGTGTCCGACCAGCGCGGCCCGGCACGCGACCGGCTCGAGTCCGGACCCGCAGTTTCGCAACCGGCGCT
Organism: Gammaproteobacteria bacterium; assembly: GCA_046569945.1. Classification (GTDB taxonomy): domain Bacteria; phylum Pseudomonadota; class Gammaproteobacteria; order Burkholderiales; family Burkholderiaceae_E; genus Quisquiliibacterium. Next base: position 4,913 of record JBKHVS010000036.1, on the reverse strand, counting down.
GCTCGGCGCCCTGTTCTTCGTCGTGGCGGTGTCTGTGGGCGGGCTGCCGCCCCTGTCGGGCTTCGTCGGCAAGGCGGCAATCCTGGGCGCGGCGCTGCAGGCCCCCCCCGGCCTGCCGGCGGCCCCCTGGGGCCTGGTGTGGGCGGTGGTCCTCGGCGGCGCGCTTCTGGTGGTGATTGCCCTGTCGCGCGCCGGCAGCAGGCTCTTCTGGAAGACCCGCGAGCCGGTGCCGGCCGCCGACGGCCCCCGGCTGGCGAGCCCCTGGCAGCTGGTCCCCGTTGCCGCCCTGCTCACCGCGGGCGCACTGGTCTCGCTGCTTGGCGGACACCTGCTGCGCTACACCGACAGCGCTGCCGCCCAGCTGCTCGAGTCCTCCCGCTACATCGAGAGCGTGCTCACCCAGCCCCCGATCCCCGCGCCCGGAGACGGATCGTGAAACGACTCATGCCCTCGCCGATGATCAGCGCCACGGTGCTGCTGCTGTGGCTGCTGCTGAACAACACCCTCGCACCCGGCCAGGTCCTGCTGGGCGCAGTGCTCGCGGTTGCGATCCCGCTGGTCACCGTAGGCCTGCGGCCGGACCAGCCCCGCATCCGGCGCCCGGCGGCCATTCTGCGCCTGGTGCTGGTGGTGCTGTACGACATCGTCGTCGCCAACATCCAGGTGGCGCTCCTCATCCTCGGCCCCGAGCGGCGCCTGAGCCCCCGCTTCTTCTGGCTGCCTCTGGACATCCGCGATCCGCACGGCATCGCCACGCTCGCAGGCATCATCACGATGACACCGGGCACCATATCGTCCGACCTGACGCCCGACCGGCGCCACCTGCTGGTGCACGCGCTGGACGCCCGCGATCCCGACGCGGTCTGCGCCGAGATCAAGCAGCGCTACGAAGCGCCCCTGATGGAGATCTTCGGATGACCGAACAGGTGCTGCCCTACGTGACCGCGATGCTGGCCATCGCGATGCTGCTGACCCTCTGGCGCCTGCTGCGCGGCCCGGGCATTCCCGACCGCATCCTCGCGCTGGACACCCTGTACATCAACGCGCTGGCGCTTCTCGTCCTGCTGGACATCCAGCTCGAGACGGTGCTGCTGTTCGAGACGGCGCTGATCATCGCAATGCTCGGCTTCGTCGGCACGGTGGCGCTCTCGAAGTACCTGCTGCGCGGCGACATCATCGAATAGGAGGCCCGGATGCCCGTCTTCGTCGACTACCTGGTTGCCCTGCTGCTGCTGCTTGGCGCCGCGTTCGCCCTGGTCGGCTCTTTCGGCCTGGCAAAGCTGTCGAGCTTCTACACCCGGCTGCATGGCCCCACCAAGGCCACCACCCTCGGGGTGGGCAGCATCCTGATCGCATCGGCGCTCCACTTCAGCTTCGACCGGGACGGCCTGAGCCTGCATGAACTGTCGATCACGCTCTTCCTGTTCATCACCGCGCCGGTCAGCGCCCACCTGCTGATCAAGGGAGCGATGAAGCTGGACCCGTCGGCGCGCCCTGAGCCTCCGGCGCAGGGCGACGCGCCGCCGCGCTGACGCAGCTCAGCGCATGGGAACCGCCACGAGGCGCAGCGTGCGGATCGTGGCGGGGTTGTCCAGCAGGTCCTCGAGCGTGTAGCCGTCGAGGACCTTCAGGAAGGCGTCCAGCGCCTGGGTCAGCGCCCGCTTGAGCTTGCAGGCGGGATTGAGCAGGCAGCGCCCGCTCGTGCCGAAGCACTCGACCAGCTCCAGTCCGGGCTCCATGCGGCGCACCACGTCGCCCACCCGGATCTTCGAGGCCGGCACCGCCAGGCTCAAGCCCCCGCCCTTGCCGCGCTGGCCGTCCAGCATGCCCTCGCGCACCAGCTGGTTGACCACCTTCATCAGGTGGCTCCTGGAGATGTCGAAGCGGTCGGCGATCTCGGCGATGGTGACCCGGCGCGACGGGTTGCTGCCCACGTGGAGAAGCACGCGCAGGGCATAGTCGGTGTGCTGGGTGATGTGCATGGATCGGGCGACGCCAGGCTGGCTGAAGGATGAGGGCACCAGTATGCAGGTTTGCGCGGCACTTGCGAACCGGAAGATGCATTTGTTTTGACACTTTTGAAGATGTATTTTATATTCATCTTTCACGCCGGCCCTCCCGCCGGAGCCAACGCGACGAAGGAACGCACCCATGCACGACTGCAGCCTCCCGATCCTCGGCCAGGACATCCACGGCTTCGACGCCCGCGGCGTCGCAAAACGCTTCCGCCATGCGGCGATCTTCGGCGCCCTCGGCGCCCTGTCGCCCGGCGAGACGATGCGCTTCGTCAACGACCACGACCCGATCCCGCTGCTGAACCAGATCGCGCACCACTTCGGCGATTCCATCGGCGTGCAATACGTGGCACGGGAGCCGGGCCAGATCGTCATCGACTTCACGGTGCGGTGATCGTCATGGAGCAGACGCGACGCGAACCCCGGCACTACCTGGGCATCGGCCGCGCGGCGATGGGACTGTCCGCGCTGGGCATGGCCGCCTCCGCGGCGATCGCCTACCCGTACGCGGACAGCTTCTCGCTGGGAACCCAGGTGGCAGCCCACCTCGCGCTGCCGGTGTCGGCGGCATTCTTCAAGCTGGGCTACGTGGTGCGCCTGGCCGCCCATCACGCGATGGGCAACTTCCAGGCGGGCTGAGGCAGCCCGGCGCGGCTCCGGGCAAGCGAGGGGATCGATCGCGCCCTCCCCGCCGGGCGCTCAGGCCAGGCGGAACACCCCGCCGCCCTCCTCGAGCACCGCTCCGGACGCGAGCAGCTCCTCGAGGTGCTGGGAGATCGAGCGGCGCTCCGCGTCGTCGACCCAGAGCTCCTGGTAGTCGGCCGGATAGAGCAGCCTGCAGCGCACCAGCTGCTCCAGCGTCTTCGGGGATTCGGCCAGCAGCTGAAGCAGCCGCTGCTCGCGCTCGTCGATCTTGGCGGCGAACGCGGCGAGATCGCGCAGGAAGCGCCCGCGGTCGGTGTACGCGCCGCGGTGATGGGAGGTGACCCAGACCTGCGCCGGAATCTCGGGCAGACGCGCAAGCGTGCGACGGAAGTCCGCCAGGCAGGAGGAAGCGTCGCCGTAGTAGGGACCGAAGCCGCTGAGGTCGATGTCGCCGATGAAGGCCACGCCCTCGGGCTCCACCAGCAGCACCGTGTGGCCCGCGGTGTGCCCGGGCATGTGGAAGGCCCGCACCCGCGAGCGGCCCAGCTCCCAGACGGCGCCGTCGACGTAGCCGACCGCGTCGGGGCGCGGCGCGTAGAAGAAATCGCGCTGGAACTTCGCCAGCATTTCGGCGCGCCTGGGCTCGGGGGTGCCGTAGTGCGCGGCCAGGCCCTCCCAGCTGCGCGCCGCCTGCAGGTCGAGCTCGTGCACGTGCACCTGCGCCCTGGGCAGCCGGTGCAGGCCGGCCATGTGGTCCTCGTGCACATGCCCCATCACCACCAGCTCGGCAGCGTCGAACTCGGGGCCGATGAAATTGGAGACGATGGGCGTGTCGAAGGCGGCCCGGGTGTCCGAGCCGCGCACGACCACCTGGTTGCCGTCGGGATACTTGCCGTTCTTCTCGCCGAAGTAGACCGAGACACGGCCGAAATCGGCGCGCTGCACCTGCGGGGGCTGGAGGATTGCGTTCATCCTCGAATGCTACCGCGCCCGGAAGAGGACTGTGCTCCGTCGCGTTCCAACCTGAGCCTCTCCCGGATGTCTTCGCGCAGCCGGTCCTTGCGGATCTTGCCGGACGCCGTCCTCGGCAGCTGATCGATGAGCACCAGGCGCTCCGGATGCTTCTGTTTCGCCACGCCCGCGGCTTCGGCGACACGCAGCAGCGCATCCAGCGTGACGGACTCACCCGGCTTGGCGATCACGTAGGCACATACAGTTTCGCCCAGCCGCGGGTGCGGCATCGACACCACCGCCGCCTCCTGGACCGCGGGATGGGCGTGCACCAGGTCCTCGACCTCCTTCGCGCTGACCTTCTCGCCGCCGCGATTGATCAGGTCCTTCTTTCGTCCGGTGATCACGACCGCGCCCTGGGGCGTAACGCGGCCCACGTCGCCGGTGTGGAAGAACCCCTGCGCATCGAACGACTCCGCGGTCTGCGCTGCGTCGGCGTAGCCCAGGAAGAGCGCCGGGCCCCGCGCGCAGATCTCTCCCTCTGCCCCGGCAGGCAGCTCATGCCCCTCATCGTCCACGACGATCACCTCGTAGTCGACGATTCGGCCGTCGGTCTGCGCCGCGAAGTCCTGCTCGCCCACGCCGAGGAAGCCCAGCGTGATGAAAGGCGCCTCGCTGGAACCATAGACCCGGAAGGCGCGGCAGTTGGCGAGCACCGCGTGCGCCCGCCGGATCAGGTCCGGCGGCACTTCTGCCCCGCCGCAGGCGAACGCGCGCAGCGTGGGCAGCGCCCTGCCCTGGCGCTCGGCCTCGGCGACCAGCTCCTGCAGGAAGGGCGTGGCACTGACCGTGGCCTCCACGCCGTGGCGCTCGACGATGCCGACCGCCTCGGCCGCGTCCCAGCGTTCCATCAGCACCGTGCGCGTGCCGCAGAGGAAGGGCATCTCGATGCCGCAGCTGTAGCCGGTGACGTGGGTCACCGGGGAGGCCATCAGGAAGGTGGCGCCGTCGCGGATGCCCCAGTAGCGGACCGGCTCGAGCAGCGCCCGGGCCAGCGTGTTGTGCGAGTGCAGCACGCCCTTGGGACGGCCGGTGGTGCCCGAGGTGTACATCAGGATCTTCACCGCGTCCGGGTCCACGCGTGGCAGCCGCGGCGGCGGCGCATCGCCGCCGACCAGCGCCTCGTAGCTGTCACCGTCGGGCTGCGTCGCGCGCACCGTCGCGACGAAGCGCAGGTCCGGCAGCCGCGGCGCGAGGCGGCGCATCATCGCTGCATGGTCGAAGCCCCGGAAGGTCTCGGGG
>JBKHVS010000035.1:0-22898 GCA_046569945.1 Gammaproteobacteria bacterium | reverse complement strand
AGCGTCAGGCGCCCCTCCTGACCGGCGAAATCTGCGGCGCCGAGCAGCGCAGCCTTGGGCTGGGCGCGCGCAGCGCGCTTCGTTCTTCTGACTCACGGCGCCCTGTCCGAGCGGAGCGCCCGAAGGGCGCGCAGCGAGTTGCGCCGTGCCAGCCCAAGGCGAGCAGCGCAGGGAAACCGGCCCGAAGGGCCGGTCGCCGCGGTTCTCGCCGGTCAGGAGGGGCGCCTGACGCTCTACGCCGCCACCCGCGCCCCGGACAGCGCCGGCACCGTCCTGAACAGCAGCAGCCCGCAGCCCGCGCCGATCGCCGACAGCAGGTAGCCGGCGCGATAGCCGCCGGTGAGGTCGTACAGCGCGCCGCTGGACCAGGCGCCGAGCGCGGCCCCCGCGCCCATCCCCAGCAGCACCGTGCCGTAGATCGCCGACTGGCGCCCGCCGGGGAAATTCCGCACCGAGAGGACCGCCACCAGCGGGCCGCGCGAGCCCTGCATGGTGCCGAACAGCAGCACGAAGACCGCGAGCAGCAGCGTCGACGGCCAGACCTCGAGCAGCGCCAGCGCGCCGATGCCGGCGATGGAGGCGCTGTAGGAGATCGTCGCGAAGGGCTTCTCGCCGATTCGCTCGGAGAACCAGCCGGCGCCCACCATGCCCACGATCGACGCCATGCCGGCGACGCCGAAGGCGGTGGCTGCCAGCATCGGCGCGAACCCCGCAGCGACCAGCGCCGCCACCAGCTGCACGCTGACCGTCACCGTCGACAGCGAGGTGAAGAACATCACCGCGGTCAGCGCCCAGAAGACCGGCGTGCGCAGCGCGCGGCGGATGGTCCAGGCATCCGCAGGCGCAGCCGCGCTGCGCGCGCGGGCGACCTGGGGAGCGCCGGCCGCGATCCGCCGCCAGGGCATCAGCCAGACCGGCAGCACCGAGACCAGCAGCGCAGCGCCCATCACCTGGTAGGTGCCGCGCCAGCCGAGCCCGTCGATCAGCCACTGGGCCAGCGGCGCGAACACCAGCATGCCGATGCCGAGCGCCGCCGACAGCAGCCCCATCGCGGTCGGCAGCCGGCCGGAGAACCAGCGCGTGGCCAGGCCCGCCGCAGGCACCAGTCCGATCAGCGAGGTGCCCACCGCCGCGGCCATGCCGATCAGCAGGTAGAGCTGCCACAGCGAGGTGGCCAGGCCGGCGAGCAGGTAGACCGCACCGAAGATCGCCAGCCCGAGGCTGTAGCAGGCGCGCGGCCCGAAGCGGTCGATGGCGATCCCGACCAGCGGCGACATCGCGCCGGTGGCGAGCATGTAGACCGAGGCGATCCCGGTGAGCAGCGCGCGGTCGGTGCCGAACTCCTCGGCGACCGGCAGCAGGAACACCGCGAAGCTCTCGCCGATGCCGCGCGAGACCATGTTGGTGACGAAGCAGAAGGCGAGGACCGCGAGGGCCTGGCGGCGGACGTCCATCGAGGGGCTGGCTCCGGTGCGTTGCGCCGACCGGGATGCCGACCGGAAAGCGGTGCGGGAATTAATCGGTCGAACGTTCAATTCCTGGACTATACTGGACGCTTCCGCCGCACGACGGCCCCCGGCATTCCACTTCAGCACCGCCCCCGAATGGCCCGCACCACCGGCTCCGACGGCGCCCGCACCGAGGAAGCGATCCGCAGCGCAGCGATCGAGCTGATCGCCGCGCGCGGCTTCGAGGCGACCACGCTGCGCGAGATCGCCGAGAAGGTCGGCGTGCAGCCGGGCACCATCTACCGCTACTTCCCCAGCAAGGCCCAGCTGCTGGTGGAGCTTCTGGTCGAGCACCTCGAGTTCCTGCTCGAGCAGTGGGCGCTGCAGCGCCCTGCCACCAGCGATCCGGTGGAGCTGCTGCGCGCCTTCGTCGACTTCCACGTCCGCTCGCACACGCTGCGCCGGCGCGAGGTCTTCGTCGCCAACATGGAGCTGCGCAGCCTGTCGCCCGCGGACCGCCGCAGGGTGGTGTCGCTGCGCCGCCGCTACGAGGACCTGCTCACCGGCATCCTGCGCGACGGCGTCGAGCGCGGCGCCTTCCGGCTGCCCGACGCGCGCATCGCCACCTTCGCGATCCTCGCGATGCTCACCGGCGTCGGCGCCTGGTACCGCGAAGGCGGGCGCCTTGGCAAGCGCGACCTCATCGACATGTACACCGGCATGGTGATGCAGTGCGCCGGCGCCGCCGCGGTGCCCGCCTGATGCCGCAGCCTATGCCCCCGCCCCCACCTCATCGACCCATCCAGGGAGAGCTCCGTTGAAGAAGCTGGAGAGCAAGCTGAATCCGCGCGACGCGCAGTTCCAGGCCAACGAGCAGGCAATGCGCCTGCTGGTGGGCGACCTGCACATGCGCGTCGCCGAGGCGGCGCAGGGCGGCGGCGAGGCCGCGCGCGCCAAGCACACCGCGCGCGGCAAGCTGCTGCCGCGCGACCGCGTCTCGATGCTGCTGGACCCGGGAACGCCCTTCCTGGAGTTCTCGCAGCTGGCCGCCCACGACATGTACGACAACGCCGCGCCGAGCGCGGGCATCGTCACCGGCATCGGCCGCGTGTCCGGCCAGGAGTGCGTGATCGTGTGCAACGATGCCACCGTCAAGGGCGGCACCTACTACCCGGTCACGGTGAAGAAACACCTGCGGGCGCAGGAAATCGCCCGCGAGAACCGCCTGCCCTGCATCTACCTGGTGGACTCCGGCGGCGCCAACCTGCCGAACCAGGACGAGGTCTTCCCGGACCGCGAGCACTTCGGCCGCATCTTCTACAACCAGGCCAACATGTCCGCGCAGGGCATCCCCCAGATCGCGGTCGTGATGGGCTCGTGCACCGCGGGCGGCGCCTACGTGCCGGCGATGAGCGACGAGTCGATCATCGTCAAGGAGCAGGGCACGATCTTCCTCGGCGGCCCGCCGCTGGTGAAGGCTGCCACCGGCGAGGTGGTGAGCGCCGAGGACCTGGGCGGCGGCGACGTGCACACCCGTCTGTCCGGCGTGGCCGATCACCTGGCCCAGGACGACGCGCATGCGCTGGCCATCGCGCGGCGCATCGTCGGCAACCTGAACCGGATCAAGCCCCAGCCGCTGGCGCTGCGCCCGCCGGTGGATCCGGCCTACGACCCCCACGAGCTCTACGGCGCCATCCCCACCGATTCGCGCAAGCCCTTCGACGTGCGCGAGGTGATCGCGCGGATCGTCGACGGCTCGGCCTTCGACGAATTCAAGGCACGCTACGGCAGCACGCTGGTCACCGGCTTCGCCCACATCCACGGCATGCCGGTGGGCATCATCGCCAACAACGGCATCCTGTTCTCGGAGTCGGCCAACAAGGGCGCGCACTTCATCGAGCTGTGCTGCCAGCGGAAGATCCCGCTGCTGTTCCTGCAGAACATCACCGGCTTCATGGTGGGCCGGAAGTACGAGAACGAGGGCATCGCGCGCGCCGGCGCCAAGCTGGTCACCGCGGTCGCCTGCGCGCAGGTGCCCAAGTTCACCGTGATCATCGGCGGCTCCTTCGGCGCGGGCAACTACGGCATGTGCGGCCGCGCCTACTCGCCGCGCTTCCTCTGGATGTGGCCCAACGCGCGCATCAGCGTGATGGGCGGCGAGCAGGCCGCCTCGGTGCTGGCCACGGTGCGCCGCGACGGCATCGAGGGACGCGGCGGCAGCTGGAACGCCGAGGACGAGGAGGCGTTCAAGGCGCCGATCCGCGATCAGTACGAGGTCCAGGGCCATCCCTACTACGCGACGGCGCGACTCTGGGACGACGGCATCATCGATCCGGTCGACACGCGCACCGTGGTGGCGCTGGGCATGTCGGCCAGCCAGAACGCGCCGATCCCGGAGACCAAGTTCGGCGTGTTCAGGATCTGACGATGACCTACACCACGATCGAGACTGAGCTGACCCAGGGGGTCGCGCTCGTCTGGCTGAACCGGCCGGCGCTGCGCAACGCGATGAACGACGTGCTGATCGACGAGACGGCCGACGCCGTGCAGCGCGCGATCGACGACGAGGCGGTGCGCGCGATCGTCCTCGCCGGGCGAGGCAGCGCCTTCTGCGCCGGGGCCGACCTGGCATGGATGGCGAGCGGGCGCACGATGAGCCCGGAGGCCTCGCTGGAGGATTCGCTGCGGCTGGCGCGGCTGCTGCGCCTGCTGCACGACAGCCCCAAGCCGACGGTGGCGCGCGTCCAGGGGCCCGCCTTCGCCGGCGGCATGGGGCTGGTGGCCGCCTGCGACGTCTCGGTCGCCTCCACCGAGGCGCGCTTCTGCCTGTCCGAGGTCAAGCTCGGGCTGATCCCGGCGATGATCAGCCCCTACGTCATCCGCGCGATGGGCGCCCAGCAGGCGCGCCGCTGGTTCGTCACCGGCGAGGTCTTCGACGCCGCCGAGGCCTGGCGGATCGGCTTCGTGCACGAGCTCGTCCAGCCCGACGGCCTCGACGAGGCGGTCAACGGGATCGTCGGCCACCTGCTGGCCGGCGGGCCGAAGGCGCTCGGCGAGTGCAAGCGGCTGGTCCAGGACATGGCCGGGCGCCCGATCGACGACACGATCGGCCGCGAGACCGCTTCGCGCATCGCGCGCGTGCGCGCCACCGACGAAGCCCAGGAGGGCATCGCCGCGTTCTTCGACAAGCGCCGGCCCGCATGGGCGCAGCTGCCGCCCACACCCTGATTCCGACGATCCGGAGACCTCAATGTTCGACAAGATCCTGATTGCCAACCGCGGCGAGATCGCCTGCCGCGTGGCCGCCACCGCCCGCCGGCTCGGCATCCGCACCGTGGCGGTCTACTCGGACGCGGACGCGCGCTCGCGCCACGTCGCGGCCTGCGACGAGGCGTACCGGCTCGGCCCGGCGCCTGCGCGCGAGTCCTACCTGCGCGGCGACGCCATCATCGAGATCGCGCTGCGCACCGGGGCGCAGGCGATCCACCCCGGCTACGGTTTCCTGTCCGAGAACGAGCAGTTCGCGCAGGCCGCCGCCGAGCGCGGCCTGGTGTTCATCGGGCCGCCGGCCAAGGCGATCGCTGCGATGGGAAGCAAGTCCGCGGCCAAGGCGCTGATGGAGAAGGCGCACGTTCCGCTGGTGCCCGGCTACCACGGCGACGACCAGGAGCCCGCCTACCTGAAGGGCCAGGCCGACGCGATCGGCTATCCGGTGCTGATCAAGGCCAGCGCGGGCGGCGGCGGCAAGGGAATGCGCATCGTCGCGAAGCACGCAGAGTTCGACGCGATGCTCGCGTCGTGCAAGCGCGAGGCGAAGAACGCCTTCGGCGACGACACCGTGCTGATCGAGCGCTACGTGCAGCGGCCGCGCCACGTCGAGATCCAGGTGTTCGCGGACACCCACGGGAACTTCGTGCACCTGTTCGAGCGCGACTGCTCGGTGCAGCGGCGCCACCAGAAGGTGATCGAGGAGGCGCCCGCGCCGGGAATGACTCCCGAGCGCCGGCGGGCGATGGGAGAAGCGGCCGTTGCCGCGGCGCGCGCGGTCGGCTACGTGGGCGCGGGCACCGTCGAGTTCATCTGCGAGCCCGACGGCCGCTTCTACTTCATGGAGATGAACACCCGCCTGCAGGTCGAGCATCCGGTCACCGAAATGATCACGGGGCAGGACCTTGTCGAATGGCAGCTGCGGGTGGCCGCCGGCCAGCGGCTGCCGCTGCTGCAGGAAGAGCTCGCGATCCACGGCCACTCGGTCGAGGCGAGGGTCTATGCCGAGAACCCGGAGAAGGGCTTCCTGCCCTCGACGGGACAGCTGCGCTACCTCTCCACGCCCGCGGCGGCGCACTTCTCGAACGGCGCGGCCGGCGGCGAGCCCGCAGGCGTTCGCATCGACAGCGGCATCCGAGAGGGCGACGCCATTTCGCCCTTCTACGACCCGATGATCGCCAAGCTGATCACCTGGGGCCGCGACCGCGCCGAGGCGATCGCGCGGATGGACCAGGCGCTGGCCGGATTCGACGTCGTCGGCCCGGCCACCAACGTCGCCTTCCTGAAGCGGCTGATGCGCTCGCCCGCCTTCTCCGGCGCCGACCTCGACACCGGGCTCATCGAGCGCGAGCGCGAGGTTCTGCTGCCGCCCGCCGCAGCGCCGACCCCCACCGTGCTCGCGATCGCCGCGGCCGCGGTGCTGTCGATCGAGGACGAGGCCGCCGCCCGCGCGGCGCCCGCGGGCAGCGCCGACCCCTGGGCGCGGCGCACCGGCTGGCGGTCCTGCGGCTGGCAGTCGCGCCCGATGGGATTCCGGCGCGGCGACGCGCAGTTCCCGGTCACCCTCAGCTACGCCGGGCGGGGCTATTCGGTGCAGGTGGGCGACGAGATCGTCTGCCTGTCGGACCTCGCCTGGGATCCGGCCACGCGCCGGCTCGGCGGCCTGGTCGGCGGCGAGGCCTTCGAGGCGCGCGCTGTGCTCGAGGGCGAGACGCTGCACCTGTTCGGCCCGTCGGGCCCGCAGCAGCTGGGCTACGCGCCCCCGCTGGCGCACGCCGGCGACGATGCCGCCGAGGGCGGCAGCCTCACCGCGCCGATGCCCGGCAAGGTGGTCGCGCTGCTGTGCGCGCAGGGCGACCGCGTGTCCAGGGGGCAGCCGCTGCTGGTGATGGAGGCGATGAAGATGGAGTACACCATCGCCGCGCCCGCCGACGGCGAGGTCACCGGCCTGCCCTTCGCCGTCGGCGACCAGGTCGACGAAGGCGCACAGCTGATCGGCTTCGCCGCAGCGTGATCCCGGCGCGCCCCTTAGAATCGAAGGCCACGAAGGAGCACAGCATGAACCTGCCTTCCCAGGTCCACATCACCGAGGTCGGCCCGCGCGACGGGCTGCAGAACGAGAAGCAGCAGGTGCCGGCAGCGGTCAAGGTCGAGCTCTGCGAGCGGCTGCTCGCCGCAGGCGTCGACCACTTCGAGGCCACTTCCTTCGTTTCGCCGAAGTGGGTGCCGCAGATGGCAGACGCCGCCGAGGTGATGGCCGCGCTGCCGCGCCCGAAAGGCGTGATCGTCTCGGTGCTGACGCCCAACATCAAGGGCTTCGAGTCGGCGCTTGCCGCGGGCGCCGACGAGGTGGTGATCTTCGGCGCCGCAAGCGAGGCCTTCTCGCAGCGGAACATCAACTGCTCGATCGCCGAGAGCATCGAGCGATTCCGTCCGGTGGCCGAGGCCGCCAAGGCCAACGGCCTGCGCCTGCGCGCAGCGCTCTCCACCGCCTTCGGCTGCCCCTACCAGGGCGAGGTGCCGGTCAGCGCAGTGGTCGACGGCGTCGAGCGCCTGCGCGACCTGGGCTGCGACGAGATCGGCATCGCCGACACCATCGGCGTGGGCACGCCGGGGCAGGTGCAGCGCGTGATGGAGGCGGCCGCGCGCGTCTATCCCATCGCGCAGATCTCCGGCCACTTCCACGACACCTACGGCCAGGCGCTGGCCAACATCCTCGCCTGCCTGCAGACCGGGATTGCGCGCTTCGACAGTTCGATCGCCGGGCTCGGCGGCTGCCCCTACGCCAGGGGCGCCACCGGCAACGTCGCCACCGAGGACGTGGTCTACATGCTGCACGGCCTGGGCATCCGCACCGGCCTGGACCTCGACCGCCTGGTGGATGCCGGGCAGTGGATCTCGGGCTTCCTGGGCCGCAAGAGCCTCTCGCGCGCCGGCAATGCGCTGGCCGCCCGGCGCGACCGAGAGCAGAGCGAGGCGGAGACCTCCGCATGACGCAGCCGTTCCGCCCCAGCGCGCCCCGCCCCGGGCCGGTGCCCTCGCCCTGCATCTCGATCTGCCGGATGGACGCGCAGACCGGGCTGTGCGAGGGCTGCCTGCGCACGCTGGACGAGATCGCCGACTGGGGTTCGATGCCCGACGCGCGCAGGCGCGCCGTCCTGGAGTCGGTCGATGCGCGCCGCGCCGCAATGGAGGCGGAAGACCGTGCTCGCTTCGACGAACCCGCTCCCGCGGGACGCGGCGTATAGGCCGGTCCGGTGAGGCGGGACCAGACCATGCCGCAGCTTCCCGCGGCGCTGCACGTGATCGAGCGCGACTGGCTCTCGTGCAACCAGGTCGTCTTCTTCGACGATGACGCCGACACGGGGCCCTGCGCCACGCTCGTCGACTCCGGCTACGTCAAGCACGCGGACACCACCGTGGCGCTGGTGCGGCGCGTGATCGAGCGTCGCGGCCCGCCAGGGCGCCGGCTGACGCGCCTGCTCAACACCCACCTGCACTCGGACCACTGCGGCGGCAACGCGGCGATCGCGCAGTCCTTCGGCTGCCCGGTCTACGTGCCGGCCGCGGAGCTCGAGGCCGTGCGGCGCTGGGACGAGGAGGCGCTCACCTTCGCGGGCACCGGCCAGCGCTGCGCGCGCTTCGCCGCCGAGGGCGGCCTGCACCCCGGCGAAACCCTGCTGCTGGGCGGCGCGCGCTGGGACGTCCACGCCGCGCCGGGTCACGATCCGCACTCGCTGATCCTGCACTGCCCCGAGCACCGGGTGCTGATCTCGGCCGACGCGCTCTGGGAGAACGGCTTCGGCGTGATCTTCCCCGAGCTCGACGGCGAGTCGGGCTTCGCCGAGCAGCAGGCGGTGCTCGAGCTGATCCGCACGCTCGAGGTCGACACCGTCATTCCCGGCCATGGCCGCCCCTTCGGAGACCTGCCGGCGGCGATCGACCGCGCGATGCGGCGGCTGGACGCAATGTGGTCGGACCCCGCGCGCAACGCGCGCAACGCGCTCCGCGTGCTGGTCAAGTTCCTGCTGCTGGACCGGGAGCGCGTCGAGTTCGAGGCGATGGCGCACGACCTGCGCAACGCCTCGGTGCTGCGCAATTCAGCGCGCCAGATCGGCATGGAGCTGCGCGACGCGCTGCTCTGGGGCGTGGACGAACTCGAACGGCAGGGCCAGCTGGCGCGCGAAGGCGGCTGGCTGGTGAACCGGGATCCCTGACCCAGTGACCGGCCCGTCCGGCGCAGCCGCGCAAGGCTCCCGGCATGGGTCTGCCTCCCTCGAAAACCTCAATCGTACTTGCGCGCGTCCTCGATCACCCTGCCGTCGTTCGGCAGGCTGCCCTCCCTCACCAGCTCGACCTCGCTGCGCAGCTTGGTGACGTCTCGCAGGGAGTCGGCGATGCGCGCGGCAAGCCCTTCCGGCGTGCCGCGGGTCTCGCACCTGAGCGTCATCGAGTCCTGGGCCATCTCGCCGGTGATCACCAGCCGCGCGCGCAGCACCTCGGGATGCCTCCGGACCGCCTCCGCCACCTGGCCGGGGTGCACGAACATGCCGCGCACCTTGGTGGTCTGGTCGGCGCGGCCGAGCCAGCCGCGGATGCGCACGTTGGTGCGGCCGCAGGGCGAGGGGCCGGGCATCACCGCCGATAGGTCGCCGGTGCCGAAGCGGATCATCGGGTATTCGGGGTTGAACGAGGTGACCACCACCTCGCCCACCTCGCCGTCGGTCACCGGCTCCCCGGTGCCGGGGCGGACGATCTCCAGGATCAGGTCCTCGTCCAGGATCATTCCTTCCAGCGCCTCCGATTCGTAGGCGATCAGGCCCACGTCCGCGGTGCCGTACCACTGCAGCACAGTCGGTATGCCCTTGCCGTGGAACCAGTCGCGCAGGCTCGGCGGCAGCGCCTCTGCCGCAACCAGCGCGCGCTTAAGGTTGGAGATGTCGGCGCCGGTCTCGAGCGCCTTCTCCACGATGATGCGCAGGAAGGAAGGCGTGCCCACGTAGGCGTCCGGGCGCAGCGTGCGGATCACCTCGATCTGCTGCTCGGTCTGCCCGGTGCCCGCCGGGATCACGGCGCAGCCGAGCTTGCGCGCGGCCAGGTCCACCATCCATGCGCCCGGGGTCATGTGGTAGCCGAAGCAGTTCTGGATCACCTGCCCCGGGCGGATGCCTGCCGCCCAGAGCGCGCGGGCGCTGCGCCAGGGGTCTTCGCGCGCGCCCTCCGGGTCGAAGATCGGCCCGGGCGACATGTAGAGGTGGCCCATCCGGCCAGGCGGCAGGGTGGTCAGGCCGCCGAAGGGCGGGTCGGCCTGCTGCAGCGTCTTCAGCTCCTCCTTGCGCAGCACCGGCAGCGACGCCAGCGCCTTGCGGGAGGAGACCGCCGCGGGATCGACCCCGGCGAGCTGCCGGGCCCAGCCGGGCGCGCCGGCCTTCGCGTGCGCCACCAGCGCGGGCAGCCGCGCCATCAGGGCGCCTTCCCGCGCCTCGGAGGCGCGGGTCTCGAGGTCGTCGTAGTGATCTGTCATGAATGCACCCGCGGGGCGCGGCGCGCGCTCAGAGCCAGCGCTTGCGCCGCTTGTAGGACTTCAGGTTCTTGAACGACTTGCGCTCGTTGCCGCCGCCGCCCAGGTAGAACTCCTTGACGTCCTCGTTGTTGATGAGGTCCTGCTGCGCGCCGTCGAGGACGACCTTCCCCGACTCCATGATGTAGCCGTAGCTGGCCGCCTTGAGCGCCATCCGCGCGTTCTGCTCCACCAGCAGCATCGTGATGCCGAGCTCGCGGTTGAGCTGCCGGATGATGTCGAAGACCTCCTTGACCAGCAGCGGCGACAGGCCCATCGACGGCTCGTCGAGCAGGATCATCTTCGGGCGCGCCATCAGCGCGCGGCTGATCGCCAGCATCTGCTGCTCGCCGCCCGACAGGTAGCCTGCCAGTCCGGTGCGCTCGCGCAGCCGCGGGAAGAAGTCGAAGACCATGTCCAGGTCCCGCTTGACCCCGTTGTCGCGGCGCGTGTACGCGCCGAGCCGCAGGTTCTCGATGACCGTCATGTCCTCGATGATCCTGCGCCCCTCCATGACCTGGAAGATGCCCCTGCGGACGATCTCCTCGGGGGCGAGGTTGGCGACCTCCTCGCCCATGAAGTTCACGTTGCCGCGGGTGACCTCGCCGTCCTCGGTGCGCAGCAGCCCGGAGATCGCCTTCAGCGTGCTCGACTTGTCCGCGCCGTTGGGTCCGAGCAGCGCGACGATCTCGCCTTCCGGGACCGACAGGCTGACGCCGCGCAGCACGAGGATCACGTCGTCGTAGACGACCTCGATGTTGTTGACCGTCAGGATCGGCGCCTTCGCCTCGGCCTTCGGACCGGCGTCGACGGGTTCGGTGTGCTCGAGCACGGCTTCCGTCATCGGGACTGCTCCGCTTCGCTTCGGGAGAGCGGCGCGCCGATTCGCGGCGCGCCTCCGGACTCCCGCCCCCGCGCCGGAACGCGGAGGCGGGGCCTTGCGCTTACCAGCCCAGCCACTCGGGCTTGCGCGGGATCTCGGCCTCGCCGGCCTTGGAGATCGACTGCTGCCCGCCTTTCGAGTTGGCGCGGTAGATGAAGACCTTGGTGGTGCCGCGATGGTCTTCGCTGGTCCAGGTCGACCGGATGCAGACGCCCTGCAGCTCCGCCGGCACGTGGCCCTTCATCTGCTCCATGGCGGCCTTGATGCCAGGCCCGTCGACCGCGCCGGCCTTGGCCGCCGCCGCCATCGCATCGCGCATGTAGAACACCGAGCAGATGCCGCGCATGTAGTGGACCGGCCGATACTCGCTGCCCGTTGCGTCGGACATCTTCGAGATCTCGCGGACCGTCTTCATGCCGGGGGCGTCGGACTTCCAGTCGGCGCCGCCGACCACGAACATCACGCCGTCGGCCGCGTCACCCGCGGTCTTCAGCGCGTTCTCGTCCATCGCCCAGACGTTGCCCAGGAACTGGGTGCTCACCCCGACCGTCTCGCAGGACTTCAGCAGCGAGATCGTCGAGCCGCCGGTGTTGGCCAGGAAGGCGTACTGCGCGCCGGAGTCCTTCAGGCTCAGGCACTGCGCCTTGAAGTCGCCGGGCTTGAGCGAGTACTGGATTGCCGGCATCACCTCGAAGCCCATCTCCGCCGCGTAGTCGCCGCAGGCCGCCTTCGGCGCGTTCGGGTAGGGATGGTTGTCGCCCATGTGGACGAACTTGGGCTTGGCCAGGTTCTTCTTCTTGGCATCGTCGGCGGCCCACTGCACCAGCGCGCGGCAGCCGTCGGTGTAGGACGGCCCGTAGAAGAAGTTGTACGGCGCAGGCTTGGCGCCCTTGGTGCCCTTGCCTGCGGGGTCGGTCAGGTGGCCGGAGTAGGAGGCCGAGAAGAAGGGCACCTTGTCGTTGGCGACGAAGCCCACCAGCGCCTCGGTGTCTGCGGTGCCCCAGCCCTGGATCGCAACCACCTTGTCGGTGCCGACCCACTTCTTGTAGGTGGCGATCGCGCGCGGCGCGTTGTAGCTGTAGTCGACGGTCTCGAACTTCAGCGGGCGGCCGGCGATGCCGCCGTTCTTGTTGATGAAGGCGAGCGCGTCGGCGACGCCCTGGCCATAGGGACGGCCGACGTCGGAGGTGGCGCCGGTGTAGTCGGCCAGGTGGCCGACGACGATGGGGTCGGCGGCCGAGGCGGCGCCCGCCCCGAGCGCCAGCGCCGCCGCGGCGGCAAGCATGGTGGTCTTCATTCTCTGTCTCCTCTTGTGGATCACGGAATCGGCAAACGAACCGCTCTTGGAACCGGCTTTCATGGTCTTCCTCCTCCTCGGGCGGGGCGAGAGCCCGTGCCCATGGCTAGTACGAGAACGGGTACAGCTTCCAGTACGCCTTGATCATCTTCCAGCGGTGCGCCAGTCCGTCCGGTTCGAAGATCAGGAACAGCACGATGGCCAGGCCGATGGCGCCCTCCTTCAGGAAGGCGATGCCGTCGGTCAGCGCCGGGAACACGTTTCCCGCCGACTGTGCCGCGGCCTGCACGGCCTCGGGCAGCAGCACCATGAAGGCCGTTCCCATCAGTGTCCCCATCACGCTGCCCAGGCCGCCGATGATGATCATCCCGAGGAACTGGATCGACAGCAGGATCGTGAAGGACTCGGCGGACACGAAGCTCAGGTAGTGCCCGAACAGCGCCCCGCCCACGCCCGCGTAGAACGCGGAGATGCCGAAGGACAGCACCCTGTACCGGGTCAGGCTGATGCCCATGATCTCGGCGGACAGGTAGTGGTCGCGCACCGCGATGAAGGCGCGGCCGTCGCGGGTGCGCATCAGGTTCGCGCCGACCACGTAGAGCAGGACCAGGTAGGCAAGCACGACGTAGAAGAAGTGACGGTCGCCGGTCAGCTCGAAGCCGAACACGCTGAAGGGCTGGGCGATGGTCCCGGCCGAGCCGCCGGTGAACCAGTCGGCCCGCGCGAAGAAGTCCTCGAGGATGAACTGGGCCGCGAAGGTGGCGATCGCCAGGTAGAGCCCCTTGATGCGCGCCGCCGGCAGCCCGAACAGCATGCCCACGATGGTGGTCATCAGCCCGGCCAGCGGGATCGACCAGAAGACCGGCACGCTCAGGCTGTTGCTCAGCCAGGCAGAGGCGAACGCGCCGAATCCGAAGAAGGCGGCGTGGCCCAGCGAGATCTGCCCGGTGAAGCCGACGAGGATGTTCAGGCCGAGCGCAGCGATCCCGTAGTAACCGATCTGGATCAGCATGTTCAGCTGGTAGGGGCTGAGCAGCTCGGTCTCGCCGATCTTCAGCGGCGCCAGGCACAGCAGCAGCACCGCAGCGATCGCGAAGCCGCGCGACATCGGCGTCGGGAAGATCGTGGTGTCCCGGCGGTAGTCGGTCTTGAACTGGCCGCAGGGAATCAGGGAGGAGGATGCGCCGGCCATTTCCTAGATCCTCTCGATCTGCTTGGTGCCGAACAGGCCGTAGGGCTTGACCATCAGGATCACGATCAGCGCGTAGAAGGGCACCACCGTGTAGAGGTTGCCCCAGTTCAGGTACTGGCTGTCCACGAACTCCGCGAGGTTCTCGAGCACGCCGATGATCAGCCCGCCGACGATCGCGCCGACGATGGAATCGAGCCCACCGAGGATCACCGCCGGGAACACCTTGATGCCGAAGAAGGAGAGCGCCGACGACACGCCGTTGACCATGCCGACGACCACGCCGGCCAGCGCGGACACCACCGCGGAGATCGCCCAGGCCATCGCGAACACGCTCTTGACCGAAATGCCCAGGCTCTGCGCCACCTGCTGGTTGAAGGCCGTGGCGCGCATCGCCAGGCCGAAGCGCGAGAACTTGAAGAACCACGCGAAGCCGGCCATGATCACCAGCGACACCCCCATCGACAGGATGTAGGGCGTCTGCACGTTGAGCCCCAGCACGTTGATCGACTTCGTCCCGAAGACCTCCGGGAACGGCTTGGCCCAGACGCCGAACATCCACTTCATCATCGCCTGGAAGAAGATCGACAGCCCGACGGTGACCATGATCACCGAGATGATCGGCTCGCCGATCAGCGGCCTGAGCACGATCACCTGCAGCAGCACCCCGAAGACCGCCATGAAGGCCAGCGTGATCGGGAAACCGATCCAGAACGGCACCTCCATGCTGGTGAGCAGCCACCAGCAGGTCCAGGCGCCGATCAGCAGGAATTCGCCCTGCGCGAAATTGACGATCTGCGTGGACTTGTAGATGAGCACGAAGCACATCGCGACCACGCCGTACAGCGTGCCGATGATCACGCCGTTGACCAGCAGCTGTGTCAGAAGATCGGTGTTCATCGTCATTCCCCCTGCGCGGCGGCCTCGGCGGCCTGCCTGCCTTCGGCCCCGCCCGTCGCAGGCCCGGTGTCCAGCAGCTTCTCGAGCACCAGGTCGGTGCGGATCCGCGAAGTGCTGCCGTCCTGGAAGCGGATCACGGTGTCGACCTCGACGACCGGCGTGTCGCTGTAGATCGCGTCGATGATGTCGGCGTACTTCTCGGCGATGACGTTGCGCCTGACCTTTCGGGTACGGGTCAGTTCGCCGTCGTCGGCGTCGAGCTCCTTGTAGAGCAGCAGGAACTTGCGCACCCGCTGCGCGTCGGGGAGCGTGGCATTGACCCCCTCCACCTCCTCGCGCAGCAGCCGGTAGACCTCGGGCCGGGACGCCAGGCTGGTGTAGTTGGTGAACGCGATGCCGCGCTGCTCGGCCCACTTCGAGACGATCGAGTAGCGGATGCAGATGATCGCGGCCAGCCACGGCTTGTCGTGCCCGAGGATGACCGCCTCGGCGATGTAGGGCGAGAACTTCAGCTTGTTCTCGATGAACTGGGGCGAGAAGCGCGTGCCGCCCGAGGTGGTGGCCAGGTCCTTGATGCGGTCGATCACCACCAGGTGGCCGTTCTCCTGCTTGATGTAACCGGCATCGCCGGTGTGCATCCAGCCGTCGCGCAGGTCGGCCAGCGTGGCCTCCTCGTTGCGGTAGAAGCCCTTGAACAGGCCGGTGTTGCGCGCCACGATCTCGCCCACGCCATTCCTGTCGGGCTGGTCGATCCGGATCTCGGTGTTGTCGAAGGGCAGGCCCACGGTGTCGAAGTCGACGTCGCCGGGACGGTGGATCGTGTAGGCCCCGGCCAGCTCGGTCTGCCCGTAGATCTGGCGCAGCGGCACGCCCATCGCCTGGAAGAACCGGAAGGTCTCGGGCCCGAGCGCCGCGCCGCCGGTGGCGGCGGACTTCAGGAAGGTGAAGCCGAGCCGGTCGCGCAGCGGCCGGAACAGGATCAGCTCCGCCAGCTGCGAGCGCCGGCCCTTGGCGAGCGCCTCGAGCCCGAGCCGCATGCCCAGGTCGAACATCTTCCGCTTGAAGCGGGTGGCGTCCATCATCCGGGAGCGGACGTCGGCGGCGATCTGCTCCCAGACCCTGGGCGCCAGCAGCACGAAGGTGGGGCCGATCTCCCGCAGGTCAGCCATCATCGTCTCGGGCTCCTCGACGAAGTTGACCGTGATCCGCGAGATCAGCGGCTGCGCCACCGCGTAGATCTGCTCCATGATCCACGGCAGCGGCAGCACCGAGACGTAGTTGTCGCTCGGCAGCTTGGGGTCGGCGCGCAGGTAGGCGGAGCAGTGATCGAGGAAGGGCCCTGCCTGCAGCATCGCGAGCTTCGGATGCGAAGTGGTGCCCGAAGTGGTGCAGAGGATGGCCACGTCCTGGCCGGAGCCCTTCTCGACCTCCTCGGCGAAGCGGCCAGGCTCGCGCGCATCCAGCTTCGCGGCCATCGCCTTGAGCGCGTCCGGGCCGACCAGCCGCTCGTCGCTGTACTTGCGCATTCCGCGCGGGTCGAAGTAGACGATCTTCTCGATGCTCTTCGAGCTCTCTGCCACCTCGAGCAGCTTGTCGACCTGCTCCTCGTCCTCGGCCAGCACCACCCGCACCTCGGCGTAGTCGACCAGGTAGGCCACCTCCTGGGGCATCGCGTCGTGGTAGAGGCTCAGAGACATGCAGCCGATGGCGTGCGCCGCGATCTCGCTCCAGACCATCTCCGGCCGGTTCTTGCCGATGATGCCCACGACCTCGCCGCGCCGCACGCCCATCTCGAGCAGGCCCAGCGCGATCTCCTGGACACGGTCGCGGCAGTCGGACCAGGTGAACTCGTTCCAGACGCCGAACTCCTTCTCCCGCATCGCCACTTCGCCGGGCCAGACCTCGGCGTTGTGCAGCAGCAGCTTCGGGAAGGTGTCGTAGCGGACGACGTTGCCGTAGTCGGGTTCCATCAGGCCGCCTCGTCGTCGTCCACGCCGAGGTAGGCGCGCTTCACGTGCTCGTTGTCCATGATCTCTGCGGGCAGGCCGTCGGCGATCTTGCGGCCGAAGTCCAGCACGATGACCCGGTGAGAGATGTCCATGACCACGCCCATGTCGTGCTCGATCATGATCACCGTCATGCCCCATTCCTCGTTCAGGTCGACGATGTAGCGGGCCATGTCCTCCTTCTCCTCGAGGTTCATGCCGGCCATCGGCTCGTCGAGCAGGATCAGGTCGGGGCGGACCGCGATCGCGCGGGCGAGCTCGACCCGCTTGCGCAGGCCGTAGGAGAGCGTGCCCGCGACCGCCTTGCGGATGTGGCTGATCTCGAGGAAGTCGATGATGTCCTCGACGTGCCGGCGGTGCTCGAGCTCCTCGCGCTGCGCGCCGCCGAACCAGTACAGGCCGCCCGTCAGGAAGTTGTTCTTCAGCAGGTGATGGCGCCCGACCATGATGTTGTCGAGCACGCTCATGTGGCCGAACAGCGCCAGGTTCTGGAAGGTGCGCCCGAGCCCGAGCGTGGCGCGCTGGTTCGGCGTGAGCCGGGTGATGTCGCGGCCCTTGAAGTGCACGCTGCCGATGGTCGGCGAATAGCGCCCCGAGATGCAGTTGAGCATCGAGGTCTTGCCGGCGCCGTTGGGGCCGATGATCGAGAACAGCTCGCCCGGCCGGACTTCGAAGCTGACCTCGGTCAGCGCATGCACGCCCCCGAACCTCAGCGAGATGTCGCGCGCCTCGAAGATGGGCGTCGTTTCGCTTGGCAATGTCTCCTCCCGCACCTCGTGATCGAGGCAGGGGGGCGGTTCCTGCCGCCCCTCTCTCGCATTCAGTCTAAGCGAGGCGAGCCGGTATAGTTGTCATCCGTGAGACAAACTCAGGGAAAGCGCGCCCCCAGGTGACCCGCTCGCTCGACGAACTCCTAGCACTTGCCTCCTGGATGACGCGGCTCGACGCTGCGCAACAGGCGCGCGTCCGGCGCGAAACGACCGAGTGGAGCATCCCGGCCGGGGGCTTCGTCTGCCGCAAGGGCGAGCCGATCGAGCACTGGTTCGGCGTGATCGACGGGCTGGTCAAGGTGAGCAGCGTGTCCGCCGACGGAAAGTCGGTCACCTTCATCGGCGTGCCGCCGGGCGGCTGGTTCGGCGAAGGCTCGCTGCTCAAGGACGAGCCTCGACGCTACGATGCGGTGGCGCTGCGCGACAGCCGGATCGCAGGCATGCCCCGGGCCACTTTCCGCTGGCTGCTGGACACCAGCATCCCCTTCAACCGCTTCCTGCTGCTGCAGCTGAACGAGCGCCTCGGCCAGTTCGTCGCCACGGTGGAGTTCGACCGCCTGCTGGGCCCGGACGCCCGGGTGGCCCGCTGCCTGGCGCAGATGTTCAACCGGCTGCTGTACCCGGGGCTGGGCCCGAAGCTGGAGATCTCGCAGGGCGAACTCGGCTTCCTCACCGGACTGTCGCGCCAGCGCGTGAACCAGGCGCTGCAGACCCTGGAGCGGCAGGGCCTGCTGGCGGTGGAGTACGGCTCGATCACCGTGCTGTCGCTGGACGGGCTGCGCAGCTTCGGGAACTGAGCCCGGCGCAGACCGGACTCAGCGCGGCTCGAGCACCACGGCAAGTTCCGCCATCCCCGACGGATGCGCCACCCGCGCATAGGGAGGCTTGGGCCAGCGCCACGAGGTCTCCGGCAGCAGCGCACGCATCGCGTGGACGTCGCAGTGGTAGGGCGGGCCCTGGATGAAGCCCTCGGCGGCGCCCGGGCGCAGGAACTGCACGAAGAGCGCGAACAGCCGGCCGCCCGGCTTCAGCCAGGCATGCAGCTGCCGGCCGTACCTGACCCAGTGGTCGGGGTGGAGCGCGCACAGGCAGGTCTGCTCGTACACCGCATCGAAGGGCGCCGACGGCTGCCATTCGAGCGCGTCCGCGCAGACGACGGTCGCCCGCGCGCCGGCGCCGCCCAGCGCGGCCAGGCGCTCCCGGGTGCGCTCGACCGCAGCCGGCGCGTAGTCGAGCCCGACCACGTCGAAGCCCAGCCGGGCGAGCTCCGCGACTTCGTGCCCGGAACCGCAGCCTGGCACCAGGACGCGGCAGGGCTCGAGCGCGCCCGCCGCGATCCAGTCGGCCAGCTGCGGGTTGGGCGCGCCGCGGTCCCAGGGCGTCTGCCCGGCCTGGAAGCGCTCCTGCCAGAAGTCGACGCCGGGCCCGGCCATCGCGCTACTTCGCGTACGAGTAGAAGCCGCGGCCGCTCTTGCGGCCGTACATGCCGGCGTCGACCATCTCCTGGAGCAGCGTCGCGGGCCGGTACTTCGGGTCGTTGAAGGTGGTGTAGAGGACGTTCATCACGGCCAGCAGCGTGTCGAGGCCGACCATGTCGCACAGTGCGAGCGGGCCGATCGGGTGGTTGCAACCGAGCTTCATGCCGGCGTCGATCTCCTCGGCGGAGGCGATGCCCTCCTGCAGCGTGAAGATCGCCTCGTTCAGCATCGGGCACAGGATGCGGTTGACCGCGAAGCCGGCGCTGTTCTTGACGCCGATGGCGGTCTTGCCCAGGCTGCGGGCCAGCTCGGCGACCTCCTGGGCAGTCTGCTCGGAGGTCTGCAGGCCGCTGATGACCTCGACCAGCGCCATCACCGGCACCGGATTGAAGAAGTGCATCCCGACGAAGCGCTCCGGGCGGCCGGTGGCCGCGGCCAGCCGGGTGATGGAGATCGACGAGGTGTTGGTGGCGATGATCGCGCCGGGCCGCAGGATGCGGTCCAGGTTCTGCAGGATCTTGACCTTCAGCGACTCGTTCTCGGTGGCGGCCTCGATGACCAGGTCGGCGTCGGCGAGGTCTTCCGCCTTGGTGGTGGTGCGGATGCGCGCCACCAGCGCAGCCTGCTCGGCCTCGGTCATCGTGCCCTTGCGAACGCCGCGCTCCAGCGAGGCGTTGATGGTCTTGATGCCGCGCTCGAGCGCCGCATCGGCGACGTCCTGCATGATGGTCTGGTAGCCCGCCGCCGCGCAGACCTGCGCGATGCCGTTGCCCATGATCCCGGCACCGATGATGCCGATCGTCTTGATACCCATGTCGATCCTCTCGATTCGAAGACCGCTAGGATACGACAGCGGCGCGGGCGCCGGCGCCCGCGAAGGCAGCGATTCCTCCGCCGGGGTTCAGTCGCCGACCAGGTCCCGGTAGGCGTGCCAGGTGGCGTGCCCGACCAGCGGCGCGGTGAGCACCAGCAGGCCGAACCAGAGCACCAGGCTGGCGCCGATCAGCAGCACGATCAGCGCGGCCCAGAGGTAGATCGGCCCCGGATTGGCGAACAGCGCACGCACGCTGGTGAAGATCGCCACCATGGTGTCGGTGCGCCGGTCGAGCATCAGGGGGATGGACACCACCGAGATCGAGAACACCAGGGTGGCGAACACGAAGCCCACGCCGCCCCAGACCAGCAGGAACTCGAGGTTCTGGAGCGAGGCGATCTGCGCGACCACGCCCTTGAGCGTGGGGAAATCGGTGGTCGAGAACAGCGCGAAGAGCACGACCGACACCCGCGCCCAGACGATCATCGCGAAGGTGAGGATGGCGGCGAAGAAGGCCACGCCGCCCAGGTTTCGCCGCCAGCAGGTCATGCTGGCGGGCAGGCTCACCGGCTCGGCCCGGGCGCGCTGGCGCGACAGCTCGTAGATGCCGGTGCAGACGAAGGGCCCGACGAGGAAGAAGCCGGCGGTCAGGCCCATGGTGAGCTGCCAGCGCGTGGCATAGACCAGCGCTATGGCGGTGCCCATCAGGGCGAACACCAGCCCGTAGAACGCACCGCGGAAGCCGGTTGCGCGGAAGTCTTCCCAGCCGCGCGCCAGCCAGCGGAGCGGCGCCCCGAACTCCACCGTCCGCACCGACGGCGCGCGCACGATCGCGGCATCGTCGATGGCGTCGGGCTGCCCTGCCTTGCCCATGCCTGTCCCCTGTGTGTCGGGCGCCCGCCCGGGCGCCGCCGCTGCGGCGGATCTCGCGTCCGCCTGCCATGCCGGAAATCGTACACGGCATTCGGGGCGCCGGTCAGCATGTTTGACGTTGACGTAAACGTCATTTATGTTCCACAAGCTCTGCAAATGCAGGCTTTGCCGGCGCCGGCGCGCGCCGCCATACTGCGGCGGACAAGCCCGAACAGAAGAACCCCGCGGCCGCGCCCCTTGCGCGCCGCGTTCCTTGCAGGACTCCGACCATGACCGACCTCTCCGACCAGCAGCGGCTCGCCGGCCATCGCATGAAGAACAAGGTGCGCTTCGTCACCGCCGCCTCGCTCTTCGACGGCCACGACGCCTCGATCAACATCATGCGGCGCATCCTGCAGGCGCAGGGCTGCGAGGTGATCCACCTCGGGCACAACCGGTCGGTGCAGGAAATCGTCGACTGCGCGCTGCAGGAGGATGCGCACGGCATCGCCATCTCCTCCTACCAGGGCGGCCACGTCGAGTTCTTCAAGTACATGATCGACCTGCTGCGCGAGGCGGGCGCGGACCACATCAAGGTCTTCGGCGGCGGCGGCGGCGTGATCGTCCCGGCCGAGATCCAGGATCTCCACGCCTACGGGGTCGAGCGCATCTACAGCCCGGAGGACGGGCAGCGCATGGGCCTGCAGGGCATGATCGTCGACATGGTCCGCCGCTGCGACATCGACCTGTCGCAGTTCGCGCCGAAGACCGTCGACGAGATCGCAGGGTCGCGGCGGGCGCTGGCGCAGGCGATCACCGCGCTGGAGATCGGCAAGGCGGACCCGGCGCTGCGCGCCGAGATCCACAAACGCGCCGACACCATCACCACGCCGACGCTTGGCATCACCGGCACCGGCGGCGCGGGCAAGAGCTCGCTCACCGACGAGCTGGTGCGCCGCTTCCGGCTCGACCGCGAGGATGCGCTGAAGCTCGCGATCATCTCGGTGGACCCCACCCGCCGCAAGTCCGGCGGCGCGCTGCTGGGCGACCGGATCCGCATGAACGCGATCAACCATCCGAACGTGTTCATGCGCTCGCTGGCCACGCGCGACGCCGGCAGCGAGATCAGCCAGGCGCTGCCCGACGTGATCGCCGCCTGCAAGGTGGCGGGCTTCGACCTGATCGTCGTCGAGACCTCGGGCATCGGCCAGGGCGACGCGGCCATCGTGCCGCTGGTGGACACCACGCTCTACGTGATGACCCCGGAATTCGGCGCTGCCAGCCAGCTCGAGAAGATCGACATGCTCGACTTCGCCGACTTCGTCGCGATCAACAAGTTCGACCGCAAGGGCGCGGCCGACGCGCTGCGCGACGTCTCCAAGCAGTACCAGCGCAACCGCGAGCTCTTCGACAGGCGCCCCGAGCAGATGCCGGTCTACGGCACCCAGGCATCGCGCTTCAACGACGACGGCGTCACCGCCCTCTACCAGGGGATGCTGCCCAGGCTGGTCGAGCTGGGCCTGCGCATCGACCCGGACAAGGGCAGGCTGCCGAAGGTCGTCGCCCGGCATTCGTCGAGCCAGGTGGTGATCGTGCCGCCCGCGCGCGTGCGCTACCTCGCCGACATCGCCACCACGGTGCGCGGCTACAAGGAGCGGGCGCGGGCGGCGAGCCGCCTGGCCCGCGAGGTGCAGCAGCTGCGCGAATCGCGCCGCATGCTGGCCGAGGCGAAGACCGGCGGCGACGCGCTCGAGGCGCTCGAGTCCCAGGCGTCGGTGCGCGAGGAGCGCATCGACCCGCATTCGCGCAAGCTGCTGTCGATGTGGCCCGACATGGTCAAGGCCTACTCGGGCGACGAGTACGTGGTGAAGATCCGCGACAAGGAGATCCGCACCGAGCTCACCCGCACCTCGCTGTCGGGCACCAAGATCCGCAAGGTGGCGCTGCCCTCCTACGAGGACCACGGCGAGCTGCTCAAGTGGCTGCTGCTGGAGAACGTGCCGGGCAGCTTCCCCTACACCGCGGGCGTGTTCGCCTTCAAGCGCGAGGGCGAGGATCCCACCCGGATGTTCGCCGGCGAAGGCGACCCCTTCCGCACGAACCGCCGCTTCAAGCTGCTCTCCGAAGGCATGCCGGCCAAGCGCCTCTCCACCGCGTTCGACTCGGTGACGCTCTACGGGCACGACCCCGACCTGCGCCCCGACATCTACGGCAAGGTGGGCAACTCGGGCGTGAGCATCGCCACGCTCGACGACATGAAGGTGCTGTACTCGGGCTTCGACCTCTGCGACCCGGCCACCTCGGTGTCGATGACCATCAACGGCCCGGCGCCCAGCATCCTCGCGATGTTCATGAACACCGCGATCGACCAGCAGGTGGACAAGTTCCGCGAGCAGAACGGCCGCGAGCCCACCGACGACGAGATCGAGAAGAT
>JBKHVS010000034.1:0-22943 GCA_046569945.1 Gammaproteobacteria bacterium | reverse complement strand
TCGCCCGCGTCGGCGACGACGTCACGATCAAGCGCCTGCGCAGGCGCGGCGGCACCATCGAGCTGCTGCCCGAGAACCCCGACTACGCCCCCATCGTGATCGACGCGCGCAGCGGCGACTTCACGCTCGAGGGCATCGGCGTCGGCCTGCTGCGCGGCGGCAAGTCCCTCTGACGCCCGGCGCAATCGCCATGACACCCCCATCCGATCCCGCCCGCCTGCCACCGGACGTCTGGCGGGCCGACAGCCTCGGGCGCGTGACCACCCCTGCGCTGTCCAGCGGCTTCGCCGCGCTCGACGCAGAACTGCCCGGCGCCGGCTGGCCGCTCGGCATGCTCACCGAGCTCATCTCCCGCGAGCCCGGCATCGGCGAGCTGCGCCTGCTGGTCCCGCTGCTGCGCCAGCTCACGCGTGAACGCAAGCTGGCCATCCTGCTCGGGCCGCCCCACATTCCGTACGCGCCGGCGCTGGCAGGCTTCGGCATCGACCTCGACTACCTCCTGGTGGTGCATGCGGCAAACGCCGCCGACCGTCTCTGGGCGGTCGAGCAGGCGCTCAGGAGCACCAGCTTCGGCGCCCTGCTCGCCTGGTTGCCCCAGGATCGCACCCGGCCCGAGCATCTCAGGCGCATGCAGCTGGCCGCCCAGGGCGCGCAGGGGCCGGCCTTCCTGTTCCGTCCGCTGGCGGCGCAGTTCGAGCCATCGCCCGCGCCGCTGCGGCTGCTGCTCACGCCACGGCCCGAGCAGCAGCTGTCCGTGCAACTGCTCAAGCGGCGCGGCCCGGTGCTGGCCTCGCCGCTGCTGCTCGGGCTGCCGCAACCCGTGGCCGCGATCGGCTTGCGCCCCCGGCAGGCGCGGCAGACAGCCGTCGAGCATTCGCTCGCCACGGCGCACGCCGGCCCTGGTCCCGGCCGCCCCCTGACGCTGAACTGACCGGGACCGCAGCACGGAACTCCCGTGTGCGCGGCGGCCACAGGCATCGACCCGTCCGAAGGCCTTACGGATGCTTTGGCTGGCCATCTACCTTCCTCGCCTCTCCAGCGAGGCGGTGCGCTGCCCCGAAGCCGACCGTGAGCCGGTCGCGGTCTGCGGCCGGCTCACGGTGCTGCAGGCCAATGCACAGGCCCGGGCGCTGGGCGTCCAGCCGGGCATCCGGCGCGCCACTGCCCTGGCGCTGGCGCCCGGCCTGCTGCTGATCGAGCGCGACGAGGCGCGGGAGCACGAAGCGCTCCGTCAGGTTGCCTGCTGGGCGCTGCAGTTCACGCCCTCGGTCTGCCTGCAGGCCGGCACGCCGGAAATCCATGATTCCGGCAGGCAGGCATCGGCAAGCCCGCTGGGCCTGCTGCTCGAGGTGGAACCCAGCCTGCGGCTCTTCGGGGGACTGGAGGCGCTGCTCGCACGCATCCGCGACGGACTCTCGGAGCAGGGTCTGAGCGCGCAGATCGCCTGCGCCCCGGTGGCTGCCGGAGCCTGGCTGCTGGCCCGCCACCGGGACGGACCGCGCCCTGGCACCGATGCGCGGATGCGGGAGCAACTGGCGGCCCTGCCCGCCGGCCTGCTCGAGCAGGCCCGGCCGCACCTGGACGCGCTGGAATCGGTCGGCGCCCGCACCGTCGGAGACCTCTGCGCGCTGCCGCGTGCAGGGCTGGCACGCCGCTTCGGCAGCGCGCTGCTGTCGGAGCTGGATCGCGCCTTCGGCCGCGAGCCCGAGGCGCACCGGTGGTTCGAGGCGCCCAGGGTCTTCCACGCCCGGCTCGAGCTGCTGGCGGAGGTCGCCAGCGCCGAGGCCCTGCTGCACGCGGCCCGCAGGCTGGTCGCCCAGCTGACCGGATGGCTCGGCGCCCGCCAGGCCGCGGTCAGCGTCTTCGAGCTGCACGGCGAGCACGACGACCTGCCCGCCAGCGTGTTCTCCGTCCGCCTGGCCGAAGCCAGCCGGGATGCCTCGCGCCTGCTGGGCGTGCTGCGCGAGACCCTGGGGGCCGGGCGTCTGCCCGCGCCGGTGCACACGCTGGTCTTGCGCTGCGACGAGGTGGTGGCGCTGGCCCCGCCCGACGGCTCACTGTTCCCGATGCCCGCAGCGGTCCGCGAGGAACTCGGGCGGCTGATCGAACGGCTCCAGGCGCGGCTGGGCCGCGAGCAGGTCCAGCGCATGAGGGTGGCGGCCGACCATCGCCCGGAGATGGCGCATCGCTTCGAGACCGTGGACTCGTTCCCCGGGACGCGCGGCCACGGCATGACGCTCCGGGACGGCGGGCTGCCGCGCCCGCTCTGGCTCCTGTCGCGGCCCCTGGCGCTGCCCGAGCGGCAGGGACGCCCCTGGTCGGAGGGGCCGCTCGCGCTGCTGGCGGGCCCCGAACGGATCGAGAGCGGCTGGTGGGACGGCGAGATCGTCCAGCGCGACTACTTCATCGCTGCCGACGAGACCGGACGGATGCTCTGGAT
Organism: Gammaproteobacteria bacterium; assembly: GCA_046569945.1. Classification (GTDB taxonomy): domain Bacteria; phylum Pseudomonadota; class Gammaproteobacteria; order Burkholderiales; family Burkholderiaceae_E; genus Quisquiliibacterium. The sequence continues at coordinate 20,503 of JBKHVS010000034.1, read as the reverse complement.
CTATCGCCAGCGCCTTGCCGACCTCGACGGCCGGCAGGGCTGGTTCGTGCATGGAAGGTTCGGTTGAGGCCCGCTCAGATCGAAGACGACTGCTGCCCGCCCTGGCGCTCGAAACGCTCCTGGCAGGGGACGCATCGCAGCGCGAGCGGCTGCGCGCGCAGCCGCTCCTCCGGGATTTCATCGCCGCAGCTGCTGCACATCCCGTAGCTGCCCTCGCCGATTGCGGCGAGCGCCGCGTCGATCGCGCGCAGCTCCGCGAGGTCGCGCCCCGCCTCCGCCAGATCGAGGCTGCTCTCGCCCGACGCGAAGGCCTGGTCGCCATAGTCGCCGCCGGCGTTCATTCCGCCCGCATCGTCGGCCGCGTCCTCCAGCTTCTCGGACACCTCGCCCCGCAGCCTGCGCGCCCTCGATGCCAGCGCCCGTTCGAGTGCCTTCAGTTCTTCCTGCGCCAATGCCATTGCTTTCCCTCGAGAATGGATGTGCCTGCCTCGTGTAATGATAGCCCCACGGGACGCAGCCGCATCGAGCGGACGCTGTCCTGCTGCCCGACCGACGCTGCCACACCCCGACCAGGACCGCACCGATGCCCGGCTACATCCTCGCCATCGACCAGGGAACCACCAGTTCGCGCACGATCCTGTTCGACGCTCAGGGCGATGCGGTGGCCGTCGCGCAACGCGAGTTCGCACAGCATTTCCCGCAGCCCGGCTGGGTGGAGCATGACGCCAACGAGATCTGGGCCACGCAGCAGGCGACCCTCTACGAGGCACTGGCCCGCGCGCGCGTGCGCCCCGCGGAGATCGCTGCGATCGGCATCACCAACCAGCGCGAGACCACCCTGCTGTGGGACCGCCGGACCGGCGAGCCGGTCGGCCGCGCCATCGTCTGGCAGGACCGCCGCACCGCGCCGATGTGCGATCGACTGAAGGCGCAGGGCCGCGAGGCCGAGGTGTCGCGCCGCACCGGCCTGCTGCTCGACCCCTATTTCTCGGGCACCAAGCTGGCCTGGCTGCTCGACGAAGTGCCCGGCGCCCGCGAGCGCGCACGCGCCGGCGAACTCGCCTTCGGCACCATCGACAGCTGGCTCGCCTGGAAGCTGACCGACGGCGCCGTCCACGTCACCGACGTCTCGAACGCCAGCCGCACGCTGCTCGCCAACCTGGAGACCGGCGACTGGGACGACGCGATGCTCGAGATGCTCGACATCCCCCGGGCCTGCCTGCCCGCCATCCGCGACTCGAGCACGGTGCTCGCCGAGGTGCGCATCGGCGACGCGCAGGTGCCGCTCGCAGGGATCGCCGGCGACCAGCAGGCGGCGCTGTTCGGCCAGGGATGCTTCCGGCCGGGCATGGCGAAGAACACCTACGGCACCGGCTGCTTCATGCTGATGAACACCGGCAGCGAACCGCTCCATTCCCGGCATCGCCTGCTGACGACGATCGCCTGGCGCGGACGTGCCGCGAGCGGCGACGACAGGCTGCGGTATGCGCTCGAGGGCAGCGTGTTCGTCGCGGGCGCTGCGGTCCAGTGGCTGCGCGACGGCCTCGGGCTGATCCAGCGCTCGGCCGACGTCGAGGCCCTCGCGGCCAGCGTTCCGCACACCGACGGTGCCTACTTCGTTCCTGCCTTCGCCGGCCTCGGCGCGCCGCACTGGGACGCGCATGCGCGCGGGATCCTGGTCGGACTGACGCGCGGCTCGACCCGTGCGCACATCGCGCGGGCAGTGCTCGAGTCGATCGCCTTCCAGAGCGCGGACGTGCTGGACGCCATGCAGAAGGACAGCGGCCAGCCGCTGCTCGAGCTTCGCGTCGACGGAGGCGCAACCGCGAACGACCTGCTGATGCAGTTCCAGGCCGACCTGCTGCGGGTGCCGGTGGTCCGCCCCCGGATGACCGAGACGACGGCGCTGGGAGCCGCATCGCTGGCCGGGCTCGCGGTCGGCTTCTGGAGCTCCGCCGACGAGGTCGCCGCCAACTGGAAGGCCGACCGCGTCTTCGAGCCCGCAATGGACCCGGGCCGCGCCCAGGAGCTGCAGCACCACTGGCGGCGCGCGGTGGATCGCTCAAGGAAATGGGCTGACGAGGAACCCGCGGGCAGCTGAGCGAAGCTCTCGGATCGGCGCGCGCCACGGCGCCCCCCGTTCAGTCCGGGGAAATCCGCTCCACCGCGTCGGTGATCAGTCCGTCGAGCCCCCAGGCGGCCAGCACCGCGGCGCGCGCCGGGTCGTTCACCGTATAGGCGAGCACGCGCAGGCTCGCGGCGTGCGCCCGCGCGATCGCTGCTTCGTCCAGCGCCGCCTCCTGCACCACCAGGGCAACGCAGCCCAGTTCCCGGCAGCGCGCGGCCCAGTCGCCGGGCACCTTCTCGAGCAGCAGCGCGCGCGGCAGCCTGGGCGCCGCGCGCCGCGCCGCCTCCAGGGCCTCCGTGGAGAACGAGGACAGCAGCGGCGGCACCGCCGCATCGTCCCAGAGGCGGGCCGCCTCGATAGCCGCTGCAGCGCCTGTCTCCCGCTCGCGGCCCGGGCAGGGCTTGATCTCGAGGTTGGCATGAAGGCCATTGGCCCGCAGCCACGCGGCGGCACGGGCCAGCGTGGGCACGCCCTCGCCTGCGTATGGCGCCGAGTGCCAGGAACCGGCATCGAGCCGCATCAGGTCCGCCAGCGTGCTCGCGGCGACGCGGCCGCGGCCGTCGGTGGTCCGCTCCAGGGTCTCGTCGTGCATCAGCACCAGCGCGCCGTCGCCGGACAGCTTCGCGTCGAGCTCGAACATCCGATAGCCGAGCGCGGCGCCGCGCCGCAGCGCCGCGAGCGTGTTCTCGGGCGCCAGCAGCCCGGCGCCGCGATGCGCGATCCGCGCCGGATAGGGCCAGGCTCCCGGCCCGTCCGGGCTCATCGGGCGAGCTTCTGGAGCATTGCGCCCATCGACCGGTGCACCGCGTCGATCGCCTTCAGCGGGCGGACCATGACCTTGAAATCGATGATGCGGCCCTCGTCGTTCCAGCGCACGATGTCCACCCCGTTGACCTGGACACCGTCGAGCTCGGTCGAGAACTCGAGCATCGCATCGCGCTCGCCGACGATCTCGCGCAGGTAGGTGAAGCTGTCGTTGTTGAGCACCCCGAGCGCGGCCTCGAGGTACTTGGCGGTGATCGCCTTCCCCCGCTGCGGCGTGTGCACCACCGGCGAGTGGAACACCACCTCGTCGTCCAGCATTGCGCGCATGCCCGCCATGTCCCGATCGCGCACCACGCGGTGCCACTCGCCGATGATCTCGTTCCCGGTCGATCCAGCCATCTTCAGTCTCCTGGTCGTGAGGCACCTTCGGTGCCCGGTTCATCGGTTGCAGGGGCGAGCCCGAGCCATGCGGCGGCGCCCCTGCCCGCCGTCAGGCCGCTCGCAAAGGACGCGGTGAGCAGGTAGCCGCCTGTGGGGGCCTCCCAATCGAGCATCTCGCCGGCGCAGAACACGCCGGGCAGCGTTCGCAGCATCATTGCCCCGTCGAGTTCGTCGAAGGGCACGCCGCCGGCGCTGCTGATCGCCTCGGCCACCGGACGGGCGGCCGCGACCCGCAGCGGCAGCCGCTTGATCGCACGCGCCAGCCGGTCGGGGTCCGCGAGCGTGGCATCGTCCAGCAGCTCCCGCAGCAGCGCGGCCTTCACGCCTTCGAGCCCGGCGCGCACCCGCAGGTGGTTCGACAGAGAGCGTCCGCCGCGCGGCCGCGACAGGGCCTCCCGCAGGCGTTCCTCGCTGCGGTCCGGCACGAGGTCGAGATGCAGCATCGCCGACCCGGCCGCGTCGATGCGGTCGCGCAGCGCTGCAGAAAAGGCGTAGACGAGACTCCCCTCGATCCCGGTGGAGGTGACGACGAATTCGCCCCGCCTTCGCTGCTCCAGTCCGTCCGGGTCCGCGCAGCAGATCTCCACGGACTTCACCGGATGACCGGCAAAACGGCCCGCGAAGTGGGCGCTCCAGCCGACGTCGAAACCGCAGTTGGCCGGCCGCAGGAATGCCACGCGCACGCCGCGCGCCTCCAGCAGCGGCACCCACGCGCCGTCGGAGCCCAGCCGCGGCCAACTCGCGCCGCCCAGGGCGAGCACGACCGCATCGGCGCCCATCCGAGCCTCGCCGGCCGGCGAATCGAAGAGCAGCGCTCCATCCGACCAGCCGCGCCAGCGATGGCGCATGTGGAAGCGCACACCCGCCTCGCGCAGGCGGTGGAGCCAGGCGCGCAGCAGTGGCGCAGCCTTCATCCCCTCGGGGAACACCCGCCCCGAACTTCCAACGAAGGTCTCGACGCCCAGCGCGCGGACCCAGCCGACAAGCGCCGAGGGGCCGAAAACCCCCAGCATCGGCGCGATCCGGGCCGCGGCCTCCCCGTAGCGCGAGAGGAACTCGGGCGCAGGCTCCGAGTGGGTGATGTTGAGCCCGCCCTTGCCGGCGAGCAGGAATTTCCGCCCCACCGAAGGCATCGCATCGTAGACATCCACCGCGGCGCCAGCCTGCGCGAGCGCCTCCGCAGCCATCAGGCCGGCCGGCCCGCCTCCGATGACCGCCACCCGGGCAGGAGCGCCGCCCGCCCGCCTCGCCCCAGCGCCACCCGCGGACGCGACGTCCTCTGCTGGCGCCCCTCCCGCGTCCCGCGCACGCGTATCCCCGGCCTCCCGGCCTTCCGCCGGCGTCATTCGACCACGCGCCCGCGCATCACCTTGACCTGCCCCCGCTTGACCTTGCCCTCGACCCGCCGCACCTGCGAACTGCGCGTCGGCCGCGTCGGCCGGCGTTCCGGGGCCACGTAGGCCGCCTGGGCGACCATCTCGCGCAGCCGCGCCAGGCCGTCCTCGCGATTGCGCTCCAGGCTTCGGAAGCGCTGCGCCTTGATGACGACCACCCCGTCGGCGGTGATGCGCTGGTCGCTGAGCTCGAGCATCCGCGCCTTCAGCTCATCCGGCAGCGACGAGGCCCGGATGTCGAAGCGCAGTTGGACGGCATTGGAAACCTTGTTGACGTTCTGTCCGCCCGCTCCCTGCGCGCGTATCGCGGAGAACTCGACCTCCTCCTCCCGGATTGCGGGGATGAGCGGAGCGGCCATCACTGTCCGGAGCGGCCGGCGTCGGTGGCGGACTGCCCGCCCTGGGCGCCCGCGGCCTCGGAACCGCCTGCCTCGGCCCCGTCGGCCTGGGCCGCTTCACCGGACTGCTCCGCCGATTCGCCTTCCAGCGGCTGCTCGCCGGCATCGTCAGGACCGAGACCCGCCGCGCGATCCTGCTTGCGCTTGAGCTTCTCCTCCTTCTTGCGTTTCTTCTCCAGCTCCAGTTGCCGCTTGCGATACGAGAAATTGGTGGCCAAGTTCCGGTCCTTCCGAAAAGGGTGCTGCGATGGCGGGACGCCGGCCGGCGAACCCGGTCGCCCGGGAAGCGCACGGGCGGACACCTTTCCATTATCGACGATGCCGGGTCATCGGAACCGCCGGCCATGCGTTCTAGGTACAAGCCACATCGATCGGAGTCCCGCATGACCGCCACAAGACGCTTCTTCCTCGCCGCCGCCCTCGCCCTTGCGGCGGCCGCCCCCGCGCATGCCGCCGACGTCGGGGTCTCCGTCAGCGTCGGGCAGCCGGGCTTCTACGGCCGCATCGACATCGGCAACTTCCCGCAGCCCCGGCTGATCTACATGGAGCCGAGGATCGTGTCGCCGCTGCCCCAGGCCGGCTCGCGGCGCCCGATCTACCTGCGCGTCCCCCCCGGCCATGCAAAGGACTGGGCCAAGCATTGCGCCAAGTACGCCGCCTGCGGCCAGCCGGTCTATTTCGTGGAAGAGCGCTGGTATCAGGAGGTGTACTCGCCCCAGTACCGCAAACAGCACTCGGGCGGCAAGCGCGAGGCCTACCGCGGCGACGACTACCGGCGCCATGACGGCCGGCGGGACGACGACCGGCGCGCCGAGGAGCGCCGCCGCGAGGAGCGCCGCATGGATCGTCGCGACGACGGCCAGCGTTACGAGGAACGCCGGCGCGAGGAGCGCCGCCTGGACCGCGGCGACGACCGCCGCGACGACCGCCGCGGCGCTCAGGGCAAGCAGGACGGAGGCAAGGGCAACGGGAACGGCGGCGACAAGCGCAAGGGCCGCGACGACTAGTCCTGCCGGACCCGGACATCGCCTTCGTTGGCCTGGGAAGCGCCCGGCCTGGACGCGCCGGGCGCAGGCCGCGCCCCGCCCCCGCCCGCACGCCGCGTGAGCCACTGCATCGCCAGCGTCGCTGCCAGGGCGGCGGCGAACGCCGCAACGAGCCCCATCCGAGGCAGCGCCAGGGCGAGAGCCAGGCAGAAGGCCCCGAAGGACCACATGCCGGTGGCCATCGCCCGCAGCAGTGCAAGGACGAAATCCGGCCCGTACGCGCGGTGCGACGACACCGACAGCACCAGGCTGAGCACCGGGAAGACGGAGAGCACTCCGCTCCAGGCCGGCCCGATGCCCGCTGCAAGGCCGGTCACCGCGAGGGTCAGCGCCGCGCCGGCGGCCATCCGCAGCCAAAGATCCCAGCCCGGTGCGGCGCGCACGGCCACGGCGGCAAGGCCGCGCGGCAGCAGCCTGGGCGCGGCCAGCAGCGCCGCCCCGGCCAGCGCGGCGGACAAGGGCAGGGACAGCGGCAGCCGCACCAGCAGCTGCGCGGCGACGAACCAGGCAGACAGCCCGATGAGCAGCGCACCCTGCCAGCCTCGCTGCCGGCAGACGCGCCCGTAAGTGACGCTGAATGCGAACGCCGAGAGGATCGCTGCCAGCGAAGCCGTGGCTGCGCTCGCGCCGAACGCAGCGCCGTGCTCGAGCGAGAGGAAGTACAGGATCGGCCCGGCGACCACCGGCAGTCCGGCAAGCCAGCCTGCGGCCGCCGGCCCCCAGCGGCGACCCGCCAGCGTCACCAGCGCGAGGAAGCCCGGCACCAGCAGCACCTTCAGCAGCAGCATCGCCGTCCCGAGCCGCGCGGAGATGCGGCGGCGGACCTCACGACCTGCCCGCCAGCTCCTGCAAGAGATCGGCAGCGCCGATCTCGCGGCAGCCGCTCGCGTTCTGTCCCGACCAGAGGGGAGAGAAATCGCCGCTTCCGCGCGCCTCGGCGGCAGCGCGAAGCGGCGCCATCGCCGCCGCGGCCAATGGAAACTCCGGAGCGAGCGGGCTGATCGGGCCGAACTCGCGGATGAAGCGATTGACGATTCCGCGCGCCGGGCGGCCGGTGAACAGATTGGTCACCGCCGTATGGCGCGCGTCTTCGCTGCGAAGCGCCGCCCGGTGCAGCGCGCTGGTGCCGGCCTCCGGGCAGAGCAGCCAGACGGTGCCGAGCTGCACCGCCGCTGCGCCCATCGCCAGCGCCGCAGCCACCCCCGGCGCATCGGCGATCCCTCCGGCCGCGATCACGGGCACGCGCACTGCGCGCACCACCTGCCTGAGCAGGGCGAAAGTCCCCATCTGCAGGCTCAGGTCGTCCGAAAGGAAGCTGCCGCGGTGACCGCCTGCCTCCAGCCCCTGGGCCACGATCGCGTCGGCGCCGCGGGCCTCGAGCCAGCGCGCCTCCTCCACAGTGGTGGCGGAGGAGATCACCTTCGAGCCCCAGGACTTCACCCGGGCGAGGAGCTCCGGCGACGGCAGGCCGAAGTGGAAGCTCACCACCGGCGGCCGGAAGGGCTCGAGCAGGTCGGCCGCATCCGCGTCGAAGGGCCGGCGGCCGGGCCCGGCCGGAATGCCTGCGGGATCGATGCCGAACTCCGCGTAGCAGCTCGCGAGGGCATCCCGCCAGGCGGCCTCGCGCGCGGCGTCGGGCCTGGGCGGCGCGTGGCAGAAGAAATTCACGTTCCAGGGGCCGCGCGCCTGGGCGGCGAGCACCTCGAGCTCCCCGCGCATCGCTTCCGGCGACAGCATCGCGCAGGGCAGCGAACCCAGGCCGCCTGCTTTCGATACCGCGACGGCGAGCGCGCTGCCCTGGACGCCGGCCATCGGGGCCTGGACGATGGGCAGCGTCACTCCGATCAACTCACGCAGGCTCGACATCGCGCTCCCTTCTGCTAGGTGCGGCACGCGGGCACGGGGATCCACGCCCCTCAGGACGGAACGATACACCCGGCGGCAGAAGGACCGGGCCGCGGCATCGCGCTAAAATACGGCCCTGCCCTGCACCGCCCGAGCGGACGCGTCCGAGACGCCCCGCAAGCTTCGTGCAGGGCTCTCGCCCGCCCGGCACCGGCGCGTACGCGCCGTCGTCCTGCCCCCGATCCGGGCTGCTGCAGGCGCCGGGCGATTCACCTGCGTCCCGGAGCGGCCCGCCGCACGCGCCCGCTCCAGCCTGCCCCCGAGGACTCCCGATGAGCCTGTCGCGTTCCCTGTTCGGCCTCTTTTTCTCCGCCTTCCTGATCCTCGCCGCCTCCGCGGCCGATGCCCGCCAGATGGTCAGCATCGACCGCCCCGAGGTGAACATGCGCTCCGGCGCGAGCACCCGTCACCCCGCCCTCTGGACCCTGAGCGCCGGCTACCCGCTGCTGGTGATCGGCCAGCAGGGGCAGTGGTACAAGGTGCGCGACTTCGAGAACGACGAAGGCTGGGTGTACCGCCCGCTCACGGCGAAGAAACCGCATCACGTGGTCAAGTCGAAGATCGTGAATCTGCGCAGCGGCCCGGGCACGAACCACCGCGTGGTCGGCAAGGCCGAGTACGGCGAGGTGCTGCGCACCCTTGGCCGGCGCGCCGACTGGGTGCGCGTCCGCATCCCGGGCGGCCAGACCGGCTGGATCGCCCGCCGGCTCCTCTGGGGCTGGTAAGCAGGCCGCCGGCTCAACGGCGCGGCGGCACGCCCGCGCAACGGGGGCAGAGACAGGCCTCCCCGCGCAGCGCCTCGGGCACGCGCCCGAGCGCTGCCGGGCCGATGACCGCCGAAGAGCACCAGCAGTCGACGTCGAAGCTGCCGCAGGCGGCCGGCGCGCAGCCGTTGGGGCCTCCGCACACCGGGCAACGCGCGTTCGGCTTCGGCCGCGGATCCTGGGCCGCACGGTCGGAGGGCGCTTTCATGCGCAGACCAGCGGCAGCGGCGCGAGCTCGATCTCCCGGCCCCACAGCGCGCCCATGAGCTCCCGCGCGCCCGGCAGCGGTCCGCTGGTGTAGAAACGCTCGGTCCCGGCCGGCCCGGGTACCAGGAGGGCGCCGGGCGCCGCGGCCTGGACCAGGCGCCTGCCGAGCTCGCGCGCCACGGCTGCGGACGGATCGACGATCGACACGCCCGGACCGGCGAGCTCGCGGATCACTGGCGCGAGGAAGGGGTAGTGGGTGCAGCCCAGCACCAGCGTGTCGGCGCCCGCGGACAGCAGAGGATCGAGGTAGGACTGGAGCAGGCCTCGGGTGGCCGTGCCCTCCAGGTCTCCGCGTTCCACCCGGTCGACCAGGCCCGGACAGGGCTGCAGCAGGATCCGCGTCGCGGGCCCGTGCAGCTCGCAGAGCCTGGCCACGCTGGGACTTTCGAGCGTGCGCCGCGTGGCGAGCACGCCGACCACGCCGCTGCGCGTGAGCGCGACTGCCGGCTTGATGGCCGGCTCCATCGCCACGATGGGCACCGGGCACCAGGCGCGCAGCGATCTCGCCGCGACCACGGTCGCCGTGTTGCAGGCGATCACGATGGCACGGGCACCGGCCCCGACGAGGAACTCGACGATCGCGGTTGCGCGGGCCTCGATGTACTGCGTGGAGCGGTCGCCGTAGGGAGCGTGTCCCGAATCGGCCACGTACACGAGGGACTCGCCGGGCAGCTGCATGCGGATCTCGCGCAGCACGGACAGACCGCCGACCCCCGAATCGAAGACGCCGATCATGGATGGCTCACGCCAGCTTCGCACCGCGCTGCGCGAGCAGTTCGCGCAGCACCGAACGGTGGCATCGCGACTCGTCCTCGCAGTAGCAGCCCACCGAGAAATCGGCATGCTGCGACAGGGCAGCGAGCAGGTCGAGGGTTCGGCTGCGGTCCGGCGCAGCCATCTCCGCGCGATACCGGCTCATGAATGCGCGCCATTCCTCCGGGGTTCGCGCCTGCTGGGCCAGCTTCACGGTCTCGGCGGCCGGCGACAGCTCCGGATACCAGACGTCGTACCAGTTGCCGGAAGCGAACTCGCCCCTGGGCACCCCGCGCGGCGGGCGCCGCACCGTCCCGATCCGGGTGCCCTCGCCTTCGACGCGCGCGCTGCCGAGCCTCACGACCCGAACCACCACGACATCCTCCCTCCCCTCGACAGCGGGAATGTTAATCCCTGCCGGGTGCACCGTCGCGCGTCACGCGTCGAACAGACCGGGCTGCGCCCCGAAACGGGCTCCTTCGATCGCGAGCATGCGCAGCTTGGTGCGCACGCCCCCTGCCGCCGAGAAGCCCCCGGAGCCTCCTCCGGCAGCCAGCACGCGGTGGCAGGGAACCACCGGCGCAAAGGGGTTGTCGCCGAGCGCGCGGCCGACCGCGCGCGCTGCGCCCGGCTCGCCCAGCCGGTCCGCGAGCTCCCCGTAGGTGGTCGTGGCGCCGTAGGGCAGCTCGCGCAGCAGCGCGTAGACGCGCCGCGCGAAGGCACCGACGCCGGTCTCGTCGAGACGGATCGAGCGCAGGTCGTCGGGCTCGCCACGCAGCGCCGCCGCGATCCGCCGGATCGCCTCGCGGACCTCCGGAGGCGGCTCGCGCTCATCGACGCCGGGAAAGTGCGCCCGCATCCGCGCGCGCGTGGCGGCCTCGTCTGCCTCCGGCAGCTGCACCCCGGTCAGTCCGTCGACGCTCCAGGCCAGCGCGCATCGCCCGATCGCGGTTTCGAAGAGGCACAGGCCCAGGGTGCGCACGTCGGAAACGCCCTCGCGCAGACGATCAGAGCTCGCCGTCGCGATACCCGGCCGCGTCCGCGAGCGTGTACTCGGCGATCGGTCCCCCGTGCACCGGGACCTCGGCGAGCCTGGAAGCGCAGCCAAAGTAGACGAAGGCCTCGATCGGCGCACCCCGTGCCGGCTCCGCGGGGCGCACCCGGATGCGCCGGCGCACGTACCAGCCCGGCACCGACACCATCTCCAGCTCGTCCATCGCCGCCAGCGCCGCGTCGTCCACCTCGAACACCTGTCCCCGGACCGGATGTCCTTCGCCGGGCAGCTCCAGGAGCCAGGGCACCGGGCAGCGCCCGAGCACGTAGAGGGGATGGGCCTCCACGGTGACGAACTCGCCGGCCAGCCGCGCGCCGCGGTTGACGCGGAAATTCGGGAAACCCTCCTTGAGGGTGCCGTAGACGAAGACCCGGTGGCTCACCGCGACGTCCCCGATCGTCCCGTCACCAGCGGCACGCTCACGCCGGGCGCGTTCCGGCCAGCGTGATCCGGTGCATCTCGCGCCGGAAGCCGTGATAGTCGTTGACCGGGTTGTGCAGCGTGCAGCGGTTGTCCCACAGCGCCAGCGATCCGGGCTCCCAGGAGAAGCGGCAGGTGAACTCCGGCCGCACCTGGTGCTCGTGCAGGAAGCGCAGCAGCGGCGCGCTCTCCTCCTCGCTCATGTCCCGGAAGCGCAGCGTGTGCGCGACGTTCACGTAGAGCGCGCGGCGGCCGGTCTCGGGATGGGTGCGCACCACCGGGTGCTCCGCCAGGTACTCGCGCGGCGCCTCCTGCTGTCCATGGTCGCGCACCCGGTCCTCGCGAGTGCGCGACACGTCCGCCTTGGCCGAGCTGTTGACCCCCACCAGCCCGTCCAGCATGCGCCGCATGCCGGGCGACAGCGCCTCGTAGGCCAGGTACTGGTTGGCCCAGAGCGTGTCGCCGCCGTAGGGCGGCACCTCGCGGGCAAGGAGCAGCGAGGCCATCGGCGGCACCTCGAGGTAGGCGGTGTCGGTGTGCCAGATGCCGCCGAAGTTGACCCGCTCGTGCGGCAGCTTCACCACCTCGATGATCTCCGGGAACCCGGGCATCCCCTTGACGAAGGGATACTCGACCGGCTCGCCGACGGCGCGCGCGAAGCGCATGAACTGCTCCGGGCTCAGCGGCTGGTCGCGGAAGAAGACCACCAGGTGATCGAGCCACGCCGCGCGGATCTCGCGGACGAGCGCCTCGGTCAGCGGCGCGCGCAGGTCCACGCCCTCGATGAGGGCGCCCAGGGCCCCGGCGATCCGGCGCACCTTCACGCAAGGTCCTCGTAGCCCGCGTAGGAATGCTTGAGCGTGGCGTGGTTGAGCAGCACCTCCGCACGCAGCCGCTGGCCGTCGGGATCGAAGATCTTCGAGCGCACCCAGTAGGACTCGGTGCGCTTGCTCTCGGAGAGGGCCACGATCTCGTGCCGGATCAGGTAGTCCTGCCCGACGAACAGCGGCCCGTCCACCATGCGGATCTCCTGGTCGGCGAACAGGCCCACCGCAGGCCCCTTCACGGGGAAGCGCGCGCTGCGGTTCGAATACTCGGCAAGCACGCTGACCATCTCCATCGGGATGATCGCCCTGCCCCAGGGCGTGGAAGCCGGGTCGGAGTACCAGGGGGAGGGCTCGGTGATCTTGGCGAGCTTCTGGTTCAGCGAGAAGGGATAGAGATTGCCCATGTGCTGATCCGGATCCATGCGCACCAGTTCGTCCTCGGCGCCCTTCATCCCGACCGACAGGTCGGCCAGGATCACCAGGCGCTGCGGCGGGCGCAGCTGCGCCATCCGCTGATCGAGCAAGGTCTGCCCGTGGCCGGGCCCGAGGCTGGCGCTGGCCTCGAGGACCGGCGTGCCGTCGGCCTTCTGCGCCCAGGCGCGGGTCATGGCGGCGCCCTCGGCCGGGATCTCGACGAAGGCCCTCACCTCCTCGCCCTCGACCACCATGTTCTGGTAGTGCGCCGACATGCAGCCGCGCTCGAACCAGGCCTGCCCCCAGAGCCTGGCCATCAGCGGCGCGAACTGGCTGAAGTGGGTGGGCCCTTCGATCGGCCCCGCCCTGAAGCCCAGCTTCTCCGCCATCGAATCGTCATGGATGGAGGCGTGGCCGCCGTACTCCTGGTCGGCGAGCATCTGGAGCGGCTTGCGCAGGGGGCCGCACAGGGCCAGCGGGGTGTCGAAGCTCATGGGACGTCGTCTCCTCTTGTCTCGTTCGCATTTGCCGGGATTGCCGCGACATCTTTGCACACGCGGCGATGCTTAGCATTTACTTAGCGATCCGTGAATGAAGTTTTAGGAAACGGCGGATGCCCGCGTCCCTAGACTCCTCGAACGCGTCCGGCAGGTGCCGCGACGCGGCAACGCACACCCAGGAGCTTCGACAATGGACATCGTTTCACGCGTGGCAGCGGCGGCTTGCGCCACCCCCAGGTACGACATGTACGCAGGCATCCACAAGGCGCTGCGCGCCTTCATGAGCGACACGCTGACGCTGGTCGGCCGCTGCGACTGGGAGGACGAGGTCGACTCCGGCAGGGCACTGGCCCAGCTGGCCGACCTGCTGGCGATCTGCGAGGTCCACGTGCATGACGAGAACGTCTTCGTGCACCCGGCCATCGAGGCGCGCCGGCCCGGCGTCAGCAGCCGGGTGGCGGGCGAACACGAGCATCACCTCGAGGAGCTCCGCGAGCTGCGCAGCGCGGCGGCCGAGGTCGAGCGGCTCCGGGGCGCCGCGCGCCAGCGGGCCGGCCACGCGCTCCACCTCGAACTCGCGCTCTTCATCGCTGCGAACTTCGTGCACATGAACCATGAGGAGACGGCGCACAACGCCGCGCTCCGGGAGGCCTACACCGACGAGGAGCTCGCGGCGATCGAGGCCGGACTGGTCGCCACGATCCCGCCCGAGGCGATGGCGCTGATCGCACCGTGGATGCTGCGCAACCTGTGCCACCAGGAGCGCGTCGAACTGCTGTCCGGCATGCGCGAGGGCGCGCCGCAGGAGGCCTTCGAGGGAATGCTGGCGCTGGCGGCGTCGCAGCTCCCGGCCCGCGACTGGGCCAAGCTCGCACAGGCGATGGACCTGCCGCTGGCGCGCGCGGCGTAGGCCACGCAATGGATCGCGGCCCGCTCATGCCCTGCGCGCGGGCCGCGCCCCTGCCCCTGCGCGCGACCGCGCAGCCTCACGCCTCCTCGATCAGCACCAGCTGCCGGTCGGTGACCAGTTCGTACTGGCCGCGGCCGACGCGCCGGACCTGCAGCGGACCGGCCCAGTCGGCCAGGCGGCGCTGCAGCAGCAGCAGCCGCACCGCCAGGTTGTCCTGCACATCGGGCAGGCGCAGCCGCCTGCCCTCCAGCCGCAGCTCGCGCGAAGTGAAGGCGGTGCGCCCGCTGGCGACCGCGTCTTTCGCCACCTTCCAGAGGATGGCGCCGGCGACGCCCTTGATCAGGTAGGCATCGTCGACGAACACGCTGTCGTCGCGGGCGTAGTGGCGGATGCGCAGCGGCGGGCCGGCGGCAGGAGCGCCCGGCGCAGGCGCAGGCGCGGATCCCTGCGCGCGCGGCGCATGGGCGTCCTCGCCCTCCTCCGGCTGCAGGGTGACCAGCGCCTGGGCGAGCTGCGCGCACAGCAGCGCCAGCGCGTCCTCGTCGTCATAGCCGAAGAACTGGTCGCTTTCGCTCTCGACCAGCAGCACCCCCACGCTGCGCCCGCGCGCGCGCAGCGGCACCGCCAGCTGGCTGCACGGAGTCTCCAGGCCAGGCAGGGGAATCTCATCGCGCATCGCCGCCTCGATGCCCAGGTCCTGGGCCTGCGCGAGGAGCGTCCTGCCGTAGCGGTACATGCGGGCCATGTGCCCGATCCGGATCGGCACCCCCTCGCGCAGTGCGACGCCGGCCAGCCCGGCGTCGTCCATGGGCAGCTCGGCCCCGGTGCCCGCCTGCGCGTAGCCCCGGCTCGCGATCGCGAACAGCACGCTGCGCCGTTCGTCGAGCAGCCACAGGATCGCGTGATCGATCCGCAGGTCCTGTCCGAGGCCGTCCATCGTTGTCTGCAGCACCGACGGCAGATCCTCGCAGTCGGCCAGCCGCCGGGAGACGGCGCGCGCCGCCGCAGCCAGATCGCAGCGGGCGGCGAGCACGGGCAGCGCCTTCACCTGCTGGATGCGATGCACCTCCAGCACCCGATAGATGTCCGCGCCGCGCAGCCGGAAGACCTGCTCCATGCCGCTGTGCGCCGCGATGCCGGCGAGCTTGGCGCGCAGCCGCTCGAACACCGGACCCTCGGTCTCGGTGCGCACGTAGCGCAGCTGCATCTCCACCCCTGCGCCGGAGAACGGGTCCTCGGCCATCAGCGCCACGCGCCCGGTGGAGAGGATGTTCTCCCTGCTGCGATTGAAGAACTGGAAGCTCAGCGCAACGTGTTCCTCGTCGACGTACTCGGCGTGCGACAGCAGGTTCGCATGCGGCACGCCGTCGGCCGAGACGCTGCAGATCGAAGGAGGGATGACGCCGTCCAGGATGCGGCGCACGTCGCGCAGGGTCAGCCAGGACCGTTCGCCCGAGGGCGTGCTCACGGCAGCAGCTCCACCGGCGCCCCCGCCCCCGGCCCCGGCGTCTGGTTCCACGCGCCCCAGGGGGTGAAGGTGATCGAGTACAGGTCGCCCTCGCGCGGCGCGTACCAGTCCGCGATCAGCGGCGCATCCGGGAGGAAGCCGTCGGAGCGCAGCGAATTCACCAGCGCCGCGCGCCGCTCTGCCAGCAGCGCGTCACAGCCGGCATCCACGCGCTCGACCACCGCATCGCGCCCCTTCATGTGCAGCGTCCGGTTGGTCTCCGGAGACACCATCAGCGCCGCCACCTGCCCCGTGGCCCGGATGGCATCGAGCACCCGCGGCCCCGCATCGCCGGTCATCAGGACCCTGACCCGGCCGTCGGCGAGCAGCTGCGCGGCAAGCGCGCGGCAGACGCTGGGCCTGCCCTCGGGGTCGCATGCGCCCAGGCGGTACGAGGTCAGACGGGGGAAGTGCTCGATCCATTCGGCCGGGAGCGTCGGCACGGGCGTCCTCGGGGTGGGTCCGGATCCCGCGATGATAGGCCTTCAGGCCCCCTGTCCGCTGCGCTCGCGTGCCGCCGCGCGGGCCTGCGTGCGCTGCTGGCGCAGCATGAACAGCCCGGCAGCGAGCAGCAGCCCGATGCCGGCCCAGGCCAGCCCGTTGGGGACGTCCCCCCAGACCAGGTAGCCGATGAGCAGCGCCCAGAACAGGCTCACGTAACGGAACGGCGCCACGACGGAGATCTCGGCGTGGCGGGTGGCGGAGATCACCGAGTGGTAGCCGGTGGCAAGGCAGACCGCGGCCAGGCCGAGGAGCGCGACGTCGCCCCAGCCCATCGGCTGCCAGCCCTCCACCGCGAGGACCCCACCGGCCATCAGCCAGACCACGCCGGCGGTGGCCAGCGTGACCAGGATGGAAGGCGTGCCCTCGGGGATCTTCCGTGTCAGCAGGTCGCGCATCGAATAGACCAGCGTCGACAGCAGGCACAGCCAGGCGTAGAAGTTGAAGCCGTCGGCCCGCGGCTGGATCACGAGCAGCACGCCGACGAAGCCGGCGCCGATCGCGAGCCAGCGCGCGCGGTCCACCCGCTCGCCGAGGAAGAGCACCGCAAGCAGCGCGATGAAGAGCGGCGAGGACAGATTGATCGCCGTGGCGTTGCCCAGCGGCAGGTGATAGAGCGCAGCCAGGTACATGAAGGTGCCGATGCCCTCGCAGCCGGCGCGCAGCAGCACCCAGCCGCGGGCCACGTCCGCGATGCGCGCAAGCGCCCCCATGCGCCAGGCCACCAGCAGGATCAGCGTGATCGCCATCACCCCGCGCACCACGATCATCTGCGCCGTGGGCAGCCGCTCGCCCAGGCTCTTGATCAGCGCGTCGTTGCAGATGAAGGCGGTGACCGCCAGCAGCATCCAGAGGATGCCGACCCGGTTGGCCTGGGCCCGGCGCTCCGGCGTGATCGGCGGCGTCATGCCGGTGCCGGGCAGCGGGCTCGTGCGCACGGGCCGCGCCCGCGAGGCGTCGATGCTGCGATGGCTCCTGCCGCGATCATGAGCGCGCAACCGGTGAGTGGGACAGCGGGCATTGTCGCGGCGAATCCCCCGGCGCGGCGCGGCCGCGCTGACCGCCGCGTTCCGGGAAACGCGGCGGCCGCAGAACCGGCCGCAGAACCGGCCGCAGAACCGGCCGCAGAACGGGCCGCAGAACGGGCCGCAGAACGGGCCGGCAGGGGGCCCGGGGCCGGCCGGCGCGCCGGCCCGGGACGCGGCCCTATTCGTAGTGCGCGGCGGCCCGCGTCACGCGCCCGGAGGCATCGAAGAAGAAGACCTCGGCAGCCGGCCCGCGCACGCCGCGGTAATGGATGACGATGCTCTCGGCTCCGACCAGCGTTGCGACATGCTCGAAGCGCAGCTCCGGAGCGAGCGCCAGCGCCTTGCGCCAGTAGGCTCCCACCTCCTGGCGGCCCCGCAGGACGCCGGAGGGTTCGCCGGCCACCACCGCGATCCGCGGCGAGGCCATCGTGAAATCCTCCGCGTAGTGGGAGAGGATGCGCTCCAGGTCGTGGCTGTTCCAGGCCTCGATCCACTCGCGCGCGAAGCTCTCGGCGAACTCCCGGGTCAGCATTTCCGCCTCCGTCGACGCAAGCACGGCCCGCCGGGCGCGCGTCCGCGCCGCGTGCCGCGTGCGGGAAAGACCGATCAGCCGTGCGCGATCGGCTTGTCGGTGAACAGGTAGTCCTGCAGTTCCTTGGAGAACGAGGCGTCCCTGCGGCGGATCCACTCGAGGACCATCGCCGCGTGCTCCTTCTCCTCGTCCCGGTTGTGGACCAGGATCGCCTTGAGCTCCGGATCCTTGCAGGCGTCGGCGCGCTGGTTGTACCAGTCGACCGCCTCGAGCTCTTCCATCAGCGAGACGATCGCGCGGTGCATGTCCTTGGTCTCGTCGGAAAGCTCGTCGGCCGGTTCATGGTATCCGATGCTGGACATCGATGAATCTCCTGTGTGGCGCGTGGATCGATCGCGCGCGGCGCGCCCCCCGATCCTAGCCTGCCTGCGCGCCCGCGGCCGGACGCTCGAAGAAGTGGATGCCCGCGGGCCCGACCTCGATCCTCGCGCCCGGGCATTCGCGGGCCGCGAGCACGGCCGCCAGCCAGGCCAGGAAGGGCTCCCGCTCGAAGGTCCGGTGCGGGTCGAGCGCCTGCCATTCGACCACCTCCAACTCGCCTTCGAAGCCGCCACCCTGACGCAACTTCTGCCGGACGAGCTGGCCGGCCCGGGGCACTGCCCGCACCGGCAGCGCTGCCGACCGAACAGAACGCACCCGCCGGCCGTCGGCCCGGAACCGCCGTCCGTTCCCGGCTAAGCTACGATCTGCCGCGCCAGCCGAAGATGCGATGCCAGGCGGACAGGAACTGCGAGATGCCCGAGCCCGATGCCACCGAAGCGAACACATCCGAAGTCCCCGGCTCGATGCTCCGGCTGGTTGCCGACTCCGTGCCTGCGCTGATGGCCTACTACGACTGGGGCAACCTGCGCTGCCGCTTCGCCAACCGCCGCTATGCCGAGTACAACGGCTGGACCCCCGAGACCAGCCTCGGCAAGACCGTCCGGGAGGCCATCGGCGAGCAGGCCTGGGCGATGATCGAGCCCCAGGTGGACGCGGTGCGCAGGGGAAACGAGGTTCGGTACGTGCGTCGGCAGGTACTTCCGGACGGCGCCGAGCGGATCATCGAGGTCAGCCTGGTCCCGCACTTCGCCGATGAGGGGCCGCAGCTCGGCGCGGTCGTCCTCATCAACGACATCACCGACCACTGGATGGCGGAGCGTGCGATCCGCGACAGCGAGGAGCGCCTGCGCAAGTTCATGTACGCGAGCAGCGAGGGGATCCTCTTCCATCGCGACGGCGTGATCATCGACGTCAACGAGGCGCTGGTCCGCCTGCTCGGATTTCCGGCCGACGAACTGATCGGCCGCAAGACGCTCGAATTCGTCCCCGCCCGCTGGCATTCGACCGTCTACAGGCACGTGCAGTCGCGCGACGAGGAAGCCTTCGAGGCGGAGGCGCTGCACAGGGACGGCCGCGCGATCCCGGTCGAGCTCGTCGGCAAGGACATGGGGCGCCCCGGCGACGAGCAGCGCCTGGTGGTGGTCCGCGACATCACCGCCCGCAAGCAGGCGCAGGAACGCATCGAATTCCTCGCGCTGCACGACCCGCTGACCGAACTGCCCAACCGGCTCCACCTGAACGACTACCTGCCCCGGACCATCGCGCAGGCGCGCCGGCAGGGCCAGGGGGTCGCGGTCATGTTCGTCGACCTGGACGGGTTCAAGCCGGTCAACGACACCCTGGGCCACGATGCCGGCGACGCGCTGCTCTGCGCCGTGGCCAGGCGGCTGCGCACTGCGATCCGGGAGTCCGACCTGGTCGCGCGCCTCGGCGGCGACGAGTTCCTGGTGATCCTCACCGGCATCGTTTCGGCCCACGACGTCGAACGCGTCGCCCAGGCGCTGCTCGAGGCGGTGCGCGCCCCCATCTCCTGGCGCGACGGTTCGATCGCGCTCTCGATGTCGGTGGGCGTGAGCCTGTTTCCGGAGCACGGCGATACCGGCGAGGAGCTGATCCGCTGCGCCGACGCGGCCATGTACCTCGCCAAGACCCAGGGCGGCAACCGCTGGCGCATGGGATCCCGCCCGGCGGCCCACCCGCCTGTCCGGCCCTGAGCCGGCGCCGACCGGTCCCGCCGCCGGGCCGGCGCTGCGCCGACCTGCTCCGCCCTACTGCTTGCGCGGCTGGTCGAGGTAGCGGACGTCCCGCACCGGCAGAGGAAGCGGGTTCACGTACTGGTAGCCCTTGCCCTGCCAGTGCACGAGTTCCGCGAAGCCCGCCGGCACCACCGTGACGAAGCCGTGCATGTCGTCGGGCTGGAAGCCCGCGGCGCGCAGCGCGTTGTTGCACATCTTGAATTCGACCCCTTCCTTGGCGAGCTCCGCCATGCGGTCGACGACCCCCTGGTACTTCTCGTAGTTCTCCTTCGCGAACGCGCGAAGCTCCGGCCCGTGCGTGACCACCACGACGTTCCCGCGGGTCTCGCGCCGCGTGTTGACGATGAAGTTGTAGAGGACGTTCAGCTGCTTCGGGTCCGCATAGTTGACGTCGAACACCACGTCGGTGCGTGCCATCGGATGCATGTCGACCCGTGCAGTGCCGTAGGGCGCGAAGCCCTCGGCGACGGCGTCGCCCGTGTGTGCAGCGAGCGCCGCGAGGGCGAGGCCGAGGGCAATGGCGGTGGATCTCATTTCGGTGTCTTCCGGTTGCAGGTTGCGTTCTGGGGACGCAACCATGCCCCGCCAGCGCCCGGGACGCACGCATGTCGGACACCGCGATAAGCAAATTGACGCGCGCGGCCGCCCTCACCTAGAGTGGCCCGGCAAGACCCAACCAGAGGAGACACGAAGATGGCATCGCGGACGATCGACACCGGAACCCAGGACCTGCTCGCCGAGCTCGACGAAGGCGTGCTGACGATCACGCTGAACCGCCCCGACGCGCGCAACGCGATGTCGCGCGCGATGA
>JBKHVS010000033.1:0-23413 GCA_046569945.1 Gammaproteobacteria bacterium | reverse complement strand
CCGGCGCCGGGTCCGGTCGATGCGCGGCGCGCGCCTGCTGCGCCGCCTCCCGGCGCAGCGCCAGCGCGCACTCGCGCACCAGAGCCGGCCCGCGATAGACCAGGCCGGTGTAGACCTGGACCAGGCTGGCGCCGGCCCGCACCTTGGACACCGCGTCCTCGCCCGACATCACGCCTCCGACGCCGATGATCGGGAAGCCGGGCGGCAGCAGCGCGCGCAGCGCGCGGATCACCCTGTTCGAGGCCTCGAGGACCGGCGCGCCGGACAGGCCGCCCGCCTCGTCGGCGTGCGGCAGCCCGGCCACCGCCTCGCGCGAGATCGTGGTGTTGGTGGCGATCACCCCGTCGATCGAGTGCCGGGTCAGCCTGTCGGCGATCTCCTCCACCTGGGCGTCGTCCAGGTCGGGGGCGATCTTGAGCGCCATCGGGACGTAGCGCCGATGCTGGTCCGCCAGCCGCAGCTGGCGCTCCCTGAGCGCGGCCAGCATTCCGTCGAGCTCGTCGCCGCCCTGCAGCTGCCGCAGGTTCCTGGTGTTGGGCGAGGAGACGTTCACCGTCACGTAGCCGGCCAGCGGGTAGACGCGTTCCAGGCAGGCGAGGTAGTCGTCGGTTGCGCGCTCGATCGGGGTGGCGGCGTTCTTGCCGATGTTCAGGCCAAGCGTGCAGGAGGAGCGGGCGCGCCGCACGTTGGCGACGAAGGCCTCGACGCCTTCGTTGTTGAAGCCCATCCGGTTGATCAGCGCATGGCGCTGCGGCAGCCGGAACATCCTCGGGCGCGGATTGCCGGGCTGCGGCTTCGGGGTCACGGTTCCCACCTCGACGAAGCCGAAGCCCATCGCATGGAAGGCGTCGATGTGCGCGCCGTTCTTGTCCAGCCCCGCGGCGAGGCCGACGCGGTTGCGAAAGCGCAGGCCCATCACGTCGACCGGATCGTCGACCGCCGGACCGGCGACGAGCGAGAGCGCGCCGCAGGCGGCTGCGCGGTCGATGGCGCCGAGGGTGAATTCGTGCGCCCGCTCGGGGTCCATCGCGAAGAGCGCAGGGCGCGCCAGGGAATAGAGGCTCATGTCGGAGTCGTGCCGGGCGCCGCGGCGTCCCAGGCTGGGGAATTGGTGGGCGCAGGCTCCGGCATCCGTTGCCAGACGCCGCCCTGCAGCTGCTCGATCGGGCGGAAGAGGGCCTTGTAGGCCATCTTCGGGCTCTCGGCGATCCAGTACCCGAGGTAGAGCCACGGGAGCTCGAGCCGCAGGCTCTGCTCGATCTGCCAGAGGATGTTGAAGGTGCCGTAGCTGGCGCCGGGGACGTCGGGATCGTAGAAGGTGTAGACCGAGGACAGGCCGTCGTCGAGCAGGTCGACGATCGAGACCATTCTCAGCGTGCCGTCCGCCTCGCGGAACTCCACCAGCCGCGTGTTGACCTTGCTCTGCAGCAGGAACTGCGCGTACTGCTCGCGGCTGTCGTGGTCCATGCCGCCGCCCGAATGCCGGGCAGCCTGGTAGCGGAGGTAGAGCCCGTAGTGCTCCCTGGAGAACGCGGCGCGCGCAACCAGCACGCGCAGGCCCTGGTGGGCCTTCCAGGCCCGGCGCTGGCTGCGCGTCGGGCGGAATTCCCGCACCGGCACGCGCACCGGCACACAGGCGCGGCAGCCGTCGCAGTGCGGCCTGTAGGTGAACACGCCGCTGCGACGGAAGCCGGCACGGACCAGCTCGGCATACACGTCGGCGTTGATCAGGTGGTTGGGCGTCGCCACCTGCGAGCGTGCCTGCCGGCCGGGGAGGTAGCTGCAGGGATAGGGGGCCGTCGCGTAGAACTGCAGCGTCGAGAACGGCAGTTCCTTCAGGTGGCTCATGCGTCGGGAACTTCTGGTGACATGCAGGACCAGTCGGGCGCGGGCAGCGCGCAGCGCTCGGCCACCACCCGGAGGAAGGTCGCGCGGTCGATCTCTCGGGCACCGAACGAGGCCAGGTGACGGGTGTTCTGCTGGCAGTCTATCACGGTGAAACCGGCCTTCCGGAGGGTCGCCGCGAGGGAGGCCAGCGCATATTTCGAGGCCTCCGGAACCCTCGAGAACATCGACTCCCCGAAGAACATCCGGCCGATCGCAACGCCGTAGAGCCCGCCCTGGAGCGTCTCCCCCTCCCAGACCTCGACCGAGTGCGCATGGCCCAGGCGATGCAGTTCCGAATAGGCGGCGACGATGTCCCCGGTGATCCAGGTTCCGGGCTGGCCGTCCCTCGGCGCGGCGCATGCGCGCATCACGCGCTCGAAGCAGCGGTCGAGCGTCAGCCGCCAGCGCTGCTCCCGGGCAATCCGCCTGAGCACCTTCGCGAACGATCGCGTGATGCGGAGCTCGTCCAGGTGCAGCACCATCCGAGGGTCCGGAGACCACCACAGCACCGGCTGGCCTTCTTCGTACCAGGGGAAGATGCCCTGGCGGTAGGCCTCCAGCAGCCGGCGGGCGTCGAGGTCGCGTCCGGCGGCGAGCAGCCCGTTCGGCTCGCGCATCGCGCGGTCTGCCGGAGGAAGAGGCTGGCCGGGTTCGATCCAGGCGAGGCGCATGCCCGGGGCGGCGGCCTCAGCCCTGGGGACGGGGCTGATAGCGGATGGTCTCCATGTGGAGCCGGTAGCTGCCCGCGCGCCGGTCCTCGAAGAACCAGCGCAGGGTCTGCGACACGGTGCGGAAGGCGAGCGAGTCCCAGGGGATCTCGTCCTCCGTGAACAGCTTCGCCTCCAGGCTTTCGGGGCCCGGGTCCAGCTCCGGCCCGAGCATGGTCGCGTGGAAGAACATGTGGATCTGTTCGATCTGCGGCACGTCGAGGATCGAGAACGGGGCGCCGAGCTCGATCCGCGCGCCGGCCTCCTCGAGGGTTTCGCGGGCCGCGCCCTCGCCGGTGCTCTCGCCGTTCTCCATGAACCCGGCCGGGAGCGTCCAGTAGCCGTAGCGAGGCTCGATCGCCCGGCGGCACAGCAGCACCCGATCCCCCCAGACCGGTATCGTGCCGAGCACCATCTTCGGGTTCTGGTAGTGGATGGCGCTGCAGGACGGGCAGCAGTGGCGAAGCCGGTTGTCGCCGGGCGGGATGGCTTGCTGGACCTCGTGGCCGCAGGATGGGCAGAATCTCATGCGTCGTTCTGGGCGGGGCGCCGACGGCCTGCTTCGGTCGGCCCGTTTCGCGCCGAATCGGGAGTGAATCGCAGTGTATAGCAGGCCGTATCGTCGCGGCTGCGCAAGCGGGCGCGGTGTCCTCGCCGTTGCATTCCGGGCGGTGCCGCGCTGTTTCGTTTGCATTCGTTCGGAAACCTTGTTATAGTTTCGTTCTCCAGACGCGGGGTGGAGCAGTCTGGCAGCTCGTCGGGCTCATAACCCGAAGGTCGCAGGTTCAAATCCTGCCCCCGCAACCAAATACTTCCTGCAGTGCAGTCAACGGCGCGGCGCAACAGATGCCCGCCGGCCTTGCGGCTTCGGTGCCGCAACGGACTGCAACCCCCGGCCCGGCGAATTCCGGGCCTGCCTCAGGAGGGCCACGAGCCCTCCGGCGGCATCGGACGGGGCAGGCGCCGCGCCGGTTCGGTGCGGCTCGTACGCCGCAGTACCAGCTCCCCTGGCGGGAATGCTCAATCGAACATCTGAAGCAATGCTCCGGTCGGGCGCACGCGGATGAATACCGCGCAGGCAAGAATGGTCATAGAGGCGGCGCTGCTCTCTGCAGCCCAGCCGCTTTCCGTGGCCGATCTCCGGCGTCTGTTCGACGATGCGCTCGATGGGGACGCGGTCCGCGAGCTGCTCGCCGGGCTTCGGTCCGACTGGTCCGATCGCGGGGTGCGCCTCGTCGAACTGGCTGGCGGCTGGCGTTTCCAGACCGCGCCGGAAGTCGCCCAGTTCCTGGCGCGGCTGCATCCGGAGAAGCCTCCCCGCTATTCGCGCGCCGTGCTCGAGACGCTCGCCATCGTCGCCTACCGGCAGCCGGTGACCCGCGGCGACATCGAGGAGATCCGCGGCGTCACCGTGTCCTCGCAGGTGGTCCGCACGCTCGAGGAGCGTGGCTGGATCGAGGTGATCGGCCACAAGGACGTGGTCGGCCGCCCGGAACTCCTGGCGACGACCCGCCAGTTCCTGGACGATCTCGGGCTTCGCTCGCTCGACGAACTCCCTGAACTGGCCGACCCCTCCGCGGCAATGCCCTCGGGGGCGCTGGTCGAAGCCCTGGCCGCGGTGGCCGGCGGCACCCCGCAGGCCGGTGCGCCCCCCGAATTGCTTGCCCCGCAAGTCCCCGCGCCCCCGCCGGCGTCCGCAGAACCGAACGACATCGCGGTCGAGCCCCGGCCCGCTGCAGAAGGAAACGCACCTTGAACGACGACACCCGTACGCCATCCGCCCCCAATGCAGGCGCGACTGCCGGCCCCGACCAGGGCGGGCGCCCGCCGCGCTCCGGCTCCGGCCGCAGGCGCGGCCCGAAGGGCGGTTCCCGGCGGCGAGGCAAGCCGGGCCAGCCGCGCGACGAGCAGGCCACCCAGGACGGCGGGCAGCGTCCCGAGTCTGCGGCGGCCGGGCCGAGGCCCGCAGGGGGGCCGGACGGGCGGCCTCGCGGGGAGGGAGGGCAGGCCGACCCGCAGGGGCCTGGCCAGGGCCAGGGGAGAGGGCATGGCCAGGGGCAGGGGAAGGGCCACGGACAGGGGCCGGTACGCGGGCCGAGGCGGCGCGGACCCCGACAGCCCGAGGCCGATCCGATCCCCTTCTACGCCGAGAACGCGGTCGTCGGCCTGGGGACGGGTCGCAGCGGGGGCAAGGGCGGCCGTGCAGCCGCGAGCGCGGCGATCGACGACGAATCGCTGCCCAAGCTCCACAAGGTCCTCGCCGATGCCGGGCTCGGGTCGCGCCGCGACATGGAGGAATACATCGTCGCGGGCCGTGTCTCGGTCAACGGCCAGCCTGCCCACGTCGGGCAGCGCATCGGCATCAAGGACCAGGTCCGCGTCAACGGGCGCCTGCTGGCGCGCAAGCCGGACCAGGAGGGGCCGAGGGTGCTCCTCTATCACAAGCCGGCGGGCGAGATCACCAGCCGGGACGATCCCGGCCAGCGGGCCACCGTTTTCGAGCGCCTGCCGCGCCTGCGGGGCGCCCGCTGGGTCTCCGTCGGCCGGCTCGACTTCAACACCGAGGGGCTGCTGGTCTTCACCACCTCCGGCGATCTGGCGAATCGCCTGATGCACCCCAGGTATGGATGGGAGCGGGAGTACGCGGTTCGCGTGCTCGGCAGGATCGACGAGGAGGCGCGCGAGAAGCTGCTCGCGGGCGTCCAGCTCGAGGACGGGCCGGCCTCCTTCACCACGCTGGAGGACGTCGGCGGCGACGGAGCCAATCGCTGGTATCGGGTGGTGATCGCCGAGGGGCGCAACCGGGAGGTTCGCCGGATGCTGGAGTCCGTCGGCCTGACCGTCAGCCGCCTGGTGCGCATCCGCTTCGGCCCGGTGGCGCTGCCGCGCGACCTGCCGCGCGGGCGCTGGATCGAGCTCGCCGATGGCGAACTTGCTGCGCTGATGCAGGCGGCCCGTAACGCCGCCAAGGCGGCCGGCGGCGATGCCGGCGCGCAGGACGAGCCGGGCGACGAGGACGCCCGGGCTGCGGACGGCTTTCCGGAAGACGAAGACTTCGAGTTCGAGGACGACACGCAGGCTGCGATGCTCGGTCCGGCACTTGCCGAGCCCGAAGAGACCTTCGATCCCAGGCTCGAGGACGAAGAGTGGCAGCCCAAGTCGGCCAATGCCCATCTCGAGGGCATCACGCGGCTGGTGCGCAAGGGCGATCCGGGCGCGGCCAAGCCCGGCGGCCGGGGCGGTGCCCGGAGGGGCGGTCCGCGCGGGCCGGCCGCCTTCGGGCTGCCGTCTCCGGCGGGCGGTTTCCGTGGCGGCGGGCAGGCCGGGCCTGCGGGCGCTCCGGGGGGCGGCCCCGGGGGCGGCCGTCCGGGCGGTAATCGCCCCGGCGGCAAGCGCGGCGGCAGCAATCGCTCCGCCGGACCGGGCGGCGGCCGCGGACCCGGGGCGGGCCCTGGCGCGGGGGCGGGCAAGCCGCAGGGCGCTGCGCGCGGCCGTGGACGCAAGCGCTCGCCAAATGGCTGACAACGCGTTATAATTGCCGGATTCCAAGCGCCCGTTCAGCGGATTACTGCCGGGCGTGCTCAAGAAGAATGGGCTGGCTCAGCCCATTTTTCATTTGTGCGCGCCCTGGCCTGGACGGGCCTTCATGTCGAAAGGGCGCGGTCATTTGGAAGCACTGCAGGATATCGTCGAGCGAACCGTCGCAGCGATGGGTTACGAGCTGGTGGAGCTCGAGCTCGCCCCGCAAGGACTCTTGCGCGTTTTCATCGATGCGCCTGCGGGCATCCAGGTGGAGGACTGCGAGCGAGTGAGCCACCAGCTCTCGCACGTGCTCATGGTCGAGGATGTCGACTATGCGCGGCTCGAGGTGTCTTCGCCCGGACTGGACCGGCCGCTCAGGAAGCCGGCCGACTTCGTCCGCTTCGCGGGCGAGGAGGTCACGGTGCGGCTGAAGCGGCCCTTCGATGGGCGCCGCAATTTCGAGGGAGTGCTGACCGTCGAGCCCGAAGGCCGCTTCGGCCTGGAGCTCGTTCCCGACGCCGCGCGCACCAGCGTGCCCGGCAAGGGGCAGGCGGCCCGACGCATCCCGAAGCTTCCGCCGCGCAAGGCATCTGCCCGCGCCGCCGGAGCGGGCGCAGCCGATGCGCCCGAAGCTACGCAGAAACTCGTGTTCGCGCTCGACGAGATCGATCGTGCGCGGCTCGTACCGAAAGTGAAGTTCTAGGAGATCTGGCGATGAGCCGAGAAGTCCTCTTGCTGGTCGACGCGCTTGCGCGGGAAAAGAACGTGCCTCGCGAGGTGGTGTTCCAGGCGCTCGAGAGCGCCCTGGCGTCCGCGACCAAGAAGCTCTTCAAGGAGGAAGTCGACGCTCGCGTGTCGATCGACCGCATGAGCGGCGACTACGAGGCCTTCCGCCGCTGGCTGGTCGTGCCCGACGGCGAGCTCGAGGACCACGACCTCCAGATGATCCTGACCGAGGCGCAGAAGCAGGTTCCCGACGTGCAGGTGGGCGAGTACATCGAGGAGGAGCTCGAGGCGATCGAGCTCGGGCGCATCGGCGCCCAGGCCGCCAAGCAGGTGATCCTGCAGCGGATCCGCGACGCCGAGCGCGAGCAGATCATCACCGACTTCCTGCAGCGCGGCGAGTCGATCATGTCCGGCACCATCAAGCGGATGGACCGCGAGGGCGCCGTGGTCGAGTCGGGCAAGGTCGAGGCCAGGCTGCCGCGCGACCAGATGATCCCGAAGGAGAACCTCCGGGTGGGCGACCGCGTTCGAGCCTACGTCCTTCGCGTGAACCGCGAGGGCCGCGGGCCGCAGCTGATCCTCTCGCGCACGTCGCCGGACTTCATCAAGCACCTGTTCGCGATGGAGGTTCCCGAGATCGAGCAGGGTCTGCTCGACATCAAGGCCGCCGCCCGCGACCCCGGGGTGCGCGCGAAGATCGCCGTCTTCACCCAGGATCGCCGCATCGATCCCATCGGCACCTGCGTCGGCGTGCGCGGCTCGCGCGTGCAGGCGGTGACCGGCGAGCTCGGCGGCGAGCGGGTCGACATCGTGCTGTGGTCCGAGGACCCGGCGCAGTTCGTGATCGGCGCGCTGGCGCCGGCGAACGTCTCGTCGATCGTGGTCGACGAGGATAAGCATTGCATGGACGTGGTCGTCGACGAGGACAACCTCGCCCTGGCGATCGGCACCGGCGGGCGCAACGTACGGCTCGCCTCCGAGCTCACCGGCTGGCAGATCAACATCATGTCGGCTGCCGAGTCCCAGGAGAAGTCCGAGGGCGAGCGCGCGGCGATCCGCGACGTCTTCATGGGCCGGCTCGACGTGGACCAGGAGGTCGCCGACATCCTGATCGACGAGGGGTTCACGAGCATCGAGGAGGTGGCCTACGTGCCGATCAACGAGATGCTCGAGATCGAGTCCTTCGACGAGGACACGGTCAACGAGCTGCGCACCCGGGCGCGCAACGTGCTCCTCACCGAGGCGATCGCCACCGAGGAGAAGATCGAACAGACCGCCGAGGACCTGCTGTCGCTCGACGGCATGGACCGCGAGCTGGCGGCGAAGCTCGCCGACGCCGACGTGCACACGCGCGACGAGCTGGCCGAGCTGGCGGTCGACGAGCTCGTCGAGGCCACCGGCATCGACGAGGAGCGCGCCAAGGCGCTGATCCTGAAGGCGCGCGAGCATTGGTTCACCGCCGGCGAATCGGCTTGACGACGAGATACGGCGAGGTGAGCGGAAGGATGACGATGTCTAGCACGAATGTTGAGAAGTTTGCGGCCGAACTCAAGGTCCCGGCAGAGGTCCTGCTCGAGCAGCTGCGTGATGCAGGCGTGAACAAGAGCTCGCCTGCCGACTCGCTCACCGAGGCCGACAAGGAGCAGCTGCTCGCGGCGCTGCGCCGCGCGCATGGCGCCGACGACGCCGCGAAGAAGAAGATCACGCTGACGCGCAAGCAGACCTCCGAGATCAAGCAGGCCGACGGCACCGGCCGGGCGCGCACGATCCAGGTCGAAGTCCGCAAGAAGCGGGTGTTCGTCAAGCGCGAGCACGGCGAAGTCGCCACCGAGGTGCCGGCGCCGGCACCGGCACCCGAGGTCGAACCGGCGCCGTCGCCCGTCGAGCTCGAGCAGCAGCGGATGCGCGAGGAAGAAGAGCGCCGGGAGCGCGAGCTCCTCGAGCGGCAGGCCGCCGATCTGCGCGAGAAGCAGGAGCGCCTCGAGCGCGAGCGTCAGCTCGAAGCCGAGGCCGCCGCCGAGGCCGCGCGCCGCGAAGAGGCCGCGCGCATCGAGCGCGAGAAGGCCGCCGCGATGCAGTCCGAGGAGAAGGCCGGCGATCGCCAGCGTGCCGGCGAGGATGCAGCCGCTGCCGCCGAGGCCGCGCGCAAGGCCCAGGCCGAAGCCGACGCCCAGGTCGCCGCGCGCCGCGCCGTCGAGAACGAGGTCGCGGAGATCAACCGTCTGATGAGCATGCAGCGCCGTCCGCAGCCCAAGGTCGTGGAAGCGCCGCCGCCCGCGCCGGTCGCGAAGCCGGCCGCAGCCGCCCCGGCGGCCGCCAAGCCCGCGCCCACCGGCACGCTGCACAAGCCGGCCAGCGCGAAGCCGGCCGCGCCCGCGGCCGGGGACAGCAAGGACAAGAAGCACGTCAAGTCCGAGAAGCTCTCGTCCTCGTGGCACGAGGAAGGCGCCAAGCGCCGGGCCCTGAAGACCCGCGGCGACTCCGGCGGCGCCAGCGGCTGGCGCGGCGGTCCGCGCGGCGGGCGCCATCGCGGAGATCACCGCGAGGAGTCCTCGTACAGCCAGCCGACCGAACCGGTGGTGCGGGAGGTGCACGTTCCCGAGACCATCACGGTCGCGGACCTGGCCCACAAGATGTCGGTCAAGGCCGCCGAGGTCATCAAGAAGCTGATGCAGCTCGGCCAGATGGTCACGATCAACCAGGTGCTCGACCAGGACACCGCGATGATCCTCGTCGAGGAGCTCGGCCACAAGGCCGTGGCCGCCAAGCTCGACGACCCCGAGACCTTCCTCGAGCTGACCTCCGGGGGCGTCGAAGCAGAACTGCTGCCGCGCCCGCCGGTCGTCACCGTGATGGGTCACGTCGACCACGGCAAGACCTCGCTGCTCGACTACATCCGCCGCGCCAAGGTTGCGCAGGGCGAGGCCGGCGGCATCACCCAGCACATCGGCGCGTATCACGTCGAGACGCCCCGCGGCGTCGTCACCTTCCTGGACACGCCGGGCCACGAGGCGTTCACCGCGATGCGCGCACGCGGCGCCAAGGCGACGGACATCGTCATCCTGGTGGTTGCCGCCGACGACGGCGTGATGCCGCAGACGATCGAGGCGATCCACCACGCGAAGGCTGCCGAGGTGCCGATCGTTGTCGCGATGAACAAGATCGACAAGCCGGATGCCAACCCCGAGCGCGTCAAGCAGGAGCTGATCACCCACCAGGTCGTGTCCGAGGAGTACGGCGGCGACGTCCCGGTGGTGGAAGTGTCCGCCAAGACCGGGCAGGGCATCGACGACCTGCTCGAGAACCTCCTGCTGCAGGCCGAAGTGCTGGAGCTGAAATCTCCGGCCGAGGGCGCTGCCAAGGGCCTGGTCATCGAGGCGCGGCTGGACAAGGGCCGCGGCCCGGTCGCCACCGTGCTGGTGCAGCAGGGCACGCTCAAGAAGGGCGATTACCTGGTCTGCGGCGTGCACTACGGCCGCGTCCGCGCCCTGTTCGACGAGAACGGCAAGCCGGTCACCGAGGCCGGCCCCTCGATTCCCGTCGAGATCCAGGGCCTGCAGGAAGTTCCCGCGGCGGGCGAGGAAGTGATCGTCCTCGGCGACGAGCGCAAGGCGCGCGAGATCGCGCTGTTCCGCCAGGGCAAGTTCCGCGACGTCAAGCTCGCCCGCCAGCAGGCGGCCAAGCTCGAGAACATGTTCGAGCAGATGGGCGAGGGCGGCACCCAGACCCTGCCGCTGATCATCAAGGCCGACGTGCAGGGCTCGCAGGAGGCGCTTGCCCAGTCGCTGCTGAAGCTTGGCACCGACGAGGTCAGGGTGCAGGTGGTGCATGCCGGCGTCGGCGGCATCACCGAGGGCGACGTCAACCTGGCCACCGCATCGAAGGCGGTGATCATCGGCTTCAACGTGCGCGCCGACCAGCAGTCGCGGCGCCTTGCCGAGGCCAACGGGGTCGACATCCGCTACTACAACATCATCTACGACGCCGTCGACGACGTGAAGTCGGCGATGGTCGGGATGCTGTCGCCCGAGAAGAAGGAAGAGATCATCGGCCTGGTCGAGATCCGCCAGGTCATCTCGGTCTCGCGGATCGGCAACGTGGCGGGCTGCATGGTGCTCGAGGGCGTCGTGCGCCGCGGCGCGCAGGTCCGCCTGCTGCGCGAGAACACGGTGGTCTGGACCGGCGAGCTCGATTCGCTGAAGCGCTACAAGGACGACGCGCGCGAGGTCAAGGAAGGCTTCGAGTGCGGCCTGACGCTGAAGGGCTTCAACGAGATCAAGGAAGGCGACCAGCTGGAGGTCTTCGAGGTCAAGGAAGTGGCGCGCACGCTATGAGCGTGCCGTCCGCTCCCCGATCGCCCGGACCGGCTGCCTGGAGAACGCATTGAGCCGTCAAACGAGAGCCCCCGCCGGCGGTCGCGCCCCGCGCGTGACCGAGCAGATCCATCACGAGATCGCGAACATGATTCGCGGCGAGGTGAAGGATCCGCGGGTGGGGCTGGTCACGGTGACCGGCGTCGAGCTGACGGCGGACTACGCCTACGCGACCGTCTATTTCACCGTGCTGCCGGACGACGCCGAGTCGGTCGCTGCAACGCTCGCGGGGCTGCGGCGCGCCGCCGGCTTCATGCGCTCGCAGCTCTTCCGGCGCATCCGCATCCACACCACGCCGGAGCTTCGCTTCGTGCACGACACCTCGACCGCCCATGGGATGTCGATGTCGCGCCTGATCGACGAAGCCAACCTGCGCCGGGCGGACGACTGACCCGGAGCCTCACCGGCGGTGCGTCGCCCCGTGCGCCGCGCCGAACCGGCAGCCAATCCGCATGAACACCCAACGCAAGCAACGCGACTGCATCGACGGCCTGCTGCTGCTCGACAAGCCGAAGGGCATGACCTCCAACGATGCGCTGCTGCGCGCGCGGCGGCTGTTCAACGCGCGCAAGGCAGACCACGGCGGCACCCTGGATCCGATGGCGAGCGGGCTGCTTCCGGTCGCCTTCGGGGAGGCGACCAAGTTCGCCGGCGACGCGCTTGGCGCCGACAAGGCCTATCTGGCGGAACTGACCTTCGGCGTCACCACCGACACCGGCGACGCCGAAGGCGAGATCCTGGAGCAGCGCCCCGTGGACCTCGAGGAGGCTGCCGTCCGCGCCGCCGCCGAGGGCTTCCTCGGGGAGATCGAGCAGGTCCCGCCGATGTATTCCGCGCTCAAGCGCGACGGCCGCCCGCTCTACGAATACGCGCGCGCAGGCGTCACGCTCGAGCGCGCGCCCCGGCGCGTCACGATCCGCAGCATCGACCTGATCGACTTCGGCCCGGCTGCAGAGATCGGCGCGGGCGAGCCCGGTTCGATGCGCGCCGTGCTGCGCGTGGCCTGCAGCAAGGGAACCTACATCCGCACGCTGGCCGAGGACATCGGCCGCGTGCTTGGCTGCGGAGCGCACCTCAGCGCGCTGCGCCGCGAGCGCGTCGGCGCGCTGGCGCTGGCCGGCTGCGTGAGCCTGGAGCGGCTGGAGGCGATGACGCCCGAGGAGCGGCTCGCCTGCCTGGCGCCGGTCGATTCGCTGCTTGCGGCGCTGCCGCTGGTGCGGCTCGACGACGAGCATGCGCGCCGGTTCCTGCACGGCCAGCGCCTGCGCCTGCCG
Source organism: Gammaproteobacteria bacterium (assembly GCA_046569945.1). Taxonomy (GTDB): domain Bacteria; phylum Pseudomonadota; class Gammaproteobacteria; order Burkholderiales; family Burkholderiaceae_E; genus Quisquiliibacterium. Next base: position 10,924 of record JBKHVS010000033.1, on the reverse strand, counting down.
CTGGCGGAGCCGCGCCGGGCCGATCCGCGGGTGCGCGTGTACCTGCGCGACGCGCTGCTCGGAATCGCCACGCTCGACGGCAGCCTGCTGGTGCCGCAGCGGCTGGTCGGCAATGCGCAGGAACCCGCCGCTGCGGACGCGCAATGACGCGCCGCCGGCCCCCGAAGAATTCACCCTGGATACATCCCCAATGACTTCACAGATCCGCAACATCGCGATCATCGCGCACGTCGACCATGGCAAGACCACGCTGGTCGACCAGCTGCTGCGGCAGTCCGGCACCTTCCGGACCAACCAGCAGGTGGCCGAGCGCGTGATGGACAGCAACGACATCGAGCGCGAGCGCGGCATCACCATCCTCGCCAAGAACTGCGCTGTCGACTACGAAGGCACCCGCATCAACATCGTCGACACCCCGGGGCACGCCGACTTCGGCGGCGAGGTCGAGCGGGCACTTTCGATGGTCGACGGCGTGGTGCTGCTGGTGGATGCGGTCGAGGGGCCGATGCCCCAGACCCGCTTCGTGACCCGCAAGGCGCTGGCGCTGGGCCTGCGGCCGATCGTGGTGGTCAACAAGGTGGACCGCCCGGGTGCGCGCACCGACTGGGTGGTGAACCAGACCTTCGACCTGTTCGACAAGCTCGGCGCGAACGACGAGCAGCTCGACTTCGCCGTGGTCTACGCCTCGGCGATCAACGGCTTCGCGCTCGAGCGCATGGAAGACATGCCGGAGGACGGCGTCGACGGTCCGGGCGACGCCGCCTCCGAGGGCCTGTCGATGAAGCCGCTGTTCGACGCGATCCTGCGCCAGGTCCCGGCCCGCAAGGACGATCCGGACGGTCCGCTGCAGCTGCAGATCTCGGCGCTCGACTACTCGAGCTACGTCGGCAAGATCGGCGTGGGCCGCATCAATCGCGGGCGGGTGCGCGCGGGCCAGCAGGTGACGGTGCTCTACGGCGATCCCGCGACCACCGGCGTTGCGCCGGTCAACGCCAAGGTCAACCAGGTGCTGCGCTACAAGGGCCTGGAGCGCGGTCCGGTGGACGTGGCCGAGGCCGGCGACATCGTCGCCATCACCGGAATCGAGGCGCTGGACATCGGCACCACGGTCTGCGACGTGGCGACTCCCGAGGCGCTCGTGCCGCTGACGGTCGACGAGCCCACGATGACGATGGAGTTCCTCGTGAACACCTCGCCGATGGCCGGCCGCGAAGGCAAGTTCGTCACCAGCCGGCAGATCCGCGAGCGGCTCGAGCGCGAGCTCAAGGCCAACGTGGCGCTGCGCGTCGAGTTCACCAGCGACTCCGACACCTTCATCGTGTCCGGGCGCGGCGAGCTGCACCTGACCATCCTGCTCGAGAACCTGCGCCGCGAAGGCTACGAGCTGGCGGTGTCGCGGCCCAAGCCGAAGGTGCGCATCGTCGCGGGCGAGCGCGAGGAGCCCTACGAGCTGCTGACCGCGGACCTCGAGGAGACGCACCAGGGCGGAGTGATGGAGCTGCTCGGCCGCCGCAAGGGCGAGCTGCTGAACATGGAGCCGGACGGCAAGGGCCGCGTGCGCCTCGAGTACCGGGTGCCGGCCCGCGGCCTGATCGGCTTCCACAACGAGTTCCTGAACCTCACGCGCGGCACCGGCATCATGAGCCACGTCTTCGACGCCTACGGCCCGTGGGCCGGTGACATCGAGGACCGGCGCAACGGCGTGCTGATCTCGCAGGACGACGGCGAGGCCGTGGCCTACGCGCTCTGGAAGCTGCAGGAGCGGGGCCGGATGTTCGTCAAGCCCGGCGACGCGCTGTACGAGGGCATGATCATCGGCATCCACACCCGGGACAACGACCTGGTCGTCAACCCGGTGAAGGAGAAGAAGCTCACCAACGTGCGCGCTTCCGGCAAGGACGAGGCGATCGTGCTGACGCCGCCGATCCAGCTGACGCTGGAGAAGGCCGTCGAGTTCATCGCCGACGACGAGCTGGTCGAGCTCACGCCCAAGAACATCCGGCTGCGCAAGCGGCTGCTGAAGGAGCACGAGCGCAAGCGCGCCTCGCGCGACTCCGAAGCCGCCTGAGCCGGACACCATTCCGTGCCTGCGCACGGAATGGTGCCTGCGAAGGGGCGAGCGCCTGCAGGCGCGAGCGCGGGCTGCAGGCCTGAGCCCGGCCCTCAGCGCCCCGCTGCTGCCGCGCCGCCCGTCGCCGCGGCCGCTGCGCGCGTCACCCCGAGCTCGGCGCGCAGGATCCGGCGCAGCCAGCGGTTCGCGGGATCCTGTTCGGCGCCAGCATGCCAGTACAGGTAGCTGTCCATCGGCGGGAAGGGGATCGGCGCCTTGAGGATGCGGTTGCCGAAAGGCTCGTTGAGGATGCGGGCGTAGGGCTCGGCCATCGTCAGCAGCAGGTCCGTCTGGCTGACGATCCTGAGCGCGGCGCTGTGGCTCTGGCAGCGCAGCCGGATGCGGCGCTCCAGCCCCAGCCGCGCTAGCTCGATGTCCTCCAGCCCCGGCCGGTGCCGTCGCAGCGACACCCGGATGTGCTCCGCCTCCAGGTAGGCGGCGAGGTCCAGCCCGCCGCGTCCGCGCGCGAGCAGCGGATGGCCCCGCCGCGCGATGACCACCGTGCGTTCGTCGCGAAGGCGCCTGCGCCGGATGTCCGGCCCCACCGGACCGGGAACGTCGATCGCGAGATCCACGGTGCCGTCGGCCAGCGACGCCGGCATGTTGCGCCAGTCCACCGCGGTCGAGGTCAGGTCGATGCCCGGCGCCTCGCGTCCCAGCCGCCGGATCACCGGGGGCAGCAGCTGGTCCTCGAGCTGCGGCCTCATCGCGACCGTGAAACGCCGCCGGGCGGTGGCCGGGTCGAAGCGGTCCAGCGTGCGCAGGCTGTTCTCCAGTCCGCCGAGCGCCAGGCGGATCGGGCCGGCCAGGCTGCGGGCGATGGGGGTGGGCACCATCGCGCGTCCCTGGCGCTCGAACAGCGGGTCGCCCAGCGTCTCGCGCAGCCGCGCGAGTGCATGGCTCACCGCCGGCTGCGAGAGGTTCAGCGTGCGCGCCGCAGCGGTGATTCCGCCCTCGCGCAGCACCGCCTCGAAGACCCGGAACAGGTTCAGGTCGATCCGCTCGAAATTCATGGGATGAATGGACAGCGATTCAAAAGATGCACTTCACCGATCCTTTCCGGAACTCTATCCTCGCTGCCTGTCCCGATCAACGCAACGGAGCCGCAAGCATGAATTTCGAGTTCAGCCCCAAGGTCAAGGATCTTCAGCAGCGCCTGCTCGCCTTCATGGACGAGCATGTCTACCCGAACGAACATCGCTTCGAGGCCGAGGTCGCCGCCAACCGCGCCAAGGGCAACGCCTGGGTGCCGACGCAGGTGATCGAGGAGCTGAAGGCCAAGGCGCGCGCCGCCGGGCTGTGGAACCTGTTCCTGCCGCACTCGCCGCGCGCCCCCGAGGGTCTGTCCAACCTGGAATACGCGCCCCTTTGCGAGATCATGGGCCGCGTCCACTGGGCGCCCGAGGTGTTCAACTGCTCGGCGCCCGACACCGGCAACATGGAGACCTTCGAGCGCTACGCGACCGAGGAGCAGAAGGACCAGTGGCTCGAGCCGCTCCTCAAGGGCGAGATCCGCTCGGCCTTCCTGATGACCGAGCCGGCGGTGGCATCGTCCGACGCGACCAACGTCCAGTGCAGCATCCGGCGCGAGGGCGACGAGTACGTGATCAACGGCCGCAAGTGGTGGTCGTCGGGCGTGGGCGACCCGCGCTGCAAGATCTTCATCGTCATGGGCAAGACCGACCCCGAGGCCGCGCGCCATTCGCAGCAGTCGATGGTGCTGGTCCCCGCCGGAACGCCGGGCGTGAAGATCCTGCGTCCGCTCAACGTGTTCGGCTACGACGATGCGCCCCACGGCCACTGCGAGGTGGTGCTCGAGAACGTTCGCGTGCCGGCCGCCAACATCCTGCTCGGCGAAGGCCGCGGCTTCGAGATCTCGCAGGGCCGCCTCGGCCCGGGCCGTATCCACCATTGCATGCGCTCGATCGGCGCCGCCGAGCGCGCGCTCGAGTACATGTGCAAGCGCCTGTCCTCGCGGGTGGCCTTCGGCAAGCGGGTCTCCGAGCAGACCGTTTGGCACGAGCGCATCGCCGAGTCGCGCTGCATGATCGACCAGGCCCGCCTGATGACCTTCAAGGCCGCCTACATGATGGACACCGTGGGCAACAAGATCGCCCGCGCCGAGATCGCGATGATCAAGGTGATCGCCCCCAACATGTCGACCAGGATCATCGACTGGGCGATCCAGGCGCACGGCGCCGGCGGCGTCTGCGACGACTTCCCGCTCGCCTACATGTACGCCTGGCAGCGCGGCCTGCGCCTGGCCGACGGCCCGGACGAGGTGCACCGCAACACCATCGCCAAGCTGGAACTGGGCAAGCACGCGGGCTGATCCTCGTGCCGGGCGGCCCGCGCCGCCCGGCCCCCCGATCGAGCCGCCGGCCCGCGAATTGCGGGCCGGCGTTTTTTTTTTCTCTCCTGCGCGTTCCGTAACGCGCAGCGGCTCGCAGCGGGGATCCAGGCCCGTCGTGGACAATCGCTCGCATTGGCCGGGCATTCCGGCCCCGGTGATTCCCATGAGCGAGACCCGATGACCATCAAGAGCCTGCTGATCGCCAACCGTGGCGAGATCGCCATCCGCATCGCCCGCGCGGCCGCCGAGCTCGGCATCCGCAGCGTGGCGGTGCATTCCGAGGACGACGCCCGCGCGCTGCACGTGCGCAAGGTCGACGAGGCGCGCCTGCTCGCGGGCGTGGGCGCGCAGGCCTACCTGGACGTCGAGCAGATCGTCCAGGTGGCGCTGGCGGCCGGCTGCGACGCGGTGCATCCGGGTTACGGCTTCCTCAGCGAGAACGCCGGCTTCGCGAGGCGCTGCGCGGAGGTCGGGCTGTGCTTCGTCGGCCCCTCGCCCGAGGTGCTCGATCTGTTCGGCGACAAGGCGAAGGCGCGCGAGTTCGCCAGCCAGGCCGGCGTGCCGGTGATCCCGGGCGTGCCCGCCCCGGTCGACGCGGGCCAGGCGAAGGCCTTCCTCGAATCGCTGGGTCCGGGCGCGGCGATGGTGATCAAGGCGGTGGCCGGCGGGGGCGGGCGCGGAATGCGCATCGTCGAATCGGCCGATGCTGTCGACGAAGCCTTCGCGCGCTGCGAGTCGGAGGCGCGCGCGGCCTTCGGCAACGGGGCGCTTTACCTGGAACGGCTGATGCCCGCGGCGCGCCACGTCGAGGTGCAGGTGGCCGGCGACGGCAGCGGCGCGGTCACGCACCTGTGGGAGCGCGAGTGCAGCCTGCAGCGCCGTCACCAGAAGCTGGTGGAATTCGCGCCCAGCCCGGCGCTGGACCCGGAGCTGCGCGAACGCCTGCTCGCCGACGCGGTGAGGCTGGCGTCGCTGGCACGCTACCGCGGCCTGGGCACCTTCGAGTTCCTGGTCGACGCCGACGGCGCAGGGACCGACGCCTACGCATTCATCGAGGCGAACCCGCGGCTGCAGGTGGAGCACACGGTGACCGAGATGGTGACCGGGATCGACCTGGTCCAGGTCCAGCTGCGCCTTGCCGCCGGCGCGACGCTGGCCTCGATCGGTCTGGAGCAGTCGCAGGTGCCGGCGCCGCGGGGGCATGCGGTACAGCTGCGCGTGAACATGGAGACGATGCAGGCCGACGGCAGCGCCAGGCCATCGGGCGGCACGCTCACCGCTTTCGAGCCGCCGTCGGGGCCGGGCGTGCGCGTCGACACGCTCGGGTACGCCGGCTACACCTCGAGTCCGCGCTACGACTCGCTGCTCGCGAAGCTGATCGTGCACGCCCCAGAGGGCGGGCTGCCGCGGCTGCTTGCCAAGGCGGACCGGGCGCTCAGCGAGTTCGGCATCGCCGGCGTGGCCACCAACAAGACGCTGCTGCACGGGTTGCTGAAGCATCCGGCGGTGGCGGCCAGCCGGGTCGACACCCGCTTCGTCGAGGCACACCTCGATGAAGTGCTGCACCTCGGGCGCGACGCGCACCGCGAGCTCTACGTCGCCGATGCGCCCGCAGGCGCAGGCGCAGCCGCAGCGGGCGGCGCCGCTGCCGGCGCCGCGCACGAGCAGGGGCCGGAGGGCACGGTCGCCGTAGAGGCGCCGATGCAGGGCACCGTGGTCTCCCTCGAGGTCGGCGAAGGCGACCAGGTCCACGCCGGTGCGCAGGTCGCCGTCCTCGAGGCGATGAAGATGGAGCACATCATCGAGGCGCCGGTCTCCGGCGTGGTGCGGCTGCTGGCTGCGGTGCGGGGCGAAACCCTGTTCGAGGGCCAGGCGATCGTGTTCATCGAGCCCGCGGAGGTGGGAGCGGCGCGCAGCGACGCCGGCGGCGCGCTGGATCTCGACGCGATCCGCACCGACCTCGCAGAGGTGCGCGAGTGGATCGCGCTCGGCATGGACGAGGCGCGCCCCGAGTCCGTGGCCCGGCGAAGGCGCACCGGCCAGCGCACTGCGCGCGAGAACATCGACGACCTGGTCGATCCGGGCAGCTTCATCGAGTACGGGGCGCTGGCCGTCGCGGCGCAGCGCACGCGCCGCTCCATCGACGACCTGATCCGCAACACGCCGGGCGACGGCATCGTCCTGGGGCTGGCCTCGGTCAACGGCGAGCTGTTCCCGCCGGAGCGCTCGCGCTGCATGGTGATGTCCTACGACTACACCGTGCTTGCGGGCACCCAGGGCTTCATGAACCACAAGAAGACCGACCGCGCGCTGCAGGTCGCCGAGGAGTGGCGGGTTCCGGTGGTGCTGTTCGCCGAGGGCGGCGGCTGCCGTCCGGGGGACGTCGACCACCTCGGGGTTGCGGGGCTGGACACGACGACCTTCGCCAGCTTCGCGAGGCTCAGCGGACTGGTGCCGAGGGTCGGGATCGTCTCCGGCTACTGCTTCGCCGGCAATGCGGCGCTGCTGGGCTGCGCCGACGTGATCATCGCCACCCGCAATTCCTCGATCGGGATGGCGGGGCCGGCGATGATCGAGGGCGGCGGCCTCGGCGTGTACAAGCCGGCCGAGGTCGGCCCGGTCGAGGTGCAGTCTCCCAACGGGGTCATCGACATCCTCGTCGAGGACGAGGCGCAGGCGGTGGCCGCCACGAAGCGCTACCTCAGCTACTTCCAGGGCGCGACCGCCGAGGGCGAGGCGCCGGACCAGCGCCTGCTGCGTCACCTGATTCCCGAGAACCGGCTGCGCGTCTACGACATCCGCACCGTGATCGAGACGCTTGCAGACAAGGATTCGGTGCTCGAGCTGCGCCGCGACTTCGGCGTCGGCGTGGTCACCGCGCTGGTGCGGATCGAGGGCCGGCCCTTCGGGCTGATCGCCAACAACCCGAAGCACCTGGGCGGCGCGGTCGATGCGGACGCGGGCGACAAGGCAGCGCGCTTCATGCAGCTGTGCGACGCCTTCGACCTGCCGATGGTGTCGCTGTGCGACACGCCGGGGTTCATGGTGGGTCCGCAGGCCGAGCGCACCGCGCTGGTCCGCCACGTCTCGCGGATGTTCGTCACCGCGGCGAGCCTGTCGGTTCCCTTCTTCACCGTGGTGCTGCGCAAGGGCTACGGGCTAGGGGCGCAGGCGATGGCGGCGGGCGGCTTCCACGCGCCGGTGTTCACGGTCTCCTGGCCCAGCGGCGAATTCGGCGGCATGGGGCTGGAGGGCGCGGTGCGGCTGGGCTTCCGCAAGGAGCTCGAGGCGATCGAGGATCCGCAGGAACGCCAGGACGCCTACGCGCGGATGGTCGCTGCCGCCTACGAGAAGGGCAAGGCGACCAACATGGCCTCCTTCCTGGAGATCGACGCGGTGATCGATCCTGCGGAGACCCGCCGCTGGATCCTCGGCGCGCTGCGCGCCACGCCGGCGCCCTTGCCGCGGGTCGGCAAGAAGCGTCCCTTCGTCGACACCTGGTGACCGGGCGGGCTTCGCCTTGTAGGGAAAAACAACAGCCGCTTGCGCCACGCGGAGAATTTTGTGTTGGCGCTATTGGCTCGCGCGTGAAGAAGCGTCATTCTTGCGACTGCGAAAACCGGCTCACGCACGGTTTTTTCGTTCGAACGATCGTGTGGTGAACCCAATCTCTCGGAGGGATGACGATGGCAACTGCTGCCAAGGCTGGCGCCAAGACGGCTGCGAAGAAACCCGCAAAGGCCCCGGCGAAGAAGCCGGCCGCCAAGAAACCGGCCGCCAAGGCCGCGCCCGCGAAGAAGGCCGCCGCACCGGCGAAGAAGCCGGCCGCCGCGAAGGCCGTCGCTGCGAAGCCCGCCGCCAAGAAGCCGGCGGCGAAGAAGCCCGCCGCCAAGAAGTCGACGCGTCAGCCCAGCGCCGCCTTCATGAAGGCGCTGACCCCGAGCGCTGCGCTCGCAGTCATCGTCGGCGACAAGCCGCTGCCCCGCACCGAAGTGGTCAAGAAGGTGTGGGAGTACATCAAGAAGGGCAAGCTGCAGGACGACGCCAACCGCAAGCTGATCAAGGCCGACGCCGCGCTGCGCGAGATCTTCGGCAAGGCCCAGGCCGACATGTTCGAGATGACCAAGCTCATCAGCAAGCACCTGCAGTGATGCCTGGCCCGCTCCGGGCGGCGCTTGCCGCCCGGCGGTGGCGCGTGCCCGCGGATCCCCGCGGGCATTTTTTCGACCCGGCCGCCGGCGCTCACCGGGCCGGGCCGGACCAGTACTCGGGCCGGCCGTAGGTCTCCCTGAGGAAGTCGATGAACATCCTCACGCGCAGCGGCAGGTGCCTGCGCTGGGGGAACAGCGCGCAGATCGCGTTGTCGGGCGCCGCGTAGCGGTCGAGCACGGTGGCCAGCCTGCCTGCCTCCAGGTCCTCCCGCACCTCCCACATCGAACGCCAGGCAAGGCCCATCCCGGCCAGCGCCCATTCGTGCAGCACGGCGCCGTCGTTGCATTCCATGTTCCCCGACACGCGCAAGGCCAGCGGGCGGCCGTCCACCGTGAATAGCCATCCGCGCGCCTGGTTGTCGTAGGTGCCGAAGGTGAGGCAGTCGTGCTGTGCCAGGTCGGCGGGCACCTGCGGCGTGCCGCGCCGCTCGAGGTAGTCCGGGCTTGCCACCACCACGCGGTGGTTCGCCGCCAGCGGTACGCTGACCAGGCTGGAGTCGTCGAGCAGGCCGATCCTGATCGCCAGGTCGAAGCCCTCGTTGACGATGTCGGTGAGCCGGTCGCTGAGGTCGAGCGAGATCGAGACTTCGGGGTTCTGCGCCAGGAAGCGCGGCAGCAGCGGCGCGAGGTGCCGGCGGCCGAAGCCGGCCGGCGCGGTGACCCGCATGTGCCCGCTGGCCTTGACTCCTCCGAGCGAGACCGACGCCTCGGCATTGTGGAAGTCGTTGAGGATGCGCTGGCAGTCCTCGAGGAAGGCGCTGCCCTCGAAGGTGAGCGTGATGCGCCGGGTCGTGCGGACCAGCAGCTTGACGCCCAGTCGGGCTTCCAGGGCGTCGATGCGCCGGCCGATCAGCGCCGGCGTCACGCCCTCGGCCTGCGCCGCGGCCGACAGGCTGCCGCGCATCGCGACGGCGGCGAAGGTCTCGATCTGCTTGAAGCGGTCCATGCGAGCTCCGGGTGCAGCCGGGATTGTCACGCACGCCGGGCGAACGCGTGGCAACATCCTGGGCCATGAGCGAAGAGCAAAGCCCAGCCGCGGAAGCCCCGGCGTCGCCCGGCGGCGTTGCGCTGCCGCCGCCCCTCGGGGTGCGCAACACCTCGCTGATCGTGCTCGCAGTGCTTGCCAGCGTGGTCATGCTGCGTCTGGGCAGTCCCGTGTTCATCCCGGTGCTGCTCGGCCTCCTGTTCAGCTACGCGCTGTCGCCGGCCACCGCCAGGCTGGAGCGGCTTCGGATCCCGCGCGCGCTGGCCGCGGCGCTCCTGATCCTCGGCACGCTCGGCGGCGTCTCGGCGCTCGTGTGGTCGCTGGCCGACGACGCGGTCGACCTGGTCGAGGCGCTTCCCCAGTCGGCGAGCAAGCTGCGCGAGGCGGTCCGCCCCCGTCCCGGGGCTCCGGAGGGCTCGATCGAGAAGGTCCAGAAGGCTGCCGAGCAGCTGGAGCAGGCGGCCGAGGAGAGCGGGGGGGCGCAGGTGACGGCGCGCAGGGGGGTGACCCGCGTCCAGATCGAGAAGCCGCGCTTCAACGTGAAGGATTACCTGTGGCCGGGCACCCTCGGACTGCTCGGGCTCATCGGCCAGATGGTGGTGATTCTCTTCATCACCTACTTCCTGCTGGCCGGCGGCAGCGAGTTCCGCCGCAAGCTGGTGCGCATCGCGGGTCCCACGTTCGCGCGCCGCAAGATCACGGTGAAGGTGCTCGACGAGATCGCCGCGCAGATCCAGCGCTACCTGCTGGTCCAGATCTACACCAGCGCCGCGGTCGGCCTGGCGACCTGGCTGGTCTTCTGGTGGATCGGGCTCGAGCAGGCGGCGGTCTGGGGCGTGATGGCGGCGGTCTTCAACCTGGTGCCCTACATCGGCGCGATCGCGCTGACCGGCGGCGCCACGCTGGCCGGCTTCGTCCAGTTCGGCAGCCTCGAGATGGCGCTGGCGGTGGGCGGCGCGGCGCTGGTGATCCAGAGCATCGAGGGCTACGTGCTGACGCCCTGGCTCACCAGCCGCGCCAGCCGGATGAGCCCGGTGGTGATCTTCGTCAGCGTGCTCGCCTGGGGCTGGATGTGGGGCATTCCGGGCATGCTGCTGGCGATCCCGATCATGATGGCGCTGAAGGCCGTCTGCGATCACGTCGAGGACCTGCGGCCGATAGGCGAACTGCTCGGCGCATGATCGCCTGCAGGCGCTCAGGCGCTCAGGCGCTCAGGCGCTCAGGCGCTCAGGCGCTCAGGCGCTCAGGCGCTCAGGCGCTCAGGC
>JBKHVS010000032.1:0-23865 GCA_046569945.1 Gammaproteobacteria bacterium | reverse complement strand
CGCGCGCGACGCCGGCGACCTGCCGATCGCTTTCCAGCTGCTGATCTACCCCGCCACCGACGCGCACTGCGTCACCGATTCCTATCACCGCAACGGCGCCGGCTACCTGCTCACCAGGGAGACGATGGCCTACTTCTACGGCCACTACATCGCCGACCCCGCGCACAAGGACGACTGGCGCGCCTCGCCGCTGCGCCGCGAGGACCTGGCGGGGCTGCCGCCGGCGCTGGTGATCACCGCGGGCTACGACCCGCTGCGCGACGAGGGGCTGCACTACGCGCAGCGCCTGAGCGAGGCCGGCAACCGCGCCGCGCACCTCAGCTTCGAGCGGCAGATCCACGGCTTCGTCACGATGGGCAAGGTGATCGACGAAGCCAACGCCGCGGTGCTGCTGTGCGCGAGCACGCTTCGCAAGGAACTCGCGGGCTGAGCCCGGCGGGCGGCACGCGCCGCCCCACCCTCGTCGTTACGCCGCAAGGAGACTCGTGATGCGTGCAATGGTCAGCGCCCCCCAGCCCGAGGCCGTCGAAGCCGGCCTCGACATCCTCGCCTCCGGCGGCAACGTGGTCGACGCCGCGATCGGCGCCGCGCTGGTGCAGACCGCGGTCGACCCGCAGATGTGCGGCATCGCAGGCTTCGGCTCGATGCACCTGCACCTTCCCGACCGCGGCGTGCACGAGCTGATCGACTTCCACGGCCGCGCGCCGCTGGCCACGCGCCCCGACATGTGGGCCGACCGCATCGTCGGGGAGTGCGACGACGGCTTCGGCTTCATGCTGCGCGGCCAGGTCAACGAGATCGGCTACCAGTCGATGACCACGCCGCTCACGATCAAGGCCTTCGACCAGGCGCTCTCGCGCTTCGGCAGCCGCCCGCTCTCTGAGCTCATCGAGCCTGCGATCGCCTACTGCGAGGAAGGCTTCGCGGTGCGCCCGCACGTGCATCGCTTCTGGACCGAGCCCGCGATGAGCGGCCGCATCGAGCGTGTCAGGGTGCTCAAGGACTACCCGGCCACGGCGAAGATCTACGCGAAACCCGACGGATCGATCTACAAGGTCGGCGAGATCCTGCGCAACCCCGACATGGGGCGCACCTACCGGCGGATCGCGGAGCACGGCGTCGAGGACTTCTACGAGGGCAAGATCGGCCACCGCATCGCGGCCGACATGGCGGCGCACGGCGGACTGATCATCCTCGAGGACCTGGCGCGCTGCGCCACCGAGACCGTGGAGCCGCTCTGGACCACCTACCGCGGCCACCGCGTGGCGACCAACCCGCTGCCCGGCGGCGGACTGCTGATCGTGATGATGCTCAACATCCTCGAGCATTTCGACCTGGCCGCGATGGGCCACGACTCGCCGGAGTACATCGCCACGGTGTCGGAGGCGATGAAGATCGCCACCGTGGAGAAGGACACCCGGATGGGCGACCCGCGCTTCGTCGACGTGCCCCTGGCCGAGTTCACCTCGGAAGAGTGGGCCGCGAGGATGGCCGACCGCATCCGGCGCGGCGAGAAGACTTCGGTGCCGCGGATCAACCCGGGCGGCAAGGAGAGCCGGGAAACCACCCACATCTGCGTGGCCGACGCCAGCGGCGCCTGCGTGACGATGACGCACTCGCTGGGGTCGAGTTCAGGCGTGGTCACCGAGGGCCTCGGCTTCATGTACAACAACTGCATGATGGTCTTCGACCCGCGCCCGGGACGCCCGGGCTCGCTGGCGCCGGGCAAGGCGCGCTTCTCGGCGATGTCCCCGACGATCGTGTTCCGCGGCGATGCGCCCTTCTTCCTGGTCGGCGCGCCCGGCGGCACCACCATCACGATGGGCAACCTGCAGGCGATCCTGAACGCGGTGGACTTCGGGATGGACGCCCAGCAGGCGGTGAGCGCGCCGCGCTTCTGCGCGACATCGGACGTCATCGAGCTCACCAACCGCATCCTGCGCTCCACCCAGCGCTCGCTGGAGGCGCGCGGCTACCCCGTGGCGCGGCATGCGTTCAGCCACATGGCGCCGCTGGTGCATGCGATCCGGATCGTCGACGGCCGGCTCGACGGGGGCGCGGATCCCGCGGGCGACGGGATGGCGGCCGGTCTCTGAACCGGCGGCCGGGCCAGGCCCCGCCGGGGGCTGGGAGCGCATCGCCTGCGCCCGCATCGTCTGCGGCGGGCGCAGGCGATGCGCCCGCCGCGGCCAGGCTCAGGCGAGCTTGGCCATCGTGCCGGTTTCTTCGGCCAGCAGGTAGTAGAAGGTCACGCGCTCCTTCGAGTTGTCGCCCTTCATGCGCTGGACCACCCGCTTGATCCCCGCGTCGGCCGCGGCGGCGTCGAGCCCCAGCTTCTTCGCGGCGAACCCGTCGCGCACCCGCGCAAGCTCGTCCGGATCCGAGGAGGAGACCAGCGAGGAGTCGCGGTTGCGCAGCGCGATGCCGCAGTACTTGACGATGGATTCGACGGCCTTCGCGTCGACGCTGGCGGTGTACTTCGCGATGTCTGCCGAGTAGTCGCTCATGGTTCCTCCGTTGACGGGGTGATTCCCTCTTTCAGTTTAGCCCCGCGGGGCCTGTACGTTCCACCCTTCGGCGGCGGCCAGGCGGCCCGGCAGCTCCTGCGCCAGGAAGTCGAACACGGTGCGCACCGCCCGGTTGCCCCGGATCTCGCGATGGACCGCAAGCCAGCAGGGCATCGGCGGGATGCGCAGCCCGGGCAGCACCGGCACCACCCCCGGCCAGTCGGCCAGGCAGTAGCGCGCCGCGAAGCCGATGCCGGCGCCCTCGGCCAGCAGGCGGCCGTAGGCGACGTGGTCGTCGGTGCGCAGCGCGAAGTGCTCGCGCGACACCGGCAGGCCCAGCGAAGCGAAGGCGCGCAGGATCAGATCGTCGGCGTCCTAGCCGATCAGCCGGTGGCCCAGCAGGTCGGCGGGCTCTCGCGGAATGCCGGCCCGCGCAAGGTAGCGCTCGTGCGCGAACGCCCCGACCGCGATGTCGCCGACGCGGCGCGCAAGCAGCGAGCCCTGCACCGGCCGGGCCATGCGCACCGCGATGTCGGCCTCGCGGCGCAGCAGGTTGTCGACGCGGTTGGAGGCGACCAGCTCAAGCGCGATCGCCGGCTCCGCCTCCCGTAGCGCAGCCAGCACCGGGGGCAGCAGATGCACCGCGGCGACCTGGCTGGTGGTGATGCGCACCGTTCCGCCGGGCTCCTGCCGGCGCCCGCGCGCTGGTCGACGACGTCCGCGAGACCGATGCGATCGTGGCCCGGGCCGCCGGAGCCCGCGCGGTGCTGTACGCGGTCAACCCGGTCTACACGCGCTGGCCGCAGGACGCCCTGCCCTTCGCCCGGGCCGGCATGCGGATCGCCGAGGAGCTGGGCGCCACCTTCCTGATGCCCGGCAACGTCTACAACTTCGGCAAGGACATGCCCGAGCTGCTGCGCGAATCCACGCCGCAGCGCCCGTCCACCCGCAAGGGTCGGATCCGGGTCGCGATGGAGGCCGAGCTCGAGGCGCGCGCGGCGCAGGGGCTGCGCAGCGTCGTGCTGCGGGCGGGGGATTTCTTCGGCGCCGGCGAAGGCACCTGGCTGGACCTAGCGATCGCGAAGTCGCTCGGCGCGGGACGGCTGGTCTATCCCGGGCCGCTGGGACTGCCTCACGCCTGGGCCTATCTTCCCGACCTGGCGCGCGCCTTCGTGGCGCTGGCCGAGCGCGACGGCCTGCCGGCCTTCGCGCGCTTTCACTTCCCCGGCCACACGCTGACGGGGACCCGTCTGCTGCGGGGGATCGCGCACGCTGCGCGCGCAGCCGGGCTGGCGCCGGCCGCAGCGCAGGCGCGCGGCCGGGAGGCGGCGGATCTCAGTTGACGAGCTGCGCCAGTTCGCCCTTGCGATAGCGCTCCACCATCACCGACAGCGGCACGCCCTTGATCCTGCTGCCGTGGCCCGCACAGCCGAACTGCTGGTAGCGCTGCAGGCAGATGGCCCTGGCGGCCTCGCGCGCGGGCTTCAGGTACTCGCGCGGGTCGAACTTCGACGGGTTCTCGACGAAGAAGCGGCGGATGGCCGCGGTCATCGCCAGGCGGATGTCGGTGTCGATGTTGATCTTGCGCACGCCGTACTTGATCGCCTCCTGGATCTCCTCGACCGGCACGCCGTAGGTCTCCTTCATGTCGCCGCCGTACTTGCGGATCTCCTCGAGGAGGTCCTGCGGCACCGACGAAGAACCGTGCATCACCAGGTGGGTGTTCGGGATGCGGGCGTTGATCTCCTTGATGCGGGAGATGGCCAGGATGTCGCCGGTGGGCTTGCGCGAGAACTTGTAGGCGCCGTGGCTGGTTCCGATCGCGATCGCCAGCGCGTCCACCTGGGTCTTCTTGACGAAGTCGGCGGCCTGCTCGGGGTCGGTGAGCAGCTGCTCGCGGGTCATCGTGGCATCCGTGCCGTGGCCGTCTTCCTTGTCGCCCTTCATCGTCTCCAGCGAGCCCAGGCAGCCGAGCTCGCCCTCGACGGTGACGCCGACCGCATGCGCCATGTCGACCACCTTGCGGGTGACCTCGACGTTGTATTCGTAGCTGGAGATGGTCTTGCCGTCTTCCTCGAGCGACCCGTCCATCATCACCGACGAGAAGCCGAGGTCGATCGCGCCCTTGCAGACCAGCGGCGACTGGCCGTGGTCCTGGTGCATCACGACCGGCACCTTGGGGTAGGACTCGACTGCCGCCTCGATCAGGTGCTTGAGGAAGGCCTCGCCGGCGTACTTCCGGGCGCCGGCGGACGCCTGCATGATCACCGGCGCGTCGAGCTCTGCCGCGGCCGACATGATGGCCTGCACCTGCTCGAGGTTGTTCACGTTGAAGGCCGGGATCCCGTAGCCGTTCTCGGCGGCGTGGTCCAGCAACTGGCGCATGGAAACGAGGGGCATCGTTCGACTCCTGGATGGTGGAAACTCGGCCCATCCGGCCGCTGGCCGTTCGGCGCCGCCCCGATCACGGCCAGGCGGCCGCATGCGGGCGCGCCGGATCGGTTGCCGGCACACAGATGGCGTCTCGACCGGATCGGCGGAGCTCCCCGGGGCGAATTATGCGCCAGTCGACCGCCCCGGCGCAGTGACATATCGCGCCTGCCGCCCTCGTGGAGGGGCCGATGCCCCGCCCCCGGGACTCGGGGGGCCGCCGGGCGCGCAGCTCGCGGGCTGCGCCGGTCTTCCCGGGCGTTCGGCCCCGCGCGCTTTGCCTTACCAGGCCTTGCCCGATCCGCTCGAAGCCTCGCGGGTGCCGTCGGGGTCCTCGGCATCGTCGTCGCAGAAGGCGGCGTGCAGCGCCCGGATCACGCCCGCCGCGGCCGGGCTGCAGAGCGCGTAGCGCGACTCCCGCCCCTGACGCCGCGCGGCCACCAGGCCCTGCGCCTGCAGCATCCGGAGATGACGGCCCAGGTAGGGCTGGGCGATGCCGGTGAGATCGCCGAGCGCGGCCACGCTGCGCTCGGATGGGACCAGCTCGCAGAGGATGCGCAGCCGGTGCTCGTGCGACAGCACCTTCAGCAGCGCCACCGCGCGGGCGGTGGGCTCGTCGGCCAGCGAGAAGGGGGCTTGCGCCGCGGGAACGCGGCTCTGGTCTTTGATGGCCATGGTCGGGCGAGGATAGGCGCAGGGGTGGCACGCGTCAAAGACTTGGGCGCCGCCTGGGGGTCTCCGCGTCTCGAAGACCGGCCAGATGGCAGACCGACGCCCTGCGCAGGCGCAGCGCGGCCTGTGCACGCGCAGCGCCGGTGCGCGCCGGCACCGCCGAGGTGCAGGACTGACGCTCGCGTCAGCCGTGTTCGCCGACGCGCAGGATCTTGAGCGTGTTGGTGCCGCCGGACATGCCGATCGGCTCGCCGGTGGTGATGATGACCAGGTCGCCGCGCGCGACCACGCCGGCATCCACCAGCTTCTGCTCCGCCTCCAGCAGCAGCGCCTCGCGGTCGAGCGAGCGGTAGGCGAACAGGATCGGATGCACCTCCCGGTACAGGCTCATCCGCCGGCGCGTCCCTTCCTCCGGCGTCAGCGCGTAGATCGGCACGCCGGAGTCGATCCTGGACATCCACAGCGCGGTGGAACCGGACTGCGTCAGCGCCACGATCGCCTTGATCTTCATGTGATGCGCGATGAACAGCGCGCTCATCGCGATCGACTGGTCGATGCGCGTGAAGGTGCGGTTCAGGAACTCACTGGCCATGGGCACCGACTGCGACTGGTCGGCTTCGAGGCAGACCCGCGCCATCGCCTCCACGGTCTCGACCGGGTAGCGGCCCGCCGCGGTCTCCCCGGACAGCATCACGGCATCGGTGCCGTCGAGCACGGCGTTGGCCACGTCCGACACCTCGGCCCGGGTGGGCACCGGCGAGCCGATCATCGACTCCATCATCTGCGTCGCGGTGATGGTCAGCCGGTTCAGCTCGCGCGCCATGCGGATCATCCGCTTCTGCAGCGCGGGCACCGCGGCGTCTCCGACCTCGACCGCCAGGTCGCCGCGCGCCACCATGATGCCGTCGGAGGCCTTCAGGATCTCGTCGAGATTGCCGATCGCCTCGTAGCGCTCGATCTTGGCGATCACCAGCATGCGCCCCCCCGCCGCGCGCATCAGCTCGCGGGCCATGTACATGTCGCTCGCATTGCGCGGGAAGGAGACCGCGAGGAAGTCCGCCTCCATCGCCACCGCGTGCCGGATGTCCTCGACGTCCTTGGCCGTGAGCGCCGGCGCGGACAGCCCGCCCCCCTGCCGGTTGATGCCCTTGCGGTCGGAGAGCACTCCGCCGGCGAGCACCGTGGCTTCGATCGTCTTCGCGCCCACGCGCACGACGCGCATGGTGATCCGACCGTCATCGAGCAGCAGCGTGTCGCCCGGCTTCACGTCGTGCACCAGCTCGGCGTAGTCGAGCCCCACGCGGCCCTGGTCGCCCACCGGGCAGCTGGTGTCGAAGACGAAGGGATCGCCCGCCGCGAGCTCGACCCTGCCCTGCTCGAAGCGGCCGATGCGGATCTTCGGGCCCTGCAGGTCGGCGAGAACGCCGATGTCGCGCCCCAGCCGCGCTGCGATCTCCCGCACCTGGCGGGCCGACCGCGCGTGCTGCTCGGCGCTGCCGTGCGAGAAGTTGAGCCGCACGACGTTGACGCCGGCGACGATCATCCGCTCGAGAACCGCTGGGTCCGAGCTCGCAGGCCCGAGCGTGGCGACGATCTTGGTGGCGCGGGGGGAGAACATCGGGACGGGCTCCAGGGCGTTGGTCAGCCCCTAGCGTAGCGCAGCCTAGCGCGCCGCCCGGCCCGCCCCGCCCCGGATCAGCCGTTGGCGCGGGCCTCGAGCGCCTCCACCGCGGGCAGGACGCGCCCCTCGAGGAACTCGAGGAAGGCGCCGCCGCCGGTGGAGATGTACTCGACCTGGTTGGTGATGCCGAACTTGGCGATCGCCGCGAGGGTGTCGCCGCCGCCAGCGATGGAGAAGCCGGGCGAATGCGCGATCGCCGCCGCCAGCGCGCGCGTGCCGCCCGCGAACTGCTCGTACTCGAACACCCCGACGGGGCCGTTCCAGACGATGGTGCCGGCCTCGGCGATCACCGCGGAGAACATCGCCGCGGTCTTGGGGCCGATGTCGAGGATCATGTCGTCCGGACCCACGTCCTCTGCCGCCACCTTGTTGCCGCGCGCATGGGCGGACAGCTCGTTGGCCACGACGACGTCGACCGGCAGCGGCACCGAGGCGCCCCGCGCAGCCATCGAATCCATGATCGCGCGCGCCTCGGCGAGCAGGTCGGGTTCGGCCAGCGAGCGGCCGATCGGCCGGCCGCTGGCGGCCAGGAAGGTGTTGGCGATGCCGCCGCCGACGATCAGCTGGTCGACCTTGTCCGACAGGCTCTTCAGGATGGTCAGCTTGGTGGAGACCTTGGAGCCCGCGACGATGGCCACCAGCGGTCGCCGGGGATTGCCCAGCGCGCGGCCCAGCGCGTCGAGCTCGGCGGCCAGCAGCGGCCCCGCGCAGGCCACCGGCGCGTATTTCGCGATGCCATGCGTGGTGGCCTCGGCGCGGTGGGCGGTGCCGAAGGCGTCGTTCACGTAGACGTCGCAGAGCGCGGCCATCTTCTTCGCGAGCGCCTCGTCGTTCTTCTTCTCGCCCTTGTTGCACCGGCAGTTCTCGAGCAGCACCACCTCGCCCGGGCCGACGGAGAAGCCGCCGTCGACCCAGTCGCGCACCAGCGGCACCTTGCGGCCGAGCATCTCCGCCAGCCGCGCCGCGATCGGCGCCAGCGAATCCTCGGGCCGCAGCTCGCCCTCGGTGGGCCTGCCCAGGTGCGAGGTGACCATCACGGCCGCACCGGCCTTCAGGCAGTGCTCGATCGCCGGGATCGACGCGCGGATGCGCGTGTCGTCGGTGATCGCGAGCTTGTCGTCCTGCGGGACGTTGAGGTCCGCGCGGATGAAGACACGCTTGCCGGCGATGTCGAGGTCGGTGAGCCGCTTGAACTGCATGCCGCCTCCGCTTACTTCGCGGCCATCAGGGCCGTGGTGGTGTCCAGCATGCGATTGCTGAAGCCCCACTCGTTGTCGTACCAGCTCGACACCTTGACCAGCCGGCCGGAGACCTTGGTCAGCGTGGCGTCGTAGGTGGACGAGGCCGGGTTGTGGTTGAAGTCCACCGACACCAGCGGCGCATCGCTGTACTCGAGCACGCCCTTCAGCGCGCCTTCGGAGGCTTCCTTCATGATCGCGTTGATCTCCTCGACGGAGGTGTCGCGCGCGGCGATGAAGGACAGGTCGACGATCGACACGTTGATGGTCGGCACGCGCATCGCGTAGCCGTCCAGGCGGCCGTTGAGCTCGGGCAGCACCAGGCCGACCGCGGCGGCGGCGCCGGTCTTGGTGGGGATCATCAACTGCGTGGCCGAACGCGCGCGGCGCAGGTCCTCGTGGTAGACGTCGGTGAGCACCTGGTCGTTGGTGTAGGCGTGGATGGTGGTCATCAGGCCGGTGACCACGCCGATGCGGTCATGCAGCGGCTTGACCAGCGGCGCCAGGCAGTTGGTGGTGCACGAGGCGTTGGAGATCACCGTGTGCGAGGCGCGCAGCACGTCGTGATTGACGCCGTAGACCACGGTGGCGTCGACGTCCTTGCCGCCGGGTGCCGAGATGATGACCTTGTTCGCGCCGCCCTCCAGGTGCGCCGAGGCCTTCTCCTTGCTGGTGAAGAAGCCGGTGCACTCCAGCACCACGTCGACGCCCAGCTCGCCCCACGGCAGCTCGGCCGGGTTGCGGTTGGCCAGCACCTTGATGCGGTCGCCGTTGACGACGATCGAGTCGCCGTCGACCTTGACCGTGCCGGGGAACTTGCCGTGCGCGGTGTCGTACTGCGTGAGGTGGGCGTTGGTGCCGGCGTCGCCGAGGTCGTTGATCGCCACGATCTCGATCGGATGCTTCTTGCCGCCTTCGTAGTGGGCACGCAGGATGTTGCGGCCGATGCGGCCGTAACCGTTGATGGCTACACGGATGGTCATGGCGATGGTCCCTGGGTCGGATGAAGGATCGGTCGATGCCGCGGGAATCGTCCCCGCGGCGGTGGTCTGGTTCAGTCCCTGGCGGCGATCACCGCGCGCACTGTGTCGGCGAGCTTCGCTGCGGTCAGGCCGAAGTGCTCGAACAGCACGCCGGCCGGCGCGGACTCGCCGTAGCTGTCGATGCCGAGGACCGCGTCGCAGCGGTACTTCCACCAGCCGCCGGTGACGCCCGCCTCGATCGCGACCCGCGGCACGCCGGCGGGCAGCACCGAGGCCTTCCAGGCGGCATCCTGGCGGTCGAAGACGGTGGTCGAGGGCATCGACACGATGCGCACCTCGATTCCGTCCTCCAGCAGGCGCTCGCGCGCCTCGATCGCGATGCCGACCTCGGAGCCGGTGGCGATGATCACGGCCTGCGCCTGTGCGGCGTCGCGAAGCACGTAGCCGCCGCGGCGGATCGCCTCGACCTGGCCTTCCGAGCGGGTCAGGAAGGGGACGGCCTGGCGGGTGAACAGCAGCGACGACGGGCCGTCGGCGCGGTCGATCGCCGACGCCCAGGCGAGCGCGGATTCGACCGGATCGGCCGGGCGCCAGACGTCCATCTGGGGGATCAGCCGCAGGCTGGCGGCATGCTCCACCGACTGGTGCGTGGGACCGTCCTCGCCAAGGCCGATGGAGTCGTGCGTGAACACGAACACCACGCGCTGCTTCATCAGCGCCGCCATGCGCAGCGCGTTGCGGGAGTAGTCGGAGAAGGTGAGGAAGGTGCCGCCGTACGGGATGTAGCCGCCATGCAGCGCAATGCCGTTCATCATCGCGCTCATGCCGAACTCGCGCACGCCGTAGTTGACGTGGCGGCCGGGAACCAGGCCTTCGTCGGACACGCGCAGCGCGCCCGCGCCCTTGAAATCGGTGAGGTTGCTGCCGGTGAGGTCGGCCGAGCCGCCCAGCAGCTCCGGCAGCGCCGGGCCGAGGTGGTTCAGCGCGTTCTGCGAGGCCTTCCGGGTGGCGATCTTCTCCGCCTTCGCGACCGTGTCGTCGACCATGCGGTCGACGATGTCGAGCCAGTCGGCAGGCAGTTCGCCCCGCATGCGCCGCTCGAACTCCTCGGCCTCGGCGGGGAAGCTCGCACGGTAGGCGCCGAAGAGCGCGGACCAGGCGCCGCGCACCCGCGCACCCTGCTCGCGCGCATCCCATGACTTGCGGACGTCGTCGGGGATCTGCCAGGGCTCGCCCATGCCGTCGGCGGCGAGCATCGCCTCGCGGGTGGCGCGGATCTCGTCCGCACCGAGCGGCTCGCCGTGCGCCTTGGCCGTGCCCGCCCTGCTCGGCGAGCCCTTGCCGATCACGGTGCGGCACTGGATCAGCGTCGGGGCGAAACGGCCGTCGCGGCCGTTGGCGGCCCAGTCGCGCGCCAGCGCGATGGCGGCATCGAGCGCCTCGACGTCATGGCCGTCGACGTCGGCGATCACGTGCCAGCCATAGGCCTGGAAGCGGCGCACGCTGTCGTCGGCGAACCAGTGCCGGACTTCGCCGTCGATGGAGATGCCGTTGTCGTCGTACAGCACGACCAGCTTCGACAGGCGCAGGGTGCCCGCCAGCGAACAGACCTCGTGCGAGATCCCTTCCATCAGGCAGCCGTCGCCGGCGAAGACCCAGGTCAGGTGATCGACCAGCGGGAAGCCGTCGCGGTTGAACTCGGCCGCGAGCAGCCGCTCGGCGAGCGCCATGCCCACCGCATTGGCCAGCCCCTGGCCCAGCGGGCCGGTGGTGGTCTCGACACCGGGCGTGACGCCGACCTCCGGGTGCCCCGGGGTCTTCGAGTGCAGCTGCCGGAAGTTCTTGAGCTCCTGCAGCGGAAGGTCGTAGCCGGTGAGATGCAGCAGCGCGTACAGCAGCATCGACCCGTGGCCGTTGGACAGCACGAAGCGGTCCCGGTCGAACCAGTGCGGCTCGGCAGGGTCGTGCTTCAGGTGCCGCGACCACAGCGCCACGGCGATCTCCGCCATGCCCATGGGCATGCCCGGATGCCCGGAATTGGCCTGCTGGACGGCGTCCATGGCAAGCACCCGGATGGCGTCGGCCATGCGAGCGGTTTTCAGGTCGGGCCGGACGCCTTGCGCCCCGCTGGAACGTACGTTGGATGTCATCGCGCGGTGCCGGGGAAAACCGGGGATTTTACCAAAGCGCAGGGGAAACGGCATTCTTCCGATCGATTTTCGCTATAATCGAAGGCTTTTCCGCGTCCTGCGCTGCATTCTTCACAAGGAATGCACGCGAGGAAGCTGCGCGACCGGAAATCCGGGAACGCATCGGAGCGGGAAACTGCCGGGCCCGCTGCATGCAGGCCCGGGAAGGTCCGGGCGGCTCTGCGCCCGGGCAGTGCGCGGCGCCACGCATGCGGCGCGCACGTTGTCCGGCAAAGGCCCGGCCCCAAGAGGCGCCGGCAGCCGGGAGGGGCCGGCGCCTGGCGCCGGTGGTTCATATGGCGCGGGGCCGGTCTGCCGACGGGCCTCCGCCTGTGGTTCATGTGCCGGCGCGCTGCGCCGGCGCGCCCGGCCTGCGGGACATTTCCGCTGATCTGGTCGTGGGCTGACACTGGGTTGGGACGGAATGCAAGGACTGCATCTCACTGCGGACATCTTCGGCTGCAGCTGCGAACGTGAACTCCTCGTCGACGCTGAGACGCTCGGCGCGCTCTGCCGCAAGGCGGTTGCCGAATCGGGGCTGACCCTGGTGGACGAGAAGTTCTTCACCTTCCCCGACTGGGAAGGCGAGCCGGGCGGCGTCACCGGAGCGGTGCTGCTGGCCGAGTCGCACGTGGCGGTGCACACCTGGCCGGAGCGCGCCGGCGTCACGCTCGACGTCTACGTGTGCAACTTCACGACGGACAATTCGGGCAAGGCCGAGCGCCTGATGGATGACCTGATCATCGCGTTCAGGCCTTCGGAGCAGATCACCAACCGCATCCTGCGCGCCTCGGCCGATCCGGCGACGAAGGCGGACGAACTGCTGCTCGAGTGGCTGAACGAGCAGAGCGCCTACGGCTACCGCGCCAGCCGGCGCCTCGAGACCACCCGCTCCGAGTTCCAGACCATCGAGGTCTTCGACACCCCGCAATGGGGCAGGCTGTTCCGCCTGGACGGCGCCTACATGACCTCGGAGAAGGACGAGTTCTTCTACCACGAGCCCATCGTGCACTGCGCCGCGCTGGCCCACGAGTCGCCGCGGTCGGCGCTGGTGATCGGCGGCGGGGACGGAGGCTCGAGCGAGGAACTTCTCAAGCACCCGGGCATCGGGCGCGTGGTGATGGCCGAGCTGGATCCCGAGGTGGTGCGCGTGTCGAAGCAGTACCTCGGCTCGGTGCACCGCGGCGCCTTCGACGATCCCCGCCTCGAGGTCCGCATCGGCGACGGCTTCCGCTTCGTGCAGGATCTGGGCGAGCGCTTCGACCTCATCGTGCTCGACCTCACCGACCCCGACACGCCCGCGCAGAAGCTCTACACGCGCGAGTTCTTCGAGATGGTCAGGCGCTCGCTCAATCCGGGCGGCGCGGTGTCGCTGCACATCGGCTCGCCGGTCTTCGACAAGGAGCGGGTGCGGCGCACGCTGGCCGACCTGGCCGCGGTGTTCGGCGTCGTTCGGCCGATGGGCCTGTACATCCCGCTCTACGGCGCCTACTGGGGCCTGGCGGTGGCCTCGGACAGCCTCGACCCGCTGGCGGTGGACGAGGCCACGATCGAGGCCCGCATCGCCTCCCGCGGAATCGGCGACCTCGAGCTCTACAACGGCGAGATGCACCGCGCGCTGTTCGCGCTGCCCAACTTCTATCGCAGGCTGCTGCCCTGAGCGGCGGCGGACCGCGCCGGTGATCCCCAGGCTCCACCTGCCCGGCCCGCTCGCGCCGGGCGCCGCTGCGACGCTCGACCGCGAGCAGTCGCACTACGCCAGCCGCGTGCTGCGGCTGCGCCCCGGCGACGCCCTCGAGGTCTTCGACGGGGCAGGCGCCCGGCATTCGGCGACGATCCGCGAGGCCGACCCCCGCCGATGCGTGCTGCTGCTCGGCGCGCGCCTGCCCTCGGCCGCGGAGAGCCCCTTTCCGATCGTGCTCGCGCAGTGCCTGTCGGCCGGCGAGAAGATGGACTGGACCATCGAGAAGGCGGTGGAGCTCGGCGTGTCGGCGATCGTGCCGCTGCAGTCCAGGCGATCGGTGGTTCGGCTCGACGAGGACCGGGCGCGCCGCCGCGCCGAGCACTGGCAGCGGCTGATCGTCGCTGCCTGCATGCAGTGCGGCCGGGACCGCCTCCCCGCACTGGCCCCCGTGCGCACCCTCGAGGACTGGCTGGCGGAGCCGGCGGCCGGCGCACCGAGGCTGGTCCTTGCACCCGGCGCCGCCGTGTCCATCGGGGAACTCGCCGCGCCTGCGGGAAGCGGGGGTCCGGCGGTGGTGCTGGTCGGGCCGGAGTCGGGCCTCACGGACGAGGAGATGGAGCAGGCTCGAAGCGCCGGCTTCGTCGCGGTCTCGATGGGGCCCCGGATTCTTCGCACGGAAACCGCAGGCCTCGCAGCGCTGGCCGTGCTGCAGGCGCGCTTCGGCGATCTCGGCGCCGCCGGCCGCGCTGCCTAGGCGGGGCGAGCGCCCCGGGCTGGCGGTGGCGTCTCCTTGCGCACCGAGTAGAAGACCCGGAACGCGGTGCCCTTGTCGAAGAAGAAATCCGCCGCATCGCGGAACACGTCGAGCAGCGCATCGCGGTCGAAACCGCCTTCGGATGCCGCAGGCAGGTTCTCCAGGATCACCACGAAGCCCGGCTGGTCCGCCTCGGGCAACGGAACGAGGTCGGTCACGCAGTCGTAGAGCGCGTCGAGGTTCCGGCCGAAGTGGGCGGGCAGCGCAAAGGCTTTCGCGAGCGCTTCCATCACTCCGCCCTTGTCCGCGGCCTGGCTGCAGTCGGCATGCAGCAGCCGCTGGTCCGCCCGAAGCGCGGACCTGCGCAGTTCGGCCAGGTCATAGGCGCCGAGCGGGAGCACGGCCTGTGGCGGGATGTTGCTGAAGGCGCTCATCGGGCTCACTCGCGAATGCGGCGGAAACTCCGGTAGTGATCCCGCGTGTAGTAGTACTCCCCAGACCAGCGCGGATCGCCGCCGGCGACGATCCGGCGGGCGCCGCGGTCGCGCGCGCCCGGCGTGGGAACCGTGTACTCCCGGTAGTAGCCCCGCGGCTGCATCGGCAGCAGCCTCTCCCGGTTGAAGAAGACGGTGCCGTCCTTGGCGTACGGGAACGGCCCGCCGCGGCGGATCAGCGCGAGGGTTTCACGCCCCTCGCGCGGCAGCTGCGACACAGCCACGTCGCGGATTTCGCGCGCGGACGCCTCGCGGGCCTGCGCGGCGGGCAGCAGCGCAGCGAACACGAGCAGCAGGACGGGCAGGAGGCGCGAAAGCATGCGCGCCATCCTACGGCACTGAACCGGGGCGGGGAAGCCCTCTCCTGCAGGGGCGGAAACACGTCGTCCTCGCGCTGGGCAGGCTGCGCGAGCACGAGCCGGCGCGCGGCCGGGGCACGGTGCCGGCCGCGAGGACTTCCCGCGCCTAGTGCGCCGTGCCGGCGACTGCGCCGGACGCCGCGGCAACCGCCTCGATCGCCTTGTCCAGGGCGGAGCCGCTGTCGGCGAAGCGCGCGCGCCCGCCGTCGAACATCGCCGCGAGCTGCGCCCGGTCGAGAGATGTCGCGCCCTCGGGAAAGCGGCTGAGCACGAAAACCCGCTGGGCCGGGCTGATCCAGGCGAGCCGGTAGGAGCGGAACTGGCCGTCGCCGTTGGCGTCGACCTCGATCGAGTCCCCCCTGCGGAGCTCGCCGAGGCGGATGGAGCGGGCCTCGACCGTCGGCGGGTCGATGCGCACCGCCTCGGAGGGCGGCGCCACCGGCACGAACTGGATGCGCCCGTCGGGACGCATGCGCAGGTTGGTCGGCCGGCGGGCTGCCGCGACCGACTGCTTGGCCGCCTCGATGGCCCGGGTGTGCGCCTGCAGCAGGTCGTTGAAGAAGGCCTCGCGGCGCTCGTCGGGCATCGACACGAGGCGCACGCCCCGCATCAGCCCGTTGATCAGCCGCGGCAGCAGGGCGGCGAGCCGCGGCACCTCGTCGGCCTGCTTGGGCTGAACGCTCCAGATCAGGCTCTCGCCGATCGACATCGCCTCGGCG
This sequence comes from Gammaproteobacteria bacterium, assembly GCA_046569945.1. Lineage (GTDB taxonomy): Bacteria > Pseudomonadota > Gammaproteobacteria > Burkholderiales > Burkholderiaceae_E > Quisquiliibacterium. The sequence continues at coordinate 8,155 of JBKHVS010000032.1, read as the reverse complement.
TGGTCGATGGACGCCGCGCCGCCGCCCACCTGCGCCTCGGCCAGCACCAGCGACCACCAGTCGGCGAGGAAATCGCGGATGAAGCGAGGCGTCTCGGCGTCGAGGCGGTCCGAGAGCCGGGCCATCGCAAGCCCGCGCGCATGGACGATGGACTCGGCGCGCTCCGCCTCGCGGGTCACCCTGGCGAGCCGCTCGGCGCGGCGCGCAGCCTCGTCGGCGGCCAGCGATTCGACGCGCTCGCGCGCCTCCTCGAATACGCCGAAGTCACGGTCGAACTGCAGAAGCACCCATTCGACGACCTCCTCGACGCCCTTGACCAGCGGCGAGCCCGCGCCGAGATCGGCGTCGGCATCCGCGGCGAGCTCGGAGATGCGGTCGATGAGGCGGCGCATCGGATGCGTGCGCCGCGCGAAGAAGCTGCGGTCGATCAGCGCAGCCTTGACCGCCACCACCTGCAGGCGCAGAAGCTGCTGCTTGATGACGTCCGCGAGGCGCTTGTCCGCGTAGATGTAGTCGAACACCATCGAGACGATCTCGACGGTGAGCTGGTCCAGGGGCGACCCGTTCTCGCGGGCGCGCTCGGCGATGTCGGAGACCAGCCCGGCGCCCGCCCCGCTGTCCAGCGTCGACGCCTGCAATCCGCTGAGCGCGTCCAGCAGCGGCGGCTCGACATCGGGAATCGGCAGGTCGGCGACTGCGAAGGTCTCGGGATCGGCCAGCAGGCGGGTGGCGCTGGCGCGGGCCGCCGGCGCGCCCTGCGCCAGCTGCGACAGCACCGAGCCCAGCTCGCGCGCCCGCGGATGCATCGAATGGACGGTGCCGGAGCCCGGCAGGCCGCCGCGCTGGCCGACGGACTGCGGCGCCCCGGACCGCTGGCCCGCCTGCGCCGCATCGCCCGCCTCCGGGGCCGCAGGGCGCGGCGTCTGGCCCTCGCGCACGACGACCTGCGGCCGCAGCCTGGGAAGCACGTGCCCCGCCTTCAGGCGGTCGTTCACCGTGCTGTAGACGGTGTTCAGGTTCGCCGTGACGTGCGGCTCGAAGGCGTCGAGCAGGGCCGTCTGCACGTCGGCCCGCGGCGCCAGCTCCGCCAGCGCGTTCTTCAGCGCTTCGAACACCGCCTCGGGCGACGCGGGGTGACGCTCCTCCTCGAACCAGTCGCGCTCGAGCAGTGCGGCAAGCCGCGCGCGCACGCCCAGCACCTCGTCGGGGTCGAGCCGGCCGCGGGCCCGGCTCACCAGCCGGTCGACCGCCAGCTTGGCCTGCAGGACCGAATCGTCGACCAGGGCGAGCTCGCCAGGCTCCGGGCCTTCGTGGGCCGCCGCGGGGAGGTCGTCGTGCATCCTGCGCTCGAAGACCTCGGTGAAGGAGCGGCGGAAACGCAGTTCGATTTCGGTGCGATGCTGCCGGACCACGGACACGGCATCCATCAGCGCATGCTGCTCGTCCTGGTCGCGCGAGCGCAGCGCGAGCGCCGAGAGCTCCTCGCTCATCTTCGCGAGGGCCTCCCCGACGACCCGCGACAGCCGGGAGACCACGAGCTCGCGGCAGTCCTGAAGCAGCTCCATGCGCTTGCGCATGTCGTCGGGCGCAGCGCGCGGCGCATCGGCATCGGGGGTGGTGGTTGGCGCGGTGCTCACTTGATCGGACCGTGTCGCGGGAAAGGCAGGACGCTTTTCCTCCAGGTCAGGCTAAGCGCCGGAGTTGGCGAGGTCAATGTGGCCCCCTCCCCCGTCGACCGGCCGGCGCCGGCGCGCCGACGAACGGCGGCCGGCCGCGCCGCTACTGCCCGGCCAGGATGTCGACCACCGTCCACGCCGTCATGTTCACGATCCGGCGCACCGTCGCCGACGGCGTCAGGATGTGCACCGGCCGCGCAGCGCCCAGCAGCACCGGGCCGATGGCGACGTTGTTGCCGGCTGCGGCCTTCAGCAGGTTGTAGGAGATGTTCGCCGCCTCGAGATTGGGCAGCACCAGCAGGTTGGCCTCCCCTTCCAGCGTGGAGCGCGGCATGATCTCCCGGCGGTACTTGGGCTCGAGCGCCGCGTCGCCGTGCATCTCGCCGTCGACGTTCAGGTCCGGCGCCCGCTCGCGGATCAGCGCCAGCGCGCGGCGCATGGTCTCCGCCGAACCTCCCTCGTGGGTGCCGAAGTTGGAATGCGACAGCAGCGCCACCTTGGGCAGGATTCCGAAGCGGCGCAGCTCGTCCGCCGCCATCAGCGTGATCTCCGCGAGCTGCTCTGCGGTGGGCGAGACGTTGACGTGCGTATCGACCAGCGTCAGCTGGCGGTTGGGCAGGATCAGCGTGTTCATCGCCGCGTAGACGGTGGCGCCCGGCCGCCGCCCGATCACCTGGTCGATGTAGCGCAGGTGCAGCGCATGGGTGCCGAAGGTGCCGCAGATCAGGCCCTCGGCCTCGCCCTTGCGGACCAGCATCGAGCCGATCAGGGTCAGGCGCCGGCGCATCTCGATCTTCGCGTAGTGCTCGGTGATGCCCTTGCGCTCGGTGAGCCGGTGGTATTCCTGCCAGTACTCGCGGTAGCGCGGATCCCATTCGGGATTGACCAGCTCGAAGTCCACCCCTGGCCGGATCCTGAGGCCGAGGCGCTCGAGCCGCTTCTCGATCACGGCGGGGCGCCCGACCAGCACCGGCCTGGCCAGCTTCGCGTCGATCACCGCCTGCACCGCGCGCAGCACGCGGTCCTCCTCGCCCTCCGAATAGACGATCCGCTGGCGGTCCGCGGCGCGTACCGCCGCGAAGATCGGCTTCATGAAGCCGCCGGAGTGGTAGACGAACTGCTCGAGCTGGGCCCGGTAGGCGTCGAAGTCCTCGATCGGACGGCTGGCCACGCCCGAATCCATCGCAGCCCTGGCGACCGCGGGCGCGATCTGCACGATCAGGCGCGGGTCGAAGGGCTTGGGGATCAGGTACTCCGGGCCGAAGCTCAGCCCCTGGACGCCGTAGGCCAGCGCGACGATCTCGGACTGCTCGGCGCGCGCCAGGTCGGCGACCGCGCGCACCGCGGCCACCTCCATCTCCCTCGTGATCGTCGTGGCGCCGACGTCCAGCGCGCCCCGGAAGATGTACGGGAAGCAGAGGACGTTGTTGACCTGGTTGGGATAGTCGGTGCGCCCCGTGGCGATGATCGCATCGTCGCGGACCGCCTTGACCTCCTCGGGCATGATCTCCGGGGTGGGGTTCGCGAGCGCGAAGACCAGCGGCCGCGCCGCCATCCTGCCGACCATGTCGGGCTTGAGCACCCCGCCCGCCGACAGGCCGAGGAAGACATCCGCGCCGTCGATGATCTCGCCCAGGGTGCGCTTGCCGGTGTCCTGCGCGAAGCGGGCCTTGTCCGGATCCATCAGCTCGGCGCGGCCCCGGTAGACGACCCCGGCGAGGTCCGCGACCCAGACGTTCTCGACCGACAGGCCCAGGTCGACCAGCAGGTCCAGGCAGGCCAGCGCCGCCGCCCCCGCCCCGCTGCACACCAGCTTCACGCTGCCGATGTCCTTGCCGACGATGGCGAGCGCGTTGAGGATCGCGGCGCCGACCACGATCGCCGTGCCGTGCTGGTCGTCGTGGAAGACCGGGATCGACATCCGCTGCCGGAGCTTGCGCTCGACCAGGAAGCAGTCGGGCGCCTTGATGTCCTCGAGGTTGATGCCGCCGAAGGTAGGCTCCAGCGCGGCGATGATCTCGACCAGGCGGTCGGGATCCCGTTCGTTCAGCTCGATGTCGAAGACGTCGATGCCCGCGAACTTCTTGAACAGGACGGCCTTCCCCTCCATCACCGGCTTGGACGCCAGCGGACCGATGTCCCCGAGGCCCAGCACCGCGGTGCCGTTGGTGACCACGCCCACCAGGTTTGCCCGGCTGGTGTAGCGGGAGGCCAAGGCCGGATCCCGGACGATCTCCTCGCAGGCGGCGGCCACGCCGGGCGAATACGCGAGCGCGAGGTCGCTCTGGTTGATCAGCTGCTTGGTCGGGGTGACGGCAATCTTGCCGGGGCTGCCCTGCTCGTGGTACTCGAGGGCGGCCTTGCGAAGCTGGGGGTCCATGCCTTGTGTCTTCCGGCTGCGGGCGGGCAACGCCTGCCCTGGGGGGATCGGAATCCGGATCGATCGGGGCACGGATTATCCGCCGGCGTCCCCGTGCCGCAAAATCGGAACGTCGCGCGAGGAAGGCCGCCCGGCGCCCTGCCGTCACGCGGGGCCCGACCCCGCCACCGCGCGAGCGATCTCCCCCGACGCCGCGCGAGCCATCTCCCCCGACACCGCGCGAGCCATCTCCCCCGACACCGCGCGGGTCCCTTCAACCCGAGCCGGCGCCTCCCGGAGGCAGGGCCGCCTCGAGCACCCTGGCGACGTGGACCGCGTCGCGCTGCGCGCCGTCGGCGATCTGGCGGCGGCAGCCGAAGCCGTCGGAGACGATCACGGTGGACGCGTCCGCGTCGCGCACTGCGGGCAGCAGGCCAAGCTCGCCCATGCGCATCGAGGGCCGGTGCCCCTCAGCGCGATAGCCGAAGCCGTCGCCCATCCCGCAGCAGCCCGCCGGCGCCGCCGCGACCTCGAGCCCGGGCACCCAGGAAAGCACCTGCGCAACTTCGGGGACGGCGTCGAAGGCCTGCTGGTGGCAATGGGCGTGCAGCAGCGCCCGCTGCCAAGGCGATCGGACGAACTCGGGCAGCGGCCGTTGCGCGGCCCGCTCGCGGACCAGGAACTCCTCGAAGAGCTGCACGCGCCCGGCCAGCGCCTGCGCAGCGTCACCGAGCCCGAGCCAGCGGAACTCGTCGCGCATGGTCAGCAGGCAGGCGGGCTCCAGGCCGACCACGCCGGCGCCCTGCTCGACCAGGGGCGCAAGCGCGGCGACCGTGCGCGCCGCCTCCGCCCGCGCGCGGTCGACCAGCCCGGCCGACAGGAAGCTGCGGCCGCAGCAAAGCGGCCGCCCGGGCTGGGGATCGCCCGGCGCGGGACGGGCCGCCTCCACGCGCAGACCGGCAGCCTCGAGGACGCGCACCGCGGCATGAAGGCCTTCCGGCTCGAAGTGGTTGCCGAAGCAGTCCGCGAACAGCACGACCCGTCTGCCGCCGTCCGCTCCCCGGGCGCCGGGCCCGTGCCCGCCCTTCGCGGGCCGCGGCCAGGTGCGCAGGAAGGTGTCCCTGCGCCAGCGCGGCAGCGGCCGGCGCGCCAGGCCGAGCAGGCGCGCGGAGAGCGCCGCCATCCCGGGCACGCGGTCGCGCAGGTTGGGCAGCCAGGGCAGGCGCGAAGCCAGCGGCGCCCAGGCCGGCAGGCTGGCGAACAGGCGCTCTCCGCGGGACAGCAGCTGCGTGCGGTGGCTCAGCGCCTCGATCTTCAGCCGCGCCACGTCGACGGAGGACGGACATTCGCTGCGGCAGGCCTTGCAGGAGACGCACAGCGCCATGGCCCTCGCCACCTCGTCGGCGCCGGCCCCCTCCGGCCCGAACCTGCCCTCGAGGGCAAGCCGCAGGGTGTTGACGCGGCCGCGCGGGCTGTCGCGCTCGTCCAGCGTGATCCGATAGCTGGGGCACATCGCCCCGGCGTCCAGCGCCCGGCAGCGACCGTTGCCGTCGCACGCCGCGACCGCCGCCTCGACCCCGTCCGTCGGCACGCGCGCGGGGCCGGGCACGATGCGCATCCGCGAAACGTCGTCCATCCGTCCGGGACGGACGATCCTGCCGGGATTCATCAGCCCCTGCGGGTCGAAGAGCGCCTTGACCTCCTCGAAGGCACGCGCCAGCCGCGGCCCGAAGTCCCGCTCGATCCACTCGCTCCCGGCCAGCCCGTCTCCCTGGCCGCCCGAGAACGCCCCGCCGAAGCGGCGCACCAGCGCCGCCGCCTCCTCGGCGATCGGCCGCATCTTCGCCGCCTCGCCCGCGCGCAGGTCCAGCAGCGGCCTCAGGCCGAGCGCGCCGGCGGAGGCCCGGCCATGCCAGGCGCCGCCGACCCGGTGGCGCCGCATCGTCTCCTCCATCGCCTCGACGTACTCGGCGAGGTGCGCCAGCGGCACCGCGCACTCGTCGACGAAGCTGACCGGCCTGCGCGGGCCGGCGCCCACGAGCGCGGCCTCGATCGCGGCCCGGTGCAGCGCCCAGACGAGACGCTGCCGGCCGGGATCCGCCACTTCCAGGAAGGTCGCTGCCCGGCCCGGGCCTGCGACGACTTCCTCGAGCGCGCGCAGTTGCCGCAGCAGCGGGCCGCGCTCGTCGCCGGAGAACTCCACCAGCAGCAGCGCGGCAGGACGGCCCGCCAGCAGCGTGTCGGCCAGCGGCCGCAGCGCGCGCACGCCGCGCAGCGGCGTCAGCATCGAGGCGTCGAGCAGCTCCACCGCGCTCGGCCCCAGCGCCGCGATCCCGGGCACCGCAGCAGCCGCGGCCGACAGCGCCGGAAAGCGCAGCGCCGCCATCAGCCGGTGCGCCGGCAGCGGCGCAAGCCGCAGGTGCAGCCTGCGGAAGTGAGCCAGGGTCCCCTCGGAGCCCACGAGGAGGTGGGCGAGATTGACCGAGCCGTCCTCCGTGTAGGGCCGCACGGAGACCGGGTGGAAGACGTCGAGGTTGTAGCCCCCGACCCGCCGCAGCAGGCGCGGCCAGACGCGCTCGATCTCCTCGCGCTCGCGCGCGGCGATCTGGAAGAGCCGGGAAACCATCGCGCTGGTGCGCGCCGAACGCAGCGCGCGCGTGGCCCCGACGCCGAAGGGGCCGAAGTGCTCCACTGTGCCATCGGCGAGGATGGCATCGATGCCCAGCACGTTGTGCACCATGTTGCCGTGGACGACCGAGCGCACGCCACTGGCGTTGTTGCCGGCCATGCCGCCGAGCGTGGCCTGGGCCGAGCTGCACACGTCGACCGGAAACCACAGCCCTGCCGGGGCGAGCTGCGCGTTCAGCCGGTCGAGGACGATGCCGGACTGCACCTCGACCGTGCGCGCGGCGGGATCGAAGGCGAGTACCCGGTTCAGGTGGCGGCTGGTGTCGATGACCAGCCCGGGGCCGAGCGCCTGGCCGCGCTGGCTGCTTCCCGCGCCGCGCGGCACGACCGACACGCCGAGCTCACGCGCCAGCTCGAGCGCCGCCAGGAGGTCGGCCTCGTCGACCGGCACGACGACGCCGAGCGGCTCCACCCGGTAGATGGACGCGTCGGTGGCATAGCGGCCCCGCGCGGCAGCGTCGAAGAGCACCTCGCCCCTGATCACGCGCCGCAGGCGCTGCGCGAGGCGGCTGCGCTCGCCCGGCTGCGCGCGACGGGACACCGGAGGCTCGACTGGCTTCATGCGGGCATTATCGCCGGCGGCCAGCCGATAGAATTGCTGCCTGCCGCATCCCGCGGCGCGCCCACGCCACAGCCCCTGCCGGAACCGAAATGCCCCTGCCGCCCCTCGCCTACCGCACCGATCGCATCCGTCCGTTCCAGGTGATGGAGCTGATCAAGCGGGCCAATGCGCTCGCGGCAACCGGCAAGCCGGTGCTGCACCTGAGCATCGGCGAACCGGATTTCACCGCGCCCGCGCCGGTGCTCGACGCGCTCGAGCGGGCGGCCCGCGCAGGGCATACCCACTACACCGGCGCCAACGGCACCGAGGCGCTGCGGCACGCGATCGCCAGCGACTACGCGCGGCGCTACGGGGTCGAGGTTTCGCCCTCGCGGATCCTGGTGACGGCCGGCGCGTCGGGCGCGCTGTCGCTCGCCTGCTGCGCGCTGGTGAACCCCGGCGACCGCGTGCTGATGACCGACCCGGGCTACCCCTGCAACCGGCACTTCGTCGCCGCCTACGACGGCATTCCGGAGCTGGTGCCCGTCGGGCCGGAGTCCCGGTTCCAGATGACCGCGGAACTGGTGCGCCGGCACTGGCGCGACGGGGTCAAGGGCGCGCTGCTCGCCTCTCCGGCGAACCCCACCGGCACCTCGCTCCCGTTCGACGAACTGAGCGGCATCGTGGGCGAGATCCGCGGGCGCGGCGGCTTCACCATCGTCGACGAGATCTATCTCGGGCTCACCTACGACGGCGCGCCGCGCACTGCCCTCGAGCTCGGCGAGGACGTGATCGTCACGAACAGCTTCTCCAAGTACTTCCACATGACCGGCTGGCGCCTGGGCTGGATGGTGGTGCCGGAGGCGCTCGCGGCGGTGTTCGAGAAGCTGT
>JBKHVS010000031.1:0-24027 GCA_046569945.1 Gammaproteobacteria bacterium | reverse complement strand
GGAGCGCGAGCGCCGCAAGGGGCAGGCCCTGCAGCAGGAACTGCGCGCGAAGGCCAAGATCCAGTAAGGGTCTGGCACCTTCGCCCGGACGGGCGGCTTCGGCCGCCCGTTTTCATTGGCGCGCCTGAAGGCAGGGCGCCTCCCGCGGCAGCCGGTTCCAGGCGGGCTGCAGGCGCGGCGGCGGGCCTCTATCGCTCGACGGCGAACACGCTCGCTCAGGCCTCGTCGTGGAAGCGCACTTCGATGCCGGGTGCCGGCGGATCCGCGGCCGGCGGCGCGGCGCGGGCCGCACGTCGGCGCGAAGCGAAGAAGTCGCTGAGCAGCGCGCCGCACTCCTCGCCCAGCACGCCGCTGGTGACCTGCGTGTGGTGGTTGAGCCGCTGCTCGGCCATCAGGTCCACCACCGAGCCGCAGGCTCCGGTCTTGGGGTCGCGCGCGCCGTAGATCAGCCGGCGGATGCGCGCATGCATGATCGCACCGGCGCACATCGCGCAGGGCTCCAGCGTGACGTAGAGGTCGCAGTCGACCAGGCGGTAGTTGCCGAGCAGCTCGGCCGCCGCGCGCATCGCGCGGATCTCTGCGTGCGCGGTGGGATCGTGTCCGCCGATCGGCTGGTTGTAGCCGGTGGCGAGCACCCTGCCCTCGCGCACCAGCACCGCGCCCACCGGAACCTCTCCCACCGCCCAGGCATTGCGGGCCTGGTCGATCGCCAGCCGCATCCAGGCAAGATCGCGCTCGTCGCGGGCGGGCGGCGGCACAGCGGAGCCGGATTCGTCGGTCATGGGTTCAGCTCCTGCGGCGTCGGGGAGCGGGACTTTAACGCATCCGCGGGCGCGATTTCGCGCGTCCCTCGACGAAGCCGCGCATCGCCGCGCGCGGGCCCGGCAGGGCCGAGAGCTCCTCGGCCAGCGACATCTCGTAGACGTAGCCATCCAGGACGCCCATCGTCTCGACCCGGGCCAGGCTGCGCCGCGCGAGCAGGATCGCCTCGGGCTCCCTGGCGGCGATCTCCAGCGCGATCGAGCGCGCGAAGGGCATCAGCTCCTGCGCCGGCAGGCAGGCCTCGACCACGCCGCGCCGGTGCAGTTCGGCGGCATCGAGCTGGTGGCCGGTGAGCAGCATCCGGTTCACCGTGGAGTGGCCGAGCAGGCGCAGCGCGTGGCGCGCGCCGCCCAGCATGCCCACGTCGATCTCGGGCAGGCCGAAGCGCGCCTCCTGCGCCGCCACCAGGATGCAGCAGGAGGCGGACATGCCGACTCCCGCGCCGAGCGCCGGCCCGTTGATCGCCGCCACCGTGGGCTTGCGGCCGTTGAGCAGCGCGTCGTACATCGCTGCGCCCAGCCTGGCCGGACCGGGCCGGCCCGCGTCGATCGCGGCGAGCTGCTCCTTGAGGTCCAGCCCGGCGCTGAAGCAGCGCCCCGCGCCGGTGAGGATCACCGCGCGCACGTCGTCGCGCCGGTCCGCTTCGCGCAGCGCCTCGATCAGCGCGCGCATCATCCCGGCCGACAGCGCGTTGACCGGCGGACGGTCCAGCGTGATCGTCGCCACCCCTTCGGCGACCTCGAATCGGATTCCGTCCATTTTCCTGCCTCCCTGTCTCGTGAGTGATCGCCCGCAGGGTTAGGGCCGAGCGGCCGGCCGAACGGGCGGGCAAGGCATGCAGTGTGCCGCGCTGCCTCGACGGCCGAACGGGCGGCCACGGCGTGCCGCAGGCCGCGCTGCCCCGATTCTCGGCGCTGCCCGCCCCGGCGAATCGCGCCTTGCCCGGTCCGCGTTCCACCGGAGCGGCTTCAGGACGCCGCGGGTCTGTGGCCTAATCTCGCTTTTGCCCGAAACCGCCGACCCGCAAGCCCCCGATGGAAGCTCGTCTTCCTCGCGCTGCGCGCCGCTCCACCCCGCCGCCCGCCCATGCTGAGGATCACCGAACTTCGCCTGCCGCTCGACCACCCGCCGGAAGCGCTGCGCGCGGCGATCGTCGCGCGCCTGGGCATCGACGATGCCGGGCTCGGCGGGTTCACGATATTCCGGCGCAGCTACGACGCGCGCCGCAAGAGCGCGATCGTGCTCATCTACACGATCGACTGCGAAGTGGCCGGCGAGGCCGAGGTGCTGGCCCGCTTCGCCGGCGACCGCCACGTGCGGCCGGCGCCCGACACCCGCTATCGGCCGGTGGCGCACGCGCCCGCCGACTTCGCTGCGGCTGGCGCGCCCCGTCCCGTGGTGATCGGCTTCGGCCCCTGCGGCATCTTCGCCGCGCTCGTGCTCGCGCAGATGGGCCTGCGGCCGATCGTGCTGGAGCGCGGCAAGGCGGTGCGCGAGCGCACGAAGGACACCTGGGGGCTGTGGCGCCGCGGGGTGCTCGAGCCTGAGTCCAACGTGCAGTTCGGCGAGGGCGGCGCGGGCACTTTCTCGGACGGCAAGCTCTGGAGCCAGATCAGCGACCCCCGCCACCTCACCCGCAAGGTGCTCGAGGAGTTCGTCAGGGCCGGCGCGCCGGAGGAGATCCTCTACGTCGCCAAGCCGCACATCGGCACCTTCAGGCTGGTGGGCATGGTCGAGAAGATGCGCGCCGACATCGTCGAGCTGGGCGGCGAGGTCCGCTTCGGGCAGCGGGTCGCCGACCTCCGGATCGAGGACGGCCGGGTGCGCGGGCTGACGCTGGCCGGCGGCGAGGAGCTCCGCGCCGACCACGTGGTGCTCGCGGTAGGCCACAGCGCGCGCGACACCTTTTCGATGCTGCACGAGCGGGGCGTGCGGATGGAGGCCAAGCCCTTCTCGGTGGGGTTCCGGATCGAGCATCCGCAGAGCCTGATCGACCGCGCCCGCTTCGGCCCCAACGCGGGCAATCCGATCCTGGGCGCGGCGGACTACAAGCTCGTGCATCACGCCGGCAACGGCCGCTCCGTCTACAGCTTCTGCATGTGCCCCGGCGGCACCGTGGTGGCGGCCACCTCCGAGCCGGAACGCGTGGTGACCAACGGGATGAGCCAGTATTCGCGCAACGAGCGCAACGCCAACGCAGGCATCGTGGTGGGCATCTCGCCTGAGGACTACCGGCAGGACCCCGAGGGCAGCGGCCCGGTGCCGCCGCTCGACGGCATCGCCTTCCAGCGCGTCTGGGAATCGCGCGCCTACGCGCTCGGCGGCGGCGGCTACCGCGCGCCCGGCCAGCTGGTGGGCGATTTCGTCGCCGGCCGGCATGGCAATGCGGTGGCTAGCGACTTCGGCAGCGTGCTGCCCTCGTACAAGCCCGGCGTCACGCTGACCGACCTCGCCGAGCCGGGCAACGGCAGCCTGCCCGACTACGCGCTGGCGGCCATCCGCGAGGCCCTCCCCGCCTTCGAGCGGCAGATCAGGGGTTTCTCGATGGCCGACGCGGTGCTCACCGGCGTCGAGACCCGCACCTCTTCGCCGCTGCGCATTCCGCGCGGCCGCGACTTCCAGAGCCTGAACGTCGCGGGGCTGTATCCGGCCGGCGAAGGAGCCGGCTATGCGGGCGGGATCATGTCGGCAGGGGTGGATGGAATCGAGGTGGCCGAGGCCCTGGGCCTGGCCCTGCTAGCGGGCCGCTGAGCTGGCCGTGCCGTCGACACGCGCCCGCGGCGCCTGGCGCAGCGCCGCGCCCGGTCCCGGCATCAGCGCGCAGCCGAGCGCGGCGAGGTAGGGAAGCGTCTGCAGCGCGAGCATCCCGAGCCAGGCGGCGCCGGCGACGGAGGGCTGCGGCGCCGACCAGGCCAGCGCGCCCAGGCAGCAGAGCAGGCCGAGCAGCAGAGCGCCCTCCTCCCGGACCGGGGCGAGGCGCTGCCGCAGCGCCGACCCGGCGCCGATGCGGCCGCGGCCGGCCGGCCCCTTTCGCGTCACCTCGAAGACGGCGCTGCGCCCGGACAGCCCGGCGAGCACGCCGCGGGCCACGCTGTGCGACAGCGCCATCCCAGCCCAGGTGGCGCCGGCGATGCCGGAGGGTGGACAGGGCACCCGCCGCCAGTACAGCAGGGGGACCAGCAGCAGCCGGCATGCCAGCGTCGCCGCCAGCGGCAGCACGAAGGCCAGCGCCGGCGGACCGACCTTCGCCGGCGCCGCGAGCATGCCTAGGCTCCAGAGCATCGCGGCCAGGCTGAAGACGAGGTGCAGCGCATCGCCGATCCAGGGCAGCCAGCCGGCGAGGAAGTGATAGCGCTGCCCCAGGGTCAGCGGCGAGCGGCCCGCGAGCGAGCCGGCGTGGCTGCGCAGGATCTGCATTGCCCCCTGCGCCCAGCGGCGGCGTTGCCTCAGGTAGGCGGCGAAGTCGGCCGGCAGCAGGCCGGTGCCCGAGACGCGATCGACGTAGGCAAGCCGCCAGCCGGCCTCGGACAGGCGCAGCCCAAGCTCCGTGTCCTCGCACACGCACTGCTGCGCCCAGCCGCCCGAGTCGCGCAGCGCCTCCGCCCGGATCAGCGTCATGGTGCCGTGCTGGACGATCGCATCGCGCTCGTGCCGGTGATGCATGCCGATCCGGAAGAAGCCGTCGTACTCCCAGTTCATCATCCGGCCCAGGGCGCTGCCCTGCCAGCCGCGATGCGCCTGGGGCGACTGCACCACGCCGACGCGCCGGCCGCTGAACCAGCCGCCGACCATGCGCAGCCAGTCGGTCGAAACGAGGTAATCGGCGTCGACGACGCCGATCCAGCGCGCCCGCGGGTCGGTGCGTTCGAGGGCGAAGTTCAGCGCGCCCGCCTTGAAGCCGGGCCAGGACGGCAGGTGGAAGAAGCGCAGCCCGGGCGCGGGGTGCGGAGCTCGTTCCGATCCCGGGCCGGCGGGCTCCCGGCCGGCGCCGCCGCGGGCCGCGAGGATCGATTCCACGTGGGCCTGGACCGGCCGCCAGCGCGCGGGGTCGGAGGTGTTGTTGTCGACGACGATCACTTCGAAGGCTGGCCAGTCCAGCGCCAGCAGGCTGTCGATCGTGGCGATCACCATCTCGGGGGGCTCGTTGCAGCAGGCCAGGTGCAGGCTCACGAAGGGCGCTTCGGCCGACGCCGGCAAGGGCCGCGGAAGGGCCCGCCGGCGCAGGCTCCCGGGCCAGAAGAGCTCGGCGAACTCCAGCAGTTGCGAGAGCACCAGCGCAACGCTCAGCACCACCACCGGCGCCAGCAGCGCGAACAGGACCGCCTCGGCCGCGCCGAGGTAGTCGCGGCCCGCCAGCGAGACGGTTGCCACCAGCAGCGAGGCCGAGGCCTGCAGGCCCACGGCGAAGGCCAGCCGGCCGGCAAGGCGCATCCGCGGGAACGCGAGCAGGAAGGCGAGCACCGCGGCCAGCCCCAGCGCAGTCGCCCCCCACGCCCGGGCGCGCCAGTCCGGATCGGCATGCACCGCGCCGCGGAACGCGAACTTGGGCTCGCGCTGCGCGTCGAACACGCCCCAGTGGGCGCCGACGCGTCCCTCGGTGGCGCGCTTCCAGGGCTGGTCCACCGCCTCCATCAGGTAGTAGTCGGGCGCCTGCCCGGCCGCCAGCGCGAGGAAGCGGCGAAGGAAAATCGCCTGCTCGGCCGGCCCGGCCTCTGCGCCGCCGATCGACGCTCCCCCGCTGGGCCAGCCGATCTCGCCGATGACCACGGACTTGTCCGGGAAACGCTCGCGCACCTGCGCGTAGCGGCGCATCGCCTCGTCGAGCGCCGCCTCGACGGGCACGCCCTCCCAGTAGGGCAGCAGGTGCACCGTGATGAAATCGACGTGACGGGCGAGCTGGGGCTGTGCCAGCCAGACGTGCCAGGGTTCGGCAGTGGACACCGGCACGTCGAGCGCGGCGCGCAGCCGGTCGAGTACGGCGTACAGCTCGGCCGGCGGGAGGCTGCGGTGCAGCTGGGTCTCGTTGCCGGCGATCACCCGCTCGACGTTCGGATGCCGGGACGCCGCGGCGATCGCCGCCCTGACTTCGCGCTCGTTCCACTGCGCACGCCGATCGAGCCATACGCCCAGCGTCAATCGGAGGCCGTGCCGTGCGGCGATCGCCGGCAGCGCCGGGAATTCGCTCGCGCTGTAGGTTCGCAGCCGGGACGTGTGGCGAGCGAGCAGCCGCAGGTCGGCGTCGATCTCGGCGTCCTGCGGGAAGCGCTGCCGCAGCGGGCTGTCGTGCCGCTGGAACGCGTTGTACGCGAGGCCCGCGACCACCGCCGGAACCTCGGGCGCCGGGTGGGCCGGGTTCGCCAGCCGCCAGGCCAGCAGGTTGCCCAGGGCGACCAGCAGCGCCAGCGCCACGGCGGCAACCCAGGCGCGCAGGCGGCCCGCGCGGAGCCCTTGCGGGCCACGGTTGCGCCGGCGCTTGCCGACCGCTGCGCGCTCGTCCATGCTCACGTGCCAGGCTCCCTGCCCCTGGCCTGGCGAGATCCGCAGACCGCACCGACCGCACCAGGCATCCTTCCTTGGACCGACCTTCCGTCCCGCCCCTGGGTCCGCCGCAGGCCCCTCCCCCTGCCTGCCGAAGCGACAGCCCCGGCACGGCCGGCGGCCGGCCCGGGCCGGGGCCCGTACTCGCCGTGCTGCTCGCGCTCGCGCTCGCCGTGGCGGCGCTGATCGGCTGGGCAGCGGCGCGCGGTCGTCCAGTTCCGCTCCCCGATGCAGGCGTGCAGCAGCTGCCCTGCGTTTCGTATGCGCCGTTCCGGCGGCCCGGCCATACGCCCTTCGACGAGGGGCTGCTGGTGACGCCCGCCCAGATCGAGGACGACCTGCGCCGGCTGCGCGGGGTGAGCGGCTGCGTGCGCACCTACGGGCTGGACCATGGGCTGGACGCTGTGCCAGGGGTCGCGCGCGCGCTGGGCATGCGGGTGCTGCTCGGCGCCTGGATCGGCCGGGATCCGGTCGCCAACGACGCGCAGCTGCGGCGCGCGCTCGCGCTGGCCCGCGAGCACCCGGACACGGTCGCGCTGCTGATCGTGGGCAACGAAGTGCTGCTCCGGGGCGAGCTCGCGCCCGTGGCGCTTGCCGGACTGCTGGCGCGGGCTCGCGCCGGTTCTCCGGTGCCCGTGGCCTACGCGGACGTCTGGGAATTCTGGCTGCGGCATGCTGCCGCGCTGCGGCCGCAGGTCGACGTCGCCGCGATCCACGTGCTTCCCTACTGGGAGGACGAGCCGGTTGCGGCAGCCGACGCAGTGCGCCACCTGCAGGAGGTGAGCGCGCGGGTGCGCGAGACGCTTGCGCCGCTGCCGGTCCTGGTGGCCGAAACAGGCTGGCCGGCGGCCGGCCGCCAGCGCGGGCCCGCAGCGCCGGGGCGCGAGGCGCAGGCACGCGCGGTCAGAAGCATCGTCTCGGCCGCCCTGCCCGCACCGGAGGGCCTGCCGGCGTTCAACCTGATCGAGGGCTTCGACCAGCCCTGGAAGCGCGCGCTCGAAGGCGCCGTGGGCGGCTACTGGGGAGTCTTCGACGCCGAGGGCCGCCAGCGGGTCAGCCTGCAGGGGGCGCTGCCTGCGCCGCAGGGATGGCACCAGCCGCTCGCCTGGGCGGGCGCCGGCGCGCTGGCAATGCTCGTTGTCGCCGCGGTTCGCGATCGGCGTCGCGGCGCCGGCGCCGTACGCGCCGCGGGCGGCCTGCGCGGTCACGCCTGCGGGCCGGCGGACGGACCGGCCGGCATCATGCTCCGCGCACCGGCCGCTCTGCTGATGGCCGGCGCCGGCAGCGGCGCGCTCGCGGCGCTTCAGTTCGAGGCGCTGCAGGTACAGAGCCGCACGCCGCTCGAATGGACGGCCGGGATTGCCGTGGCGCTGGCGGCGGTCGCCATGGCGCTGGCCGCGGCGCTGCGCCTCGCCGCCCTGCTCGAGCGCGGCGCCGATGCCCTCGGTCCGCGGCCGGGCCTGCGCATGCTCTCGGGCCGGGCCCGCAGGCGCGGCGCAGCGCCGGGTGACAGCCTGCTTGCCGTGCCGCAGGCCGCGCTGCTGTTCGGGGCGGCCGCCATCGCGCTCCAGCTGGCGTTCGACCCGCGCTACCGGCCGCTGCTGTGGCCCGCGCTCGCCGCCCCCGCCATCCTGCTGGCGGCCTTGTGCGCGCTCGGCGACCGGCTGGCCGCCGACGCGTGTGCCGAGCGGCTGCTCGCTGCGGTCTGCGCGGCCGCCGCGCTCTGGGTGCTTCATGCCGAAGGCCTGCGCAACGCACAGGCGCTGGGCGCCGCGGCGTGCTGGCTCGCGATCGCCTGGGCCACGCTGATGCCTCACGGGGCGCGCTCCGGCGGTGCGGGCGGCGCCTCGCCCGATGCGCGCAGCCAGCCGAGCGCGGACAGCAGCACCGCCGGCGCCGACGGTCCCGCGGCATAGAGCAGCAGCCCCGCCCCTGCGGCGCCGAGGCCGGCGAGCGAAAGCCCCCGATGGCGCGACAGCAGCGCGATCAGCCCGAGCGCGAGCGCCGCGTATCCAAGCCGCTGGTGCTGGAACGCGGCGACCACCAGGTCGCGCACGAAACAGGCGACCCCCGACTGCCCGGCGTCGCATGCAGCCGCGACCTGCTCGTGCTCGACGAGCGCATGGCGCGCCCAGGCCGCCAGCAGCGCCGACGCGGCAAACACAGCCGCGGGCACGGCCCAGGCCGAGGCCGCCGCCAGCATCCGGCGCGCCCGGTCGTCCTGCAGGCTCAATGGCGCAGCTCCCCGAAGGCGCGCAGCAGCACCCCGGTGAGCTCGTGCAGGCCTCCCAGCGGTGCGCGCTGCGGCTCCAGGCCGTGGGCAAAGCCCTGCTCGACGAAGCGCGAGAGAAGCCGCGCGTCGCGCGAGACGATGTGCACCGGCACGTCCCAGGAGGCGCCCTCCCCGCTGACGTTTGCCGCGGGCTGGTGGTCCCCGACCAGGATGTAGACGGTCTCGCGCGCTTCGCGCTCGCGCAGGAAGCCGGCCAGCCACCGGTAGGTGTAGCCGATGGTTCCAAGGAAGTCCGGGAACATGTCGAGCCAGTTCACCGGCTGGGCGAGCGCGCGCCGGGCCTCCTCCTCGCCGAAGGGATCGGGCTGCAGCACCCGATCCCAGTCGGACTGGTAGGGCGGCACAGGGCTGAACGGCAGGTGCGAGGTGATCGTGGGGAAGAAGAGCAGCCGCGGCGGCGCGTCGGGCCCGCGCGGATGCAGCTGCTCGAAGCGCGCCAGCGAGAACTGGTCGGGAATCATCCAGTAGCCCAGCGACGGGCCCTGGTAGCCCAGGTCGCGGCCTTCGAGGTAGACGTCGAAGCCGTAGTAGACCCGTTCGGGCCACTCCCAGCGGACTGCCGGATAAAGGCCGAAGGTCTGGTAGCCCGCGCGCCGGAACAGCGAGACCAGGGTCGGCCGATCCGTCGTCAGCAGCAGGTCGTGGCGCATCGGGTCGCTGAGGTCGATGCCGGAAAGCACGCTGAGGTGCGCCAGGTCGGAGGCGCCTGCGAAGGTCGGCGAGCGCATGAAGGCGGACACCACCCGATGCCCGCCGGCGGCCAGCGCCTCGGAGAATTCCTTGCGGTGCGGCCGCAGCGCCTCGACGGCGCGCGCATCGTCGTAGACGATCGCCCCGTAGGACTCGAGCATGACCAGGTAGACGTCGCGTCCCCGCAGGCCGGCGAGCGCCTCGCGGGGCGGCGTCCCCATTGCGGCATCCACCGCCGAGGTCTCCGGCAGCACGGTCGCGAGCCGGTCCGGCGAGAGCGCGGTGGCGAGGATCTTCGCCTGCCGCCAGTAGGTGGGCACGACGGGCTTGGACACCAGCGGCCAGGTGGCCTGCACGCCGGCGTAGTTGGCCGTCACCAGCAGCGCCGCGGCGGCGGTCAGAGCCAGCGCGGCCCGCGAGCGCAGCGCCCGCGGCGCCGCCTCCCGCAGCGCCACGCCGATCCCCCAGCGCAGCAGCGAGAAGAGCGCGGCCAGCAGGAGCCCCGCCGCCAGCAGCACGCCGCCGCTCTGCCACCAGGCGTACTCCTGAGCGGTGACCCACAGGAAGCGCGGGATCTGCGCCCCGTCCCAGTAGAGGTTGATCTCGCGCCCGAACAGGCTGGGCACGGTCACTTCCGCATAGCGCCCGAGCACCAGGAGCAGGTAGGCGGCGGCCAGCGCCGATACCGCAAGGCCGGAGGCCCGGCCGGCCGCGGCCAGCACGAGCAGCGCGAGCCAGAGCCAGAGGAACTCCGGCGCCAGGCGCGCATCCGGGACGATGCCCGGGGTCGGCCACCAGGTGCTGAAGCTGAGCAGGCCGTTGAGCAGCAGCAGCGCCGCCACGGGCCGCACGCCACGTCGCCATCCGGCGGCATGCACGGGTTCAGGAGGCATGGCGCCCTCCCGGACGGAAGGCGTCGCGCCCGGCTTCCTCCCGCACTCGGCCGAACGCAAGGTAGCCCATGCCGAACTGTGTCGGCGCCAGGCGCCAGTCCGAGAGCAGCGGTGCGATCCGGTCCCAGGGCGAGGTCAGTTCTCCGGGGGCGCCGTTGTAGCCGGCGTTCTTCCAGTAGACCCAGAGGTTGAGCGGCGCCAGCCAGGCCGGGAAGTACTTGATGCCGGCGATCGCGACGCGTGCCGCGGGGCACGCCTGGCGCAGCAGGGTCTCGATCGCC
The DNA here is from genome assembly GCA_046569945.1 of Gammaproteobacteria bacterium. GTDB lineage: Bacteria > Pseudomonadota > Gammaproteobacteria > Burkholderiales > Burkholderiaceae_E > Quisquiliibacterium. Next base: position 13,510 of record JBKHVS010000031.1, on the reverse strand, counting down.
CGGGGCGAGCGCAGGATGTCGTGGGTGTAGTGGAACAGCAGCGCGTCCACCGGCTCAGGCAGCGACAGTGCGTGCGCGGAGGTCTCGAAGAGCCGCACGTTGCTCCAGCCCGCCGCGCGCGCGCGCGCCTGGGCCAGCATCTCCGGGCTCTGGTCGAAGCCGTAGACGCGCCCCCGCGGCCCGACGGCCTGGCGCAGCATCGGCAGGCTCAGGCCGGTGCCGCAGCCGACGTCGAGCACCCGCTCGCCGGGCTGCAGCAGCAGCCCTTCGATGGCCCGCTCCCGGATGCTCCAGGTGGGGCCGCTTCGGGCGTCGTACACCGGCGCCCGCCGGCGGTACTTGGCGATCGAACGTGCCCGGACCGTGTCCTCGCTTGTGCCGTCCATGCAATCCCGTGGGTTCTCGGTCGCGCCACGGCACTGCCGCGGCGCAAGCATCCTGCCACAGGCTGCGGCATCGCACCATTGCTGCCGATTGCCGTGTGCGCTCCGGCCTCGCGGGGCCCGGTTCGCCTGCCTTCGCCGTGCCGCCGGATCGGCGGAGGGCACCTCAGCGGGCAGCGATCCGCACGGGGACCCTGCGCCCCCCGAAGTCCCCGGCCGCCGCGCCGAAACGGCCGGCGACCCTGGTCCCGCAATGCACGCAGCCGCCATCGCCATCGAGCTCGTAGCGCAGCACCTGGTGCCAGTCCCTCTCGATCAGCGCGGCATGGCAGCCGGTGCAGAAGGTGGTGCCCCCTTCGCGGTCATGGACGTTTCCGGTGTAGACGTGCGACAGCCCGTTCTCCTGCGCGATGCGGCGCGCCCGCGTGAGCGTCGTCGGTGGAGTGCGCGGCACCCCGGTCATCTTGTAGTCCGGATGGAAGGCGGTGAAGTGCAGGGGCACGTCGGTGCCGAGGTGGTCGGCGATCCAGCGCGTCATCGTCTCCAGCTCCGCGCTGCCGTCGTTCTGGCCGGGAATCAGCAGAGTGGTGATCTCCAGCCAGCAGCCGGTCTCGCGCTTCACGTACTGCAGCGTGTCCAGCACCGGCGCCAGGTGCGCGCCGGTCTGCCGGAAGTAGAAATCCTCGGTGAAGGCCTTCAGGTCGATGTTGGCCGCATCCATCTTCGCGAAGAACGCGCACCGCGGCTCGGCATGGATGTAGCCGGCCGTCACCGCCACCGTCATCACCCCCGCCTCGCGGCAGGCGTCGGCCGTGTCCATCGCGTACTCGGCGAAGATCACCGGATCGTTGTAGGTGAAGGCCACGCTGCGGCTGCCGGTCTCGCGCGCCGCCTCGGCGATGCGCGCCGGGCTCGCCCGGTCCATCAGCCGGTCCATCTCGCGGCTCTTGGAGATGTCCCAGTTCTGGCAGAACTTGCAGGCCAGGTTGCAGCCTGCGGTGCCGAAGGACAGCACCGCCGAACCCGGGTGGAAGTGGTTCAGCGGCTTCTTCTCGATCGGATCGACGCAGAAGCCGGAGCTGCGGCCATAGGTGGTCAGCACCATCGCGTCGCCCTGCCGGGCGCGCACGAAGCACAGCCCGCGCTGGCCGTCGTGCAGCCTGCAGTCGCGCGGGCAGAGGTCACACTGCAGGCGGCCGTCGTCCAGCGCGTGCCACCACTGCGCGGGGTGCGTGTCGAAGGCTTCGTCGCGCGCAGTCATGCCGGCACCTGCGGTTGCGCGAACTTGCGCACCTCGTAGCGGTGGATCCTCACCTCCTCATGCCAGAAGTCGCCGGGCAGGCCGGCCTTGCGCCTGAGCGCGGCCAGGAAGTCGCCCGCGTCCGGCAGCTGCTCCCACACCTGGGGCAGGAAAGTCGATCGGCGTCCGCGCCAATCGAAGATCACTCCGTCCCGGCTCGGACGCAGCATCCGCAGCAGCTCGGGTTCCGAGCGCACCCGCAGCGGCTCGGGCGCCCCAGCAGCGAGACTTCCACCTCGATCTCAGGCCACTCCCGGACCCCCAGCGCCGGGAAGCGCGGATCCTCGAAAGCCGCCCGGCGGGCGTTGCGGCGGACGTCCTCGTCGAGCGAATGGCCGGCGGCCTCCAGGCGCCCGATGCAGCCCCGCAGCTCTCCCCGGCGCAGCAGCGTGACGAAGGTGGCGCCCGGGTTCGCGAGCGCGGGGTGCGCCGGCTCGTCGACCGCGGGCAGCCCGAGCATCGATGCGATCGAATTGCGGGCGCGCGACAGCAGGGCCGTGCCGAGCCGGTCATCGGCTCCGGCCTCGGGCAGCGCTTCTTCGAACGCGATCGCGCAGTAGCCCACCACCCGCCGGCGGTCGCCCGCCGTGTCCCCCGAGTTGCGCAGGTCCAGCAGCCGCGGACGTAGCCCGCGGGCCTTCGCGACCCTCAGCGCGCCGTTCAGCGGAGTGGCGCCGCAGGCGCCCTCGTGATCGATCGCCTGGTCGAAGGCCAGGATGCGTGCAACCGTGGCGGAATCCGCCGCGCGTGCATCGGCATGGGGAAGGTAGTGCGAAAGGTCGGTGCTGATGATCACCAGGGTCTCGTCGCCGCCCCATAGCCGCTCGAGCACCTCGGCCACCTCTTCGGGCGAGGCCTGCCCCACGGCCAGCGGGACGAGCGAGAAGCGCCCCAGCACGGCCTGCAGGAAGGGCAGCTGCACCTCCAGCGAGTGCTCCTGCGCGTGCGCCAGGTCGTTGGCGCGAACCTGCGGCAGGTCCGCGAGCGCATCGAGGGCTTCCCGGTCCACGGGAACGGCGCCCAGCGGCGTGTCGAAGGCGGCGGCGGTGGGCGCCGCCAGCCCCCGCACCGCAACCCGATGGGTCGGGCCCAGCAGCACGACCCGTTCGATCCGGCCGTGCAGGCCGGCGAGCAGCGCATAGCCGTGCGCTGCCACCGGCCCGGAGTAGACGTAGCCGGCATGCGGCAGCACCAGCATCTTGGGGCGGGCTCCGGCCTCGCCCGCGTCCTGGCCTGCGTCCTGGCCCGGTTCCTGGCCTGCGCCTGCACCCGGCGCGCCAGCGGCCGAAAGAAGCCCGTCGAGCTCGCTGCGCAAGGCCTCCGGGTCGGCCGGATAGAACATGCCCGCCACGGCGGCGGGGCGGTGATTCGATGGCATGCGGCACCCTCCCTGAGCCTGATGTCGGGGAGTTGGCGGAGGAAGCAAGCCCGAGGACGGGCAATGGCCCGCGATTAGACTCCCGCCTCCAGTTCCGGGGCCTCCTGGTGGGTGCCTACCCCAGGTGCACGGGCTTCTCGCAGGGAACGGTGCCCATGTCGCCCGGCAGCGTCACTTCGAGCAGCTCGAACTCCTCGGAGGTTGCCAGCTCGTTGTGCTTCATCCCGCCCGGGATCAGCAGCGACTCGCCGGCCTGCAGCCGGACCTTGCGGCCGTCCTCGAACTCCAGGTCGACCCAGCCCTTCAGTCCGTAGACGAACTGCGCTTCGCAGACGTGGTAGTGCCAGCCGGTGGGCTGGGACATGCCGCGGCTGGCCGACATCACCTGCGCGCGCATCCGCCCGCCGGTTGCCTCGGCGACCAGAAGGTCGCGGTAGCGGAAGAACTCGCGCCGGCCCGGAACCTCCGGGGCCGACTGCGGAGTGGCGTGGGCCAAGCGACCGCTGGCGACTGCGGCCATGCCTTCATCTGCCGTGCCCCTGGTTTCATTGCCGTTCATGGGAATCCTCCCGCTGGATCACGTCTCAGGGATGGTGACCCCCACTCTACTCCGGCTCGGGCCGCAGCCGCAGCCCCGACCGCACCGAAGCGGCCGCGCATCGCGAGCCGAATCCGGACTCGCGGCCGGCCCCGGACGCGCGCCGGAGCTTGTCCGACGGCTGCGCGCGGCGGTACCCTGCCCCGTCATGATCAAGTTCAAATGCCTCGTGAACGGGACGATCGCGCCAACGGTTCGAGAACAGATCGTTCTCGGTCTCGGCCGGATCTGCCTCGAGCGTTTCGGGCTGGCGCCCGGCGAGCTGCAGGTGGAGTTCACCGAGGTCGAGGCGGGCATGTGGTTCACTGCCGGCGAGCCGTCGGACGCCTCGATGGTGCTCGGCAGCGTGCCCGCGGGAACGCCGCAGCCCGAGCGCGTCGCGTTCATGGACGCGGTGGCCCGCATGTTCAGCGAAGCCACCGGCGCGCGCTACGAGCACGTGATGGTGGTCGCCGCCGACGCGCGCGCGTCCGCCTGAGGCGCCCGGCTCCACCCTCCTGCAGGAGAAATGCGATGCCGCTCTACCGTTGCACCTATCCCGAAGGCGCGCTCGACCCGTCACAGCGGGCAGCGCTGGCGGTCGCCTTCACCGACATCCACTGCGAGCTGACCGGCGCGCCGCGCACCTTCGTGCACGTCCAGTTCCATCCCCGGCCGGCGCCCGCCGACGGCCCGCCTTACGAACTGCATGCAGGCATCCGCGCCGGGCGCGACCGGACCCTCGCAGATGCCCTGGTCGCGCGCTGCATCTCGGCGGTGTCCGCCACCACCGGCGCTGCCCCGTCCGCGATCTCGATGCGCACCTCCGGCACGCCCGCCTCCTGGATCCTCGAAGGCGGGCGCGTGCTCCCCGAGCCTGGCGAGGAGGACGACTGGGTCGCGGGCGCAGGCAAGGGTTCCTGAGCCTCAGGCCGCGATTCCCGGGGCGCGGATGGCGCGCCCCACCGCCCGCGGGGAGACCTGGATCCGCGGCATGACGGAGATCACGAATGGGCTGGTTCTCGAAATCGGGTGACGATTTCTTCCTCGCGACGATCGTTCCGGACGGCGACGGCGCACGCGTCGGGCGCTACCTGGGCATCGTCAACGGCGAGGCGATCATCGGCGCGAACATCTTCCGCGACATGTTCTCGTCGATCCGCGACGTGGTCGGCGGCCGGGCCGGCGGCTACGAGCGCGCGCTCTCGGGGGCGCGTGACGCGGCCATCGAGGACATGAAGGCCGCCGCGAAGGCGCTGGGCGCCGACGGCATCGTCGGCATCGACTTCGACTACGAGGTGCTCGGCGAGAACAACGGGATGATGATGGTCTCGGTGAGCGGGACGGCCGTGAAGATGGCCTGAGGCGGATCCGGCGCCGGCGCGGTCACGCGGCAGCCGCCGCAGCAGACCGGCAGCAGCATTCCCGCCGAAGACGGACCTCCCCGGATCGCTCCGGGGAGGTCGCCCTGTGCTACCGACAAGAACGGGTTCTCAGGCCTTCTTCACCAGGAGCGAGAGGATCGCCTCCAGGTGGTCGTCGGCCATCTTCCTCATCTCGTCGTCGGTGCGATCCTGCACCGGATGCGGGACGAAGACGTAGGCCGGGTCGGTGCCGAGCGCCTTCGACTGCACGGCGGCAGCGTCGACGAACTCGGTGGTGGCAACGCCCACCGAAGGAATGCCGTTCGACTCGAGATCTGCGAGGTCATGCGTACAGCACGACGTGCAGGAGCCTCAGTCGGCCAGCCCTTCGATGACGACGTCGACTTCGCCCACGATCTGCTGCCGCAGGGGCAGAGGCGCCGGCTTGGCCACGGTCGGCTTCATGTAGCGCTTCACCACGATTCCGCGGTCGCTCAGCAGCGACTCCAGGCGGTCGAGGAAGACGTCCCCGCGGGGCTTGGAGATGTCCAGCAGCCCCACGGTGAGCCCCTCGAGCCGATCCGGCCGCGCCAGACGCTCGCGCGTCGCCGCGCTGTGCTCGGCGGTTGGATCCATTACGACGGTGGTCACGATTTCACCTCCTTGGTGACGGGAATGGAACCGGCGAACCCGCCGCCGGTCCACCCGCCGATGATGCCGGAAAACATCCCGGCGCCGCCGCCCGCGCGGACGATGAGCAGTCCGCCCGGCCGGAACTTGTTGCGGGTCTTGCCGAGCACCGATTCGGGCAGGCCCTCGTCGATGCCCTTCGCTCCCCTGACGAGTTCCTCGCCGGGGACTTCGCAGAGCCGGTGCAGCTCCTCGAGCAGGCGCGCCTTGCTCCAGCCGGCCTCGCGGAAGGTGCGTTCGTGCTCGGGGCTGACCACCAGCATCGCGTCGCAGGCCGGCGCCAGCTTGACGCTGTGCAGGGCCTTGAGCGATTCGGCGATGTTGCGCGCCAGGCTCTCGGGCGAACGCGACTTCTGGTCGACGACGCCCTGCAGCCCGTAGCCGGCGAAGACCGTGACCGCGGAGACGCCGCGCGGCACCCCGAAGTCGGCCGACAGCGGCTCCCAGGAAGAGCCCTCCTCGTCCTCGGCGAAGCAGTAGGTGTACTTGCCCGGGTTGCCGAGCGTGGCGCGGTCCACTTCCTGCGGACGGCCGCCGCCGACGTTGCGCACGACCAGCTGCAGCGCGCGGCCGATGGTGGCATTGGCGCGGTTGCCCTGGCCCAGCGCGTTGCCGCGCGAATTCATCGATATCTGCCGGCGGATGGGGCCGTTGACCACCACCACCGGGCCCACGAACATCGTGGTGGCCAGCACGCCGTGCAGCGAGAAGGCGGGGTCGAGCGCCGCCTCGACTGCCGCCAGCACCACGGGCATGTACTCGGGCTTGCATCCCGCCATCACCGCGTTGATGGCGACCTTCTCGACGGTGAGCTCGACGAGGTTGGGCGGGCACAGGCCCAGCACCTCGCCCGGATCGCGGCTGGTGCCGGAGAGCATGCGCAGCACGCGCTTCTCGGTGGGGATGACCACCGGCAGGCCGTCGGTCCAGCCGCGCTCGTAGATCGCCTCGATCTCGTCCTCGTCATCGCCGAACGCGATGCGGCGCGCATTCAGTCCGGTCTCGCCGAAGCGGATCCGCAGGTCCTCGAGGGTGCCCGGCTCCACGTTCAGTGCGCCGCAGCCCGGGCGCATCGCCGGTAGGTCCGCGCCGATGCCGGCGACCCCGCTGACCCGCTCCCACTCGGCGCGGTCCCAGCCGTAGGTGCGCTCCACTTCCTTCCCCCCCGCCATGCGGATCAGGGTGGGGACGATCTCGATGCCGAGACGGTGCGACACGTTGAGTCCCCTGTCGTTGACGCGCTCCTTGACCTCCTCGGGAAAGGCCGGGTCGTCCTGGGTGTAGATCGTCAGCCCGCCGCGCGTCTCTAGCGCCGACAGCACCGGCGCGGCCAGCACGCAGGTCGGGCAGTCGCGCTTGACCACCGCGATCACGCCGTCGGCCGGCAGGTTCACCTCTGGTGCGGACATCTGGTCTCCCTTTGAGTGGTGGCTTGCAGCCGCGGGGCGCTGCAGCGCGCCGGTCAGTCTACGTGGGCGCGGAGGGCCGGTCCATGCGAGGATGCCAGCAGACGGAACGTCGCCGGACCCGCGGCCCCGGGGAGCGTTTCCACTTCCTGTTCGCGCATCTCTGGCAAGGCCCGCAACTGGCATAGACTCGGGCCGAGCCCCGCGTGGCTTCCTCCCTTCCGCGCGGACGACTCCCGAACCCAGATGGCAGACCCGATGAGCGCTGGCAACCGCCTACCCGGCACCCCGACCCCGATGCACAGCTGGCCCGGCGCCGGCGGCGTGCGCATCGCAGGCGATTCCTGGGGAGACCCCGGCGGCCCGCTCGTGCTGCTGCAGCACGGCGGCGGCCAGACCCGGCACGCCTGGAAGGGCGCCGGAGAGGCGCTGGGCGCGGTCGGCTATCACGCGGTCGCCTTCGACGCCCGCGGGCATGGCGATTCCGACTGGGCGCCCGACGGGCGCTACGGCCAGGACGTGATGGTGGAGGACCTGCAGTGCGTGGTTGCGGCGCTCGGCGGGCGCCGGCCGGTGCTGGTCGGCGCCTCGATGGGCGGCGGCACCAGCCTGGTGGCCGTCGGCGAGGATCGAGTCGATGCCGCCGCGCTGGTGCTGGTCGACATCGGTCCGCACATCGAGACCGAAGGCGTCGAGAAGATCCACGCGTTCATGGACCGCAACCCGGACGGCTTCGCCTCCCTCGACGAGGTGGCGGACGCCATCGCCAGCTACCAGCCGCACCGCAAGCGTCCCCGCTCGCTGGACGGCCTGGGCAAGAACGTCCGCATCGGGCCCGACGGCCGTTACCGCTGGCACTGGGATCCGCGCTTCCGCGAGGCCAGCCAGGTGCTGGAGAAGCGCCAGGAGCGGCTGGTTGCCTGCTCCCGCAGGCTGAGCCTGCCCACGCTGCTGGTGCGCGGCGGCCTGTCCGACCTGCTCAGCGAGGAAGGCGCGCGGGCCTTCCTCGATCTCTGCCCGCACAGCGAGTACGTCAACGTCACCGGAGCCGGCCACATGGTCGCGGGCGACCGCAACGACGTCTTCGCCGGCGCAGTGATCGAGTTCCTCGAGCGCACGGTGCCGGTGGATGGCGCGCCCGTGCATCCGCCCCACCCGCTGCACCCCCACCACGAAGGCCCTCCCGGCGACGTCAACGACGTGCCCTGAGCGCCCGCCCTCCCCTGCACCGCCCGTTGGAGCATCCGAACATGACCGAAGACACCGGCTACACCCCCCCGAAGATCTGGACCTGGAACAAGGCGAGCGGCGGCCGCTTCGCCAACATCAACCGCCCGATCGCCGGACCCACGCACGACAAGGAACTGCCCGTCGGCAAGCATCCGTTCCAGCTCTATTCGCTGGGGACGCCCAACGGCGTGAAGGTCACGGTGATGTTCGAGGAACTGCTGGCGGCCGGCCACGCCGGCGCCGAGTACGACGCCTGGCTGATCCGCATCGGCGAGGGGGATCAGTTCGGCAGCGGCTTCGTGGCAATCAACCCCAACTCGAAGATCCCCGCGCTGCTGGACCGCAGCGGCCCGACCCCGATCCGCGTGTTCGAGTCCGGCGCCATCCTGCTGCACCTGGCCGAGAAGTTCGGCGCCTTCCTGCCCACCGAGCCCGCTGCCCGCGCCGCCTGCCTGTCCTGGCTCTTCTGGCAGATGGGCAGCGCGCCCTACCTGGGCGGCGGCTTCGGCCACTTCTACGCCTACGCGCCGGTCAAGATCGAGTACGCGATCGACCGCTTCGCGATGGAGACCAAGCGCCAGCTCGACGTGCTCGACCGTCACCTGGCGGACAACGAGTTCATGGCCGGCAGCCAGTACACCATCGCGGACATCGCGATCTGGCCCTGGTACGGCGCGCTCGCCAAGGGCCTGATCTACGAGGCCGGCGAGTTCCTGCAGGTGCAGGAGTACCGCAACGTGCAGCGCTGGACCGACCAGATCGCCGCGCGCCCGGCCGTCAAGCGCGGGCGGATGGTCAACCGCGTGATGGGCGACCCCGCCAGCCAGCTGCACGAGCGGCACGACGCGAGCGACTTCGAGACGCGCACGCAGGACAAGCTGTCGAAGGGCTGAGACCGCTGCTCAGGCCGTGTCCCCCGTCATCAGCTCGCGGCGCACCAGCACCGCCGAGTTGCGGGGGACTACCGGCCGGCCCCGCGAAAGCAGGTGCACCTTGGTGAACGCCGCGCCGAACAGCAGGATCAGCGACGAGTAGTAGACCCAGAGCAGGATCAGCACCACGGATCCCGCAGCGCCATAGGCGGAGGCGGTCGCGGTGTAGGCGAGGTAGGCCGCGATCGCATAGCGTCCGACCGAGAACAGCACCGCCGTGACCGCCGCGCCCACGAGCACGTCGCGCCACTTCAGGATCACGTCCGGCAGCACCTTGAAGATCGCGCCGAACAGCAGCGCCACCGCCACCGCGGATGCGACCAGCTCGGCGCCGGTGAGCAGCGCCTCCACCGCGGGAACGAAGCGGTGCGCGAAGTGCAGCGCTGCGCGCAGCGTCACGCCCAGCAGCAGCGAGACCAGCAGCACGAAACCGATCGAGAGCACCACGGCGAGCGACAGCAGCCGGCTCTTGAGGAACTGCAGGATGCTGTTGCTGTCCGGGCGGGCGGTCACGCCCCAGATGGTGTTCAGCGAGAATTGCATCTGGCTGAACACGGTGGTGGCGCCGACCAGCAGCGCGAGCAGGCCCAGAACCGTGGGCAGCAGCCCCGACTCCTCGATGCGCGAGCGCGCCACCGCCTGCTCCACCGCCATCGCCGCGTCGCGGCCCATGACGTCCTGGAGCTGGGTGACGATCTGCCCCTGGGCCGCCTCCTCGCCGAGCACCAGCCCGATCACCGACACCGCGATGATCACCACCGGCGCCAGCGAGAACAGCGTGTAGAACGCGAGCGATCCGGCGTAGCTGAACGCGTTGCAGTCGAGCCAGAGCCTGACCGCATCGCGGGTGATTCCCCACCAGCGCAGCACGGCTTGTTTCAGCATCCCTTGAGCCCTCCCCTCGGCGGTCCGGCCACGGCGCCCGGAGCGGCGCGATCGACCTTGCGTTTCCTAGGATAGCCGGGTCTGGCCGGCCGGTTCGCCCGCGAGTGGAACGCAGCCGCCGCCTGGAGGATCGCCCCGAGGCCCTCGCCGTCCTAGACTGGCACGGGCGCCGGGCGCCCTCGCAGCGCCCCGCAACTGCAAATGCACCCAGGGAGACCGCACCCGATGAAGACCGCGATCCGCATCGACGAGACCACCGGCCTGAAGGCCTTCGACACCCGTGCCGCGAAGGCGAGCGAGCGCATCGCCGGCAAGGGCTATTCGACCGTCGCGGACGAGGCGCTGAAGGTGCTGCCGCCGCCGCCGCCGGGCGCGGTCTTCGATGCCGAGGAGCAGGCGAAGTACCGCGCCTACAAGGAGGCGCGCCGCGGCGCGGCCGACTACATGGCGATGGAGGGCGAGTTCGCGCGCTACCTCGAGGACGTGTATTCGGCGCCGCCCGTGCCGCGCGAGCCCCTCACCGACGAGTGCGAGGTGCTGGTGGTGGGCGCAGGCTTCGGCGGCCTGCTGCTGTGGCACAAGCTCAGGAAGGCGGGCTTTCGCGACGTGCGCTTCTGCGAGAAGGGCGGCGACGTCGGCGGCACCTGGTACTGGAACCGCTACCCCGGCATCGCCTGCGACGTGGAGGCCTACAGCTACCTGCCCCTGCTCGAGGAAATGGGGCATTTCCCCACGATGAAGTTCGCCTCGGGCTTCGAGATACTCGAGTACTGCCAGCTGATCGCCCAGCGCTCCGGCTTCTACGACCGCTGCCTCTTCCACACCACCGTGGAGCGCACCACCTGGGACGAAGCCGACGCCCGCTGGACGGTGCGCACCGATCGCGGCGACCGCATGCGCGCGCGCTTCGTGGTGCTGGCCAACGGCATCCTCACCACGCCCCGGCTGGCCCGCATCGACGGCATGGAGACCTTCCGCGGCGAGACCTTCCACACCTCGCGCTGGAACTACCACGTCGACCTTGCGGGCAAGCGCGTTGGAATCATCGGCACCGGCGCCACCGCGGTGCAGGTCATCCCCGAACTGGCCAAGGTGGTCGGCCACCTCTACGTGTTCCAGCGCACGCCCTCCACCATCGACGTGCGCGACCAGCGCGCCACCACACCCGAGGAGATCGAGGCCTGGAAGAAGGAGCCCGGCTGGGCGCTGGCGCGGCGCGAGCGCCTGGCGCGCATCTCCTCCGGGCGCACCGCGCTGCAGGGCAACGACGATTACCTGTCGGGCAAGGTGGCGGACTTCAAGGAGCGCAAGCAGTACGAGCGCGAGCTCACGCCGCAGGAGATGATCGCCAGGCAGCTGGACACCAACTTCCGGATCATGGAGCAGATACGCGCGAGGGTGGACGCCATCGTGAAGGACCCGAAGACCGCGGCTGCGCTCAAGCCCTGGTATCCCTACGGCTGCAAGCGGCCGACCTTTCACGACGAGTACCTGCCCGCCTTCAATCTCCCGAACGTCACGCTGGTGGACACCGCGCCGCGCGGCGTGCAGCGGATCAACGAGCGCGGCGTGGTCCACGACGGCGTCGAATACCCGCTGGACGTGCTGATCTACGCCACCGGCTTCCAGTGGATGGGCACCGCCAGCTTCAACCTGATCACCGGCCGCGACGGCCGCACGCTGCGCGACAAGTGGCGCGAGGAAGGGGTGCGCACCTTCCTGGGCATCCACAGCCGGGGCTTTCCCAACCTCTTCATCATGTCGGGACCCCAGGGCGGCGGCGGCCAGTTCAATTTCATCATGGGCCTGGAGTCGCACACCGACTACGTGGCCTGGATGCTCGAGACGATGCGCGCGCGCGGCGCCACGGTGGTCGACGTGGAACAGGTGCCCGAAGAGGAGTACGCCGCGCACTGCCGGGACGCCGACCTGCTCAGCGCGCCGCTGCGCGACTGCCTGTCCTATTACAACGGCGAGGGCGCGGCCGAGCCGGGCAGCCTCGCGTACTACGGAGGTCCGCAGGAATGGCATCGCAGGCGCCGCGAGGCGCAGCAGAGCCTGGCGCCCTATCTCTTCCAGTCGCGCGGCCGAGCGCGCCCGGCGAGTCGCGCCGCCGAGCGCGCCCGGCGCGCGCGCGACTAGGCAAATCCCCGACGGCCAAGTGTGTCCGGTTTGTGGCACCCTTGCGGCGCCGCTCCGCGCGCGCCGCGCGCCGGGAGCTGCCACAAGAGGAGAACCCCCTAGATGAAATCCAATCCCCCCTCCACGAAATCCGTCGAAGCCGGCGCCCAGGGCGTGCGCATCAGCGAAGGCGGCCGCGTGCGCCGCCGCCTGATCGGCGCCACCGCCGCCGCCGGCGCCGTCTCGGCGCTGCCGCGCTTCGCCATCGGCCAGGGCGCCTGGCCCAGCAAACCCATCCGCATCGTCGTCAACTTTCCGCCGGGCGGGCTCACCGACAACATCGGCCGTCAGTACGGCGAGTTCATCGGCAGCAAGCTCGGCGCGACGGTGGTGGTTGAGAACCGCCCCGGTGCCGGTGGAATGATCGGCGCCGACGTCGTGGCCAAGGCGCCGGCCGACGGCCATACCCTGCTGATGAGCATCAGCACCTCGCTCTGGCATGGCCGCGTCCTCTACTCGCGGATGCCCTACCAGCCCGACAAGGACTTCGCGCCGATCACGCTGTTCCCCAGCGGCGCGCTGCTGATGGGCGTGAACGCGAAGCTGCCGATCAGGAACGCCAAGGAGATGCTCGCCTACGCGCAGAAGAACTCCATCAACATGGGGACCTACTCGCCGGCATCCTGGCCGCACCTGATCGCGGACACCTGGAACGGTTCCGAGGGCACGAAGATCACCCCGATCCACTACAAGGGCGAGTCCCCGATGTGGCCGGACGTGGCCAGCGGCATCGTCCAGACCGCCGTCGGCAGCCACCAGGCGATGAACGCGCACATCCAGCGCGGCACCGTCCGTCCGATCGCTGCGGTCGGCCAGCTGCGTTCGCCGCGCCTGCCGGACCTGCCGACCTTCGCCGAGCAGGGCTTCAAGCATCCGGTGTTCACGCTGGATGGCTGGCTGCCCTTCTGCGCACCCGCCGGCACGCCGGAGGAGATTCTCGTCAAGATCAACGATGCGATCCTCGAGGGCTACCGGACCAGTCCGAAGGTCAAGCAGATGCACGAAAGCTTCGGCATTCCGACCGGACCGACCGGGCTGGCCGAGACGCGCGAGCGCTGGTCGAAGGAGTCGCCGATCTGGATCGCGATGGCGCACAAGCTCGGCATCAAGCTGGACTGAGCCAAGGGGCTCCGGCCGGACGCACCGGCCGGCCCACGGCAGCGATCCGCGCGGGCGGGGGCGTT
>JBKHVS010000030.1:0-24323 GCA_046569945.1 Gammaproteobacteria bacterium | reverse complement strand
GCAACGGCGACACGCCCGGCGGCTGCGAGCTGCACAACCCGCACTACGACTTCAACGATGCAGCGCTGCCGCTGGGCGCCGCCTTCTTCGCGCGGGTCGTGGAACGCACGCTCGGCGCCGGCTGAACCGGCCGGTGCCCGGGGCGTCCCCGGCGGGCGCGCCCGGCGGCAGCCGGCCGGTCGCGGGCGCGGCGCCGGCGCCGCCCCGTCAGGGCACGATGACGATCTTCCCGGTCACCTTGCGCGAGGACATGTCCTGCAGCGCCTGGACAGTGTCCTCGAGCTTGTAGCGGGCGGAGACCAGCGGCTTGATCTTGCCGGTGCGCACCCAGTCCATCAGCTCGTCGATGACCTTCTGCCCTTCTGCAGGCTCGCGCTGCGCGAAGCTGCCGTAGAACACGCCGACGATCGACGCGCCCTTGAGCAGCGCCAGGTTCAGCGGCAGCTTGGGGATCTCGCCGTTGGCGAAGCCGATCACCAGGTAGCGGCCGCGCCAGGCGATCGAGCGGAACGCCGGCTCGGCGAAGGAGCCGCCCACCGGGTCGTAGATCACGTCCGGGCCCTTGCCGCCGGTGAGCTCGGCGAGCTTCTTGCGCAGGTCCTCGGTGCTGTAGTTGATGGTCGCATCGGCGCCGTGCTCGCGGCAGACCGCGAGCTTCTCGTCGGTCGAGGCAGCCGCGATCACCTTCGCGCCCAGCATCTTGCCGAGCTCGACCGCGGCCATGCCGACGCCGCCGGCCGCGCCCAGCACCAGCAGCGTCTCGCCCGGCTTGAGCTGCGCCCGGTCGATCAGCGCATGGTGGGTGGTGCCGTAGGTGACCATGAAGGTGGCGGCGGTGTCGAAGTCGACGCCCTCGGGCACCTTGGTCAGCTGCTCGACCTTCGCCTTCGCTTTCTCGCCGAAGGCGCCGGTGCCGCTGCGCGCGATCACCCGGTCGCCCACCGCGTAGCCGCTCACGCCCTCGCCGACCGCGGAGATCACGCCGGCCAGTTCCGAGCCCGGCACGAACGGCGGCTCCGCCGAGAACTGGTACTTGCCCTGGATCATCAGCACGTCGGGGAAGTTGACCGAGCCGGACTTCACGTCGACGACGACTTCGCCCTTGCCCGGCACGGGGTCCGGCCAGTTCGACTCGAACACCAGGTTTTCGACCGGGCCGAGTTCCTTGCATACCACTGCGCGCATCCTGTTCGTTCCTTCGTGAGTGCGGATGGAAAGGCGCGATGATGGGGGAAATCGGCGCGGGCCGCTCGCACGGACCCCAGCGCCTGGAACGCAGCCGCCGCCGGCCATCGGGCAGGTGCAGACGCCGCGCTCAGGACGCGGCTGCGCCGGGCCCCGTGCCGATCCCGGCGACTGGCGGCGTCCGCCCTGCCCAGGGCCGCGCCCGCTCGAGCTGCCCCGCCAGGCGCAGCAGCAGCGCCTCGTCGCCGAAGCGGCCGGCGAACTGCACGCCCACCGGCAGGCCTTCCGCATTCCAGTGCAGCGGCACCGACATCGCCGGCTGCCCGGTGACGTTGAACAGGGGCGTGTACGGCATGTACGCGAAGGTCTCTCGCGCCAGCCGATCCACCATCCCGCCGGCCCGGTAGGCCCAGCCCGCGCCCAGGGGATTGAGCAGCGCCATCAGCCGGCGTTCGGCGGCGCGGGGCTGCAGGGCACCGATCTGCGCGGGCGGGCGGGCCAGCGTGGGCGTGAGCAGCGCGTGGTGCTTCACGAAAAACCGCGCCACCGAGCGGCCGGCCGCCTGCAGCAGGTTCGAGGCCGCTGCGTACTCGGAGGCCGGCGTGGCGCGCCCGAGCAGGCCGAGCGCCCAGGTGGACGGCTCGAAGTCCCGGCGATGGGGAGGGCGCCCGGCGGCCTGGGCGGCCTGCTCGATCGTCGCCCGGGTCTCGGCAGCCAGCACGACGACGAAGGCGCGGGCGCAGGCTTCCGGATCGACCAGCGGCGCGGCCTCGACGAGCTCGTGGCCGAGATCCGAAAGAAGCGCGGCCGCGTCCGCCAGCGCCCTCATGCAGTCCTCGTGGACGGGCGCGTCCGCGGCCCCGAACAGGGGCGCCGCGGTGAAGGCGATGCGCAGCCGCGGCGGCTCCAGGGCGGACTCCGCGAGGAAGGACGGCGGCGCGGCGGGGGACGCATAGGGCGCGCCCACGTCGGCGCCGGCCAGCACGTCGAGCATCGCGGCGCTGTCGCGCACCGAGCGGCTGAGCACGTGCTCGACCACGTAGCCGCGCCACAGCTCGCCGAACAGCGGTCCGGACGGCGTGCGTCCGCGCGACACCTTCAACCCGAACAGCCCGCAACACGAGGCCGGGATCCGGATCGAGCCGCCGCCGTCCCCGCCGGTGGCCAGGGGCACCATCCGCGCAGCCACCGCCGCAGCCGAGCCGCCGCTGGAGCCGCCGGGCGAGTGGGCTTGGTTCCAGGGATTGCGCGTGGGCCCGAAGGCCTCGGGCTCGGTGAAGGGAACCAGGCCGAACTCGGGGGTGTTGGTCTTGCCCAGCAGCAGCACGCCCGCGGCGCGCAGGCGCCTGACGATCTCGCTGTCGACGGGGGCCGGCAGGGTGCGAAGCGCGCGGCAGCCGCAGGCGGTGGGCACACCCTGCACGGTGGCGATCAGGTCCTTGAGCAGCATGGGCACGCCGCGGAAGGGGCCGTCGGGCAGCGGCGCGGCGACCGCCTCGCGCGCATGCTCGAACATCGGGAGGATCACCGCGTTGAGCGCGGGATCGCGCAGCCGGATCCGCAGGATCGCCGCCTCCACGAGTTCCGCAGGCTGCACCTCGCCGCGGCGCACGAGCTCGGCCAGGCCGAGGCCGTCGAACCGGTCGTACTCGTCGATCGCCGCCATGGCATGCCTCCCGTGAGCCCAACCGCCCGGCTTTGTTCCATCGGCAGCATACGCCGGCTTGCGCGGTCCGCGTCAGCCGTGCAACCCTGCCCGGCGCGGGTCGGTTCGAGTCCATCACAGGCTCCCGGCCTGCGGCGTTCCACCCCGAACCACCCGCGAGCCCCGATGACCCGATTCGACGTCTTCAACGGCGATGCCGACGGCCTGTGCGCGCTGCAGCAGCTGCGCCTGGACGACCCGCAGCAAGCCGTGCTGGTGACCGGCACCAAGCGGGACAACGCACTGCTCCACCGCGTCGCCGCCCAGGCCGGGGACCTGGTCACCGCGCTCGACATCGCGCTGCCCGGCAACCGCGACGCGCTGCTCGAGCTGCTCGCGCGAGGGGTGCGCGTGCGCTACGTCGACCACCACGAGCCCGGCGAGATCCCCGACAGCCCGCTGCTGGACATCACGATCGACACCTCCCCCGATGCCTGCACCAGCGCGCTCGCCGACCGGCTGGTGGACGGCCGGCAGCGTCCGTGGGCCGTCGTCGGCTGCTTCGGCGACAACATGCCCGCCACCGCGCGGCGGCTCGCCGACGCGCTCGGGCTGGACGACGCGCGCCGTGCGCGCTGGCAGGAGCTCGGCGAATGCCTGAACTACAACGCCTACGGCCTGAGCGAGGACGACCTGATCTACCGCCCGGCGCAGCTCTACCTGGCGCTCTCGCCCTACGCCGATCCCGACCGGTTCATCGCGCAGGAGCCGCACTTCGAGCGGCTGAAGCGGGCCCGTGACGACGACCTCGAGCAGGCCCTCGCCCGACCCTCCGAGCCGCTCGGCCGGGCCGCGGTGCTGCACCTGCTGCCGGATGCCGCCTGGGCCCGCCGGGTGTCGGGCAGCTTCGCCAACCAGGTGCTGAACACCGACCCGACCCGCGCGCACGCGATCGCGACGCAGCGGCCGGATGGCCGGCTCCAGGTCAGCCTGCGCCTGCCGCGCGGGAGCGCTGCCAGCGCGCACGAACTGGTCAGCCCCTTCGGCGGGGGCGGCCGGCGGGGCGCCGCCGGCATCGACGCACTCGACCCTTCTGACCTGCCGCGGCTGGCGGAGCGCCTGGCGGCCCTCGACTGAAGCCGCGCGGACATCGACCGAAGCCGGGACGCCCTGCGCCAGCTCCGGTCAGGCGCTGCGCAGGCGGACCATCCGCACGAGCAGGATCGCCGCCATCGGGGCAACGAAGGCCAGCGTGGTCGTGGTGATCAGCAGCGGGCCCAGCGCCGAGTAGTCGGCAGGCACCGTCACCGCCCCGGTGGCGGCATCCTTCACCTCGCGCGTCACCACGAAGATCTCGTTCAGGTACTTCGTGCCCAGCTGCGAGGCCGACAGCGCCAGGTTCGTGAACGAGGCCATCACCGCGAAGTAGGTGGCCTTCAGCCGCTCCGGCGCCGAGTTGGCGATCCAGGCCAGCATCGGCACCATCGCGACCTGACCCAGGGGCGACTCCAGCGCCGTGTCCACCAGCGCGATGAAGCGCGCGTCGACCACGCCGCCGGTCACCGACGCAGTCCAGTGGTGAAGCCCGTAGTACATGCCCACGATCGGCAGCGCCAGCACGGTGCCCGCCACCGTGAGCACCGCCACCACCCGGTAGATGGAGCGCTCGGCCATGAAGCGCCGGAACGCGAACAGGCCCGCGAGCGTCAGCGCGGCAGCGATGAGCGAAAGCTCCGACAGGAACTGCTGGTCGAAGCCCAGCTCGTCGATCATCCACCAGGTGGAGCCCGCGCCCGGCCCGGGCAGCGCCCGGAACACGAAGATCACCACCGCGGTGCCCAGCAGCGTGGCGCGGGCCTGCGGCTCCAGTTCGCGCACCAGCCGCCACATCAGCACGACGATCACGGTCATCGAGGCGCCGAACACGATCTCCTGCGCGTGGGCGACGCCGCCCAGCCCCACGGCCATCGACACCGCGGCGAAGACGAGGCCGCCGCCCAGCACCCACCAGTTGACCGGCGGACGCTCCACCGCAGGCTGCAGCCGCTCCCGGGCTGCGCTCTGGTCGAGCCCTCCGGCCACCAGCCGGCGCAGCGCGCGCCGCGCGATGAAGGCCGCCAGCACCACGCCGAGCACCGAGATCGCGGGGATGGCAAGCGCCAGCTCATGGATGCGCACGTAGACCGACACCTTCTCGGCCTCCGGCAGCGACTGCACGCCGCGCAGCATGAACACGTTGACCAGCGCCACCAGCAGGCCGCCGCCGATGATCGCCACGCGGCCCAGCGTCTGCATCGTGGTGTGCATCGCGCGGCGCCGGTCGGCGGCCAGCGGCTCGCCGTTCTCGTCCACGTGGGGCACGGCCTCGACGGTCATGGCGTCGGCAACCACGTCCTGCATCACGTAGCCCACCGGCGAGAGCAGCGCCGCAGCGACGTACCACGCCTCCGCGCTCGCGTAGGCGCGCATCGCGTCCGGATTCGAGAGCAGGCCGATCATGATCAGCAGGCTCATCGCGATCAGGCTGGCGCCGAGATAGACCAGCAGTGACTTCCAGCGCCACATCAGGTCCACCAGGTGGCCCAGCGGCATCTTCAGCGCCCAGGGAAGCCCTGCCCAGAAGCCCAGCGCCGCCAGGAATGCCGCCGACAGCCCGAGGTAGTCCTTGACGAAGAAGGTGCCGACGATCGCGGTCAGGCCCGAGATGCCGGCGGCCATGTAGACCATCAGCGGCGGCAGGTAGGACCATCGCAGCTCGCGTGCGAGGTCGCGCAACGGGTGCCAGGCGCGGTGGATCATCGCAGTGCTTCGCGGCCCGCGCGCGCGGGCTCAAGGGCTGTTCGCATCGGGTTCCCGTATCGTCGATCGTCCGCAGGCGCCGGCCGGGGCCGGCCGCGCCCGGGAGGCGCGCCATGGCATGCGCGCCACGGACCGCCGGCGATCATGCCGGATTCGCCGCGCCCGGTCGAACCGGGCCTCGCAATCCCCGATTCGCCGCATCGCCAGCCTGGCCTTAACATGCCCCGACCACGCCGACGACGGAGCCCCGGATGACCGACCCTGACCTCGCAAGCCGAATCCTCGATGCCGTCGACGCCGGCTTCGACCGCCAGCTCTCCTTCCTGGCCGACCTCGTCCGCATGCCCTCGCTGCGCTGCGCCGAGGCGCCGGCGCAGGACTTCATGGCCGCCGAGATGCGCAGGCGCGGACTGTCGGTAGACCGCTGGAAGATCGAGATCGACGACCTGCGCGAGCTGCCGGGCTTCTCCCCGGTGACCGTCTCCTACGACAACGCGTTCAACGTGGTCGGCACCCACCGGCCGCGCACGCCGGCGGGCCGTTCGCTGATCCTCAACGGCCACATCGACGTGGTGCCCACCGGCCCCGCCGACATGTGGACGCAGCCGCCCTTCGAGCCGGTGGTGAAGGACGGCTGGATGCATGGCCGCGGCGCAGGCGACATGAAGGCCGGCCTCGTCGCCAACCTGTTCGCGCTCGATGCGCTGGCGGCCGCGGGCGTGGCGCCGGCCGCCGACGTCCACCTGCAGTCGGTGGTCGAGGAGGAGTGCACCGGCAACGGGGCGCTCGCCTGCCTGCAGCGCGGCTACCGTGCGCAGGCCGCGATCATCCCCGAACCGATGGGCGAGTGCCTGCTCACCGCCCAGGTGGGCGTCATGTGGTTCCAGGTGAAGGTGCGCGGCAGGCCGACCCACGTCGCATACGCAGGCACCGGCTCCAACGCCATCGAGGCGAGCTGGCCGCTGGTGCATGCGCTGCACGCGCTCGAGCACGAGTGGAACATGCGCGGCCACCCCGCCTTCGCCGGGCACGCGCACCCGATCAACTTCGTGCTGAGCCGCATCGAGGGCGGCGACTGGACCTCCAGCGTGCCTGCCTGGTGCACCTTCGACATGCGCATCGGGATGTTCCCCGGCATGGACCTGGAGGAGGTGCGCGGCGAGATCGAGTCGACCATCGCGCGCGCCTCGAAGGGCGACCCCTTCCTGGCCGCGAACCCGCCCGAGGTGGTCTATCACGGCTTCCAGGCCGTCGGCTACGAACTTCCCGCCGGCACCGAGGCCCAGGCCATGCTCGCGCGCTGCCACGAACGCGTCGCCGGCGCGCCGCTGCAGGCAATCAGCTCGACGGCCACCACCGACGCACGCGTGCTGGGCGTCTACGGAGGCATCACGACGATGGTGTACGGACCGCACTCCGAGAGCATCCATGGCTTCGACGAGCGCGTGGACATCGAGTCGATCAGGCGGGTGACGAAGACGATCGCCCTGTTCATGGCCGAGTGGTGCGGCACCGAGCCGCGCGGCTGACGGCCCGCGCGGATATCGGAACCCGGGCCCTGCCGGCCCGGCGGCGCGGCCGATGGCGCAGCGTCCGCGCCGCCGGGCGCGCCGCTATGATCCCCCAACCGAACCCCGCGGCCCCGGGCCGCGCCGACGACGAGGCTAGCCCGATGATGTGGTCGCTCTCCCCCGAAGACCAGGCCTTCCGCGACGAGGTCCGCCACTTCCTGGATGCCGAGCTCACCGACGAGCTGCGTACCGCCGGGCGGCGCAGCTCCGGAATCTACGCGGACTACGATCCCGGCATCGCCTGGCACCGCATCCTCGCAAGACGCGGCTGGAGCGTCCCCCACTGGCCGGTGGAGCATGGCGGCACCGGCTGGACGCCGATGCAGCACTACATCTTCGCCGCGGAGCTCGCCAGCGCCGACGCGCCGCCGCTGGCGCCCAACGCCGTGAAGATGGTGGCCCCGGTCCTCATCGCCTTCGGCACCGACGAGCAGAAGCAGCGCTGGCTGCCCGGCATCCGCGACGGCATCGACTACTGGGCGCAGGGTTACTCCGAGCCGGGCTCCGGTTCCGACCTCGCCTCGCTGCAGACCCGCGCGGTGCGCGACGGCGACCGCTACGTGATCAACGGCACCAAGATCTGGACCACGCACGCTCACTGGTCCAACAGGATGTTCTGCCTGGTGCGAACCGACCCCGCCGCCAAGCCGCAGCGCGGCATCAGCTTCCTGTGCTTCGACCTGGACACGCCGGGCATCACCATCCGTCCGATCATCAGCATCTCCGGCGACCACGAGCTGAACCAGGTGTTCTTCGACGACGTGCGCGTGCCGCTGTCCTCGCTGGTGGGCCAGGAGAACGACGGCTGGACGGTGGCCAAGTACCTGCTGCAGCACGAGCGCGGCGGCGCCTGGGCGCCGCGCCTGCGCGCGCGCCTGCGCCGGCTGCGGCGCGCTGCCGATGCCGCGTTCGCCGGCCTGCCCGGCGACAGCCCGGAGCGCGGCGACATGAACCTCAAGCTCGCCGACGCCGAATGCCGGATCGACGCGATGCAGGCGATGGAGATGGAGGCGCTGGCAGCGCAGGCCCGCGGCGAGCCCCCCGGCGGCATCGGCCCGTCGATGAACAAGATCCTCGGCACCGAGATGAAGCAGCGGATCACCGAGCTGGGCATCGAGATCTCCGGGCGCTATGCGCTCGCGCGCGTGCCCATGCCCGACTGCGCAGCGCACGAGCTGGCGCTCGACGAAGAGCCGGCGTTCAGCATGTCCGCCTACCTGAACGACCGCGCCGCGTCGATCTACGCGGGCTCCAACGAAGTCCAGCGCAACATCATCGCGCAGCAGCTGCTCGCCGGCCGCTGACCCGCCCGAACCGACGGACCCGAACCCGATGACCGACCGAGCCGAAGCCGCCGAAGCCTCCGACACCCGCGCAATGCTGCGCGACAGCCTGGCGCGATATCTCGCAGACCACTACGACTTCGACCGGCGCCGCCGCCTTCTCGAGGACGCGCGCCACGAGGCCCCGCTGTGGCGCGGCCTGGGCAGCGAACTCGGCATTGCGGGCGCCACGCTGCCGGAGGCGGCCGGCGGCATGGGCGGCACCTTCCTCGACGCAATGACGATCATGGAGACCCTCGGCGGCGCGCTGGCCGCCGAACCCTACCTGTCGACCGTGGTGATCGGCGCCGGCGTCCTGGCCCGCGCCGGCGGCGACGGCGCGCTGCCCCTGCTCTCGAGGATCGCCGCAGGCGAGGCCGTGGTGGCCTTCGCTCACGACGAACCCCACAGCCGCTTCGACGCCACCGAGCTGCGCACGACGGTGGAGCGGGGCGGCGACGGCGGCTGGGTGCTCTCAGGCCGCAAGGCGGTGGTCCAGTGCGGCCCCTGGGCGGACCGGCTCCTGGTGAGCGCGCGCAACGCCGGCGCCTCGGCGACCAGCCTGCTGCTGGTCGATGCGCGGGCGCCGGGGATCGTGCGCCGCGACTACCGCACGCTGGACGGCGGCTGGGCTTCCGAGTTGCGCTTCGACGAGGTCGCACTGCCCGTCGGCGCCATGGTCGGGGAAGCAGGCGCCGCGCAGCCGCTGCTGGAACGCGCGCTCGACGAGGCCACGCTCGCGGTCTGCGCCGAAGCGGTCGGCGTGCTGCGCAGGCTGATGGCCGACACCGCCGACTACATCCGCCAGCGCCGGCAGTTCGGCGTGCCCATCTCGAGCTTCCAGGTGCTGCAGCATCGCCTGGTCGACATGCACATCGCGCTGGAGCAGGCGCGCGCCCTGACCTGGGCCGCCGCCGCCCGGCTCGATGACGCACCCGCGCAGCGCGCCGCAGCGGTCTCCTCGGCCAAGGTCATGACCGGACGCGCCTGCCGCACGGTCGGCCAGGGCGCGGTGCAGCTGCACGGCGGCATGGGCATGACCGACGAGCTCGCCATCGGCCACTACTTCAAGCGCGCAACGCAGATCGAACTGAGCTTCGGCTCCACCGACCAGCACCTGCGCCGCGTCGACCGGCTGTCGGCGGCGGCCTGAAGGAAGCTCCGGACTGCGGCGGCAGGCTGGCCGCCGCAGGACCCCGCAACCGCACGCACAGGAGACCCCGATGCCCGGCTTCATCGAACTGACCGCCGCCGACGGCCACCGCTTCGCAGCCTGGGTCGCCGAGCCCCCAGGCAAGGCACGCGGCGCGATCGTGGTCGCGCAGGAGATCTTCGGCGTCAACGGCCACATCCGCGCGGTCACCGAAGGCTTCGCCGCGGACGGCTACCTCGCAGTCGCCCCCGCGCTTTTCGATCGCGCCCAGCGCGGCTTCGAGACCGGCTACACGCCCGAGGACATCGCCACCGCCCGCAAGGTGATGCAGGGCCTGACGATCGACGACGCGCTGAAGGACGTGGCCGCCACAGTGGCCTGGGCCGCGCGCGCCGGCCGGGTCGGTCTCACCGGCTACTGCTGGGGCGGCACCGTGGCCTGGGTCGCTGCCGCACGGCTGGACGGCCTGGCCTGCGCGGCGCCCTACTACGGCGGCGGCATGCCGGGATACATCGGAGAGGCGCCGCGCTGCCCGGTGATGATGCACTTCGGCGAGCACGACACCATGCCCAGCGCCGAGCAGGCGCGCGCCATCGCCGCCGCCCACCCGTCCGCGATCGCCCACTTCTACGACGCCGGGCACGGCTTCAACTGCGACCAGCGCGGCTCCTACGACGCAGCCGCGGCGAAGCTCGCGCGCGAGCGCACGCTGGCCTTCTTCGCGCAGCACGTGGGCTGAGGCAGCCACTCGCACCGCGCAGCGCACCGCGTCAGGGCACGACCACCACGGGTGCGAAGCCGCCGCCGGGAGTGCGGAAGTTGGTGGTCTGGCCGCTGTAGATCCGCGCGGCCAGCATCTGCACACGGCCGCGGTAGGCGTAGGCGCGCAGGTCGAACTTGAGCCCCGAGGGCGCGCCGTCCAGGTCCACGGCGCGCTGCGGCGGCGGCACCAGCTCCTGCGCCACGAAGCTGCCGGCCAGGATCTCGCCCCAGACGCGCTTCGTCAGCTTGTCGCCACGCCAGGCGGCCTTGGCGCCGTAGCCGGCCACCGGCTTGAAGAACAGCCGCCGCCGCTGCGCCCAGAGCTCGTCGGCCGCCTCCGGCGTCACCTGGCGGGTGCGCGGAACGGTCGCTGAAAGTATCCTCAGGTCGCCCTCGGCCGCGCCCCAGGCCGCCAGCAGCGCGGCGTCCCCAAGCAGTTCGAGCTTGCGCTTGTCCGCCTGCAGCGCATGCGCCCGCGGGTTCGGGGTGAGCACCACCGCGCCCGCCTCGTAGGCGGCGCGCAGCGCCTCGTGGGCCGGATCGGAGAGGTCGAAGTCGGTCAGCCGGTTGTAGACCAGGTCCACGGCCGCACCCTCCGGGCCCGGAGCCCGCAGGCACCCGTCGCGCCAGGCGAGCTCGCGCCCGTCGACGACCCGCGCAGCGATCCCCTCGCGCTCGAAGAGGCGGCGATACAACTCGAACTCCGGAGCGAGGTATTGCGCAGCGGGGTCGTCGTCGACGATCGCCACGCTGCGCAGGGGCGCGGCGCCGCGCTGGCTGCGCCATTCCTCCAGGAAGACCCCGAGGAACTCGCGCTCCAGCGCATCCGGCCCCGGCAGCCCCGGCCCGGGGGCGGGCTGGCCCGCGCAGCAGCCCCTCTGCGCGCGCATCAGCGCGAGATTCAGCAGGGCGCCGCCCGCATTGGTGTTGATCTCGATCAGGCGCGGCTGATTGCCGCCGACGTGGAAGTCGAAGCCCATGAAGACGCCGGAAGGACCGAAATCGTGCCTTGCGATCGCCGGAGCCTGCGCCAGCGCGCGCGCCCTGTAGCCCGGCAGCGCACTCACCCGCTCGACCGCTGCCACCGTGTCCGCGATCGTCCGCGCCACCGCCTGCGAGACGAACACCGTCGTCGCCGAGAACAGGTGCGGGCGGGCGTCGAGCACCTGCCTCGCCGCGTCCCCGAGCCCCGCATCGCGTTCGAGGCGCTCGCGCAGCGCCGCCTCGTCGAGCGTGCGGCAGTGGCAGGCCTCGTTCAGGGTTTCCGCGAGGTCGGGCGCGGCGTGCTGTGCGGTCGGCTCCATTCGGCGATGGTACGCCGCCGGGAGGCGGCGGCCTTCTGGCCGATGGCGCCGCACGCTAGACTGGCGCAGTCTCCTTCAGCCGTCGCCCGGAGCCCCCGATGAACGCAGTCGTCGAGCCCAACCGCCACAAGCTCACCGTCGACGATTTCGTTCGAATGGGCGAGGCCGGCATCTTCGCCGAGGATGCCCGCATCGAGCTGATCGAAGGAGACCTGTTCGACATGCCGCCGATCGGCACCCGCCACAGCTCGGTCTCCAACCGGCTCAATCGCCTGCTGGTGCGCCTGGCCGGCGATGCGGCCATCGTCTCGGTGGGCAACCCGGTGCTGCTGCCGCCGTGGTCGATGCCGCAGCCCGACTTCCTGCTGCTGCGCCCTCGCGCCGACTTCTACGAGACAGCCCACCCCGGCGCCGCCGACGTCCTCCTGGCGGTCGAGCTCGGCGACGCCACGCTGCGCTTCGACCGCATCACCAAGGCCCGGGTCTACGCGGCCAACGGAATCGGCGAGTACTGGATCGTCGACCTCCCCGGCCGGCGCCTGCACGCGCATCGCGGGCCGACGCCCGGCGGCAACTGGGCGTCTGTCGAGACGCTCGAGGCACCCTTCCGCCTATCGCCCGCCGCGCTGCCCGCCCTGGTGCTGTCGTCCGACGACCTCTGGCCGGCCGGCCCCTGAACCGCACGGCGCATCGGGCACCGAAGAAGTTACATTGATTGACTTTGTTTGCCGTGCCCCGTAACGTCTGCGTCCGATGAGCGCCAACCCCCGCAACCTCATCCTGAACCTGCTGCTGGGCGCCGGCGGAGCGCCGCTGTCCGCGCGCTCGGCGGTGGCGTCCTGCGCGCTCTTCGGCATCCGCGAGAACAGCGCGCGCGTGGCTCTGGTGCGGCTGGCGGCCTCCGGGCTCGTCGAGGCCGCCGGCCGCGGCGCCTACCGGCTCGGCCCCAGCGCCGCCACCCTCGCTGCCGACGTGGCCACCTGGCGCGGCGCCGAGGCGCGCCTGCGCGACTGGAACGGCGGCTGGATCGCGGTGCACGCCGGCCCGCTGGGCCGCAGCGACCGCGCAGCGCTGCGCATTCGCGGCCGCGCCTTCGGCCTGCTCGGGCTGCGCGAGCTGGATCGCGGCCTGCACCTGCGCCCCGACAACCTGGCGGGCGGCGTCGCCGCTGCGCGCGAGCGCCTGTTCAAGCTCGGGCTCGAGCCCGCCGCCGCGGTGTTCGTGGCGCGCGAGCTCGACGAGCCGAGAGAGCAGCGCGCGCGCTCTCTCTGGGACGGCGCGGCGCTGGACCGGGGCTATCGCGAAACCCGCCGGCGACTGGACGACTGGCTCGCCCGCGCCAACGGGCTCGAGCCCGAGGTCGCCGCCCGCGAGTCCTTCCTGCTCGGCAACGACGCCATCCGGCAGCTGGTCTTCGACCCCCTGCTGCCCCCGCCCCTGGTGGACGCCGAGGCGCGCCACCTTTTCATCGACGCCGTCGTGCGCTTCGACGCCGCCGGCCAGTCCATCTGGAAACGATTCCAAGCGGAGACCACGCCATGAACGCCCCCGAACGCATGCCCAAGGACGCCCTGTTCCTCGCCGACACCCACGAGGTGATCAACGTGTCGCGCGATCTCGTCGACTACAACGCCTACGAGCAGGACCGGGCGCTGCAGGAGGCAGTCCACCGCGAAGGCGCCGGCTGGGCGCACGACGCGCTCGCAAAGTTCGGCCGGCTCACCGGCTCGGCCGACTACATCGAGCAGGGCGTGCTCGCCAACCGCAACCCGCCCGAGCTCGACACCCACGACCGCTTCGGCAACCGCGTCGACCTGGTCCGCTTCCATCCCGCGTACCACACGCTGATGAAGACCTCGATCGAGCACGGCATCCACTCGTCGCCGTGGACCGATCCCAAGCCCGGCGCGCACGTCGCGCGCGCCGCGCACGAGTACCTTCACACCCAGGTCGAGGCCGGCCACGGCTGCCCGATCACGATGACCTTCGCCGCGGTGCCCGCGCTGCGCGCCACGCCCGAACTGGCGACGCTGTGGGAACCGAAGATCACCGCGCGCGTCTACGACCCGCGCAACGTGCCGGACGCGCAGAAGCAGGGAATCACCGTCGGCATGGCGATGACCGAGAAGCAGGGCGGCTCCGACGTGCGCGCCAACACCACGCGTGCATTCCCCGTGGGCGCCGAGGGCCCGGGGCAGGCCTACGAGCTCGTGGGCCACAAGTACTTCGTGTCGGCGCCGATGTGCGACGCCTTCCTGGTGCTCGCGCAGACGCCGGGCGGGCTCTCCTGCTTCCTGCTGCCGCGCTGGCGCCCCGACGGCAGCAAGAACCCGCTGCAGGTGCTGCGCCTGAAGCGCAAGATGGGCAACGTCTCCAACGCCTCCAGCGAGACCGAGCTGCGCGGCGCGCTGGCCTGGATGGTCGGCGATGAGGGCCGCGGCGTGCGCACCATCATCGAGATGGTCGCGATGACCCGCTTCGACTGCATGGTGGGCTCGGCCGCCGGCCAGCGTGCAGCGGTGTCGCAGGCTCTGCACCACTGCTCGATCCGCTCCGCCTTCGGCAGCGTCCTCAACCGGCAGCCGCTGATGCAGAACGTGCTTGCGGACCTCGTCCTGGAGCACGAGGGCTCGCTCGCGCTCACGATGCGCATCGCGCGCGCGCTGGACCACCGCGACGACGAGCACGAAGACCTGCTGGTGCGCCTGGTCACCGCGGTGGGCAAGTACTGGATCTGCAAGCGCACGCCGGATCTCACCTATGAAGCGATGGAGTGCATCGGCGGCAGCGGCGTAATGGAGGACGGCCCCTTCCCGCGCCTGTTCCGCGAGTCGCCGGTCAATGCGATCTGGGAGGGCAGCGGCAACGTCCAGTGCCTGGACGTGCTGCGCGCGATGCAGAAGACGCCTTCGGTGGTCAAGGCCTTCTTCCGGGAGGTGGGCAAGGCGAAGGGAGGCAACGCGGCGCTCGACCGGCACGTGGCAGCGCTGCAGAAGGAGTTCATGGACCTGGCCGACCTCGAATACCGGGCACGCGACGTGGTCGACCGGATGGCGCTGGCGATCCAGGCGGCGCTGCTGGTGCAGCACGCTCCGTCCTTCGTCTCCGATGCCTTCTGCGCCTCGCGGCTGGAAGCGCAGGGGCACCACAACTACGGCACGCTGCCGCGCGGCGCGGACTGCGCGGCGATCATCGAGCGGGCCACCCCGCACGCCTGAGCGGCGCCTGCGGGGCCCGGGGACGGCCTGCAGCGTGCCGCCCCCTGGCAAGACGGCACTGCGGCGCCCCGAAGGCGCCGCAGCGTCGCGCTCGCGGCAGACTCCTGCCGCGACGCGATCCGGACTCAGAAACGGTAGCCGACGCCCACCGAGACCAGCCAGGGATTCACGTCCACCTTGCTGATCTTCGATCCGCCCAGGAAGACGTCCGACGAGATCCAGACTTTCTTCATGTCGGCGTTGAGGTACCAGTTGCGGTTCAGGCGATAGTCCACGCCGACCTGCAGCGCCGGACCGAAGCTCTTGCTCTCCAGCGTGACCGGCGTGCCGCCGACGCTCATCTTCTCGCTCGACAGACGCGTGTAGTTCACGCCGGCGCCCACGTAAGGCTTGAACGCGCCCAGGTCGGTGAAGTGCCACTGCGCCAGCAGCGTCGGCGGCAGGTGCTTGAAGGTGCCGATGTCGTCGCCTGCCACGCTCACGTGGTGCTTCTGCGGCACCGTCAGCACCAGCTCGGCGGCCAGGTTCTTCGTGAAGAAGTAGCTGACGTCGAACTCGGGGATCCACTTGTTGTTGACGTCGATCGCATCGGCCGGCAGCGCGCCGGCCTCCGACGAGGTGTCGGTGTTCAGATAGGTGGCGCGCACCCGGAACATCCAGGGGCTCTCGCCGGAGGCGACGGACTGCGCGAAGGCAGCGGTGGACGACAGCAGGGAAGCAGCCGCGAGGCCGGCGAGCAGGGCCTTGTTCGTCTTCATGGTGAGGAGGTTCCTTGTTTTCGTGGATGCGGCGCGACCGCGCCGCATGCCGGCAAGGTTCCCACCCGGGGCGCGCAGGGGCATTGACGAAACTCAGTCGCCATTGGACGGAGGGGTCTCCCGTGGCTGCCGGGCAACGTCGTCCAGCGCTGCGTCCAGCTTCTCGATCAGTTCGGCACTGGCCCCCAGGCGGCCGCGCTCCTCCTGCAGGACGATCCGGAGCGCCCGGATCCGCAATGCCAGGTCGTCGATCCCACCGGGCAGGTCCCTGCGAGCGCTGCTCGCCATCACGTCGAACAGACGGTCGACGCCGTTCAGGCGCCCCCAGAGGTAATCGTGCTCCCGGGCAGCGCGGCTCAGGAAACCTCCGAAGCCGCCGAAGGCGGTACCGCGCAGACGGCACGCCGGGCCGTCCATGCGCAGGGTGCGCGCGTCCTCGGGACTGATCCGGTCGACCATGATTTCCTGGCGCTCGACGGGTCCCTGCGGTCCCTGCTCGCGCAGCATCGGCAACAGGATGATGTCCCAGAACAGGTAGCCGAGGTAGGAGACGAGCAGCTCTTCGCGGCAGGACGCCCCGACCGCTTCCATCACCGGGGAGGCCATCACCGCATCGACCTCCTCGTTGAGCCGGACGAGATCGCATTCACGGTTCAGCTGTTCGATGAGCGCGTCCACCACGCTCGAGTTGCGCTCGAAGAAGGCCTCTGCGTCCAGGGTCACGCCGGTCTGGGGCGCTTCCGGAAGGTCGCCGAACAGCGCTCGGATCCGGGCGATGGCGTCGGCGCTCAGGAAGGAGACGTTCTCGTAGATCCTCAGCGAATCGAGGCACCGGTACAGACGCCGCTTGAGCAGGTCGAGTTCCGCCGGCGACGTCTCCTGGCAGTCCGGCTCGGACAGGCGCGGATACAGCCGGTTGATCGTCCGGATCACGAAGAAGATGCGCCGGTACCGGTAGGCGAGGTCGAAGTTCACGATGAACCTCATCGGCGCATCGAGTTCCGCCTCGCTGCTCACGCCTGCGGCGATCTCGTAGTTCAGTGGAAAGATGCCGTTGCGGTGCGCCCACGCTTCCAGCGCCTCGCTGATCCAGCGTCCCCGCGGACTCTGGACCCGATAGCCGCACGCGTCGCAGATGAGCCGCGCGATGAACCCGACGCCCTCGCCGATCATCAGCCGGATGAAGTGGTTGTAGGGCACGCGCGCGTGCTCGCCGAGCAGCCGAGCGCTCGCCAGCCGCCACCGCCGGATGCGCTCGGTGCTCAGAGCGCCCCCCAGGCCGCCCTCGGCCGCCTCGCGGACGATGGCCACGACGTTGGGTCGCGTGGCATCGATCGCAGCGTGCTGTCGGCGCACTTCCGCGTTGGTGCGCTCGATCCACGCGAGCTCGTCGTTGATCGGCTCGTGCCTCGGCAGATCGGTCAGCGCGCCCCGGAAGACGTGCATCCATCCGGGCACGCCGAGGTCGGGACGCGCCTGGCGCCGGCCAGGGTCCGGCTCGACGTAGATCAGGCGCCGGTCCACTTCCCTGAACGCCGCGTGCCGGCGCAGCGCCTCGGCGGCGATCCGGATGGGCTTGTTGTCCAGCACGCCCCCGTCGAGCAGCACGGCGTCCTCCGGCGCCAGCCCCATCGCCGCGTAATGCCCGAAGTTGCGTTCGATGAAGCGGCTGCGCCCGGCCCAGGCCTGCCGGCGCGCCGCCAGCACCTCGTCCATCTCCCGGATCTGCGCTGGCGGAAAGGCGCCGGGATAGGAGGCCGTGGCACGAGCAGCAAAGGCGAGCGCCGGCAGCCCGTCCCGGCCGAAGTCGCCCGCACTTCCCGGGCGCCCCGACGAGAACCGCAGCACATGCCGATGCTCCCGCTCGCGCACCACCGGCGGATCGTGCAGGTACAACGTACGCTCCGAACCATGGAAGTCGGTCACCGTGACCAGCAGGTCCAGTTGCTGCGCTTCCGGAAGCAGCGAGGCGGTGGGAACCGCCGGCTCTCCCATGGACTCGAGCGCGTCCAGGAACTGCGCGGACAGCCTCGGGCCATCCAACGGAGGGCTGAACCAGCGCGATCGCAGGAACAGCGACAGCTTCTCCTCCACCTCCTGGTCCGGGACGTCCGGCTGGCGCCCCCCGCGCGACATCCGCCGCAAGGCCGGCCGCAGGAAGGGGCGCAGGTACCACTTGTCGAATGCGCCCGCGCGCGCACTGTCCGACACCAGCCGCTCGATGTCCGCCTCTTCCAGCCAGAGGCGCGTCACCGGTTCCAGCGGCAGGTCATGCGCGATCGCCCGCGCGAGCACGATGCCGTTGACACCGCCCGCGGAGGCGCCCGCGATGACGTCGACGATGACCCGGAGCCGGAGGCCGGACGCCGCCATCTGCTCGAGCAGCTCCCGGTAGACCCCCTCGGTGGAGCTCGGTGCAGCGGCGGCCTCGCTGACGGGAGTCGGCCGACGCCCCTCCCCGTCGACCGGAGCCGGCGACGCCGCGCCCGGCTGCGCGGAGTGAAACGCCCGGGACGCCTTCAGCAGCGAGAGGATCTCCCGGGTGATGCCGTGCTCGTAGATCGCGAGCGAGACCCCGCCGAAACAGACCAGCGCAAGGCGAAGCTCCTTCTCCTTGGGCATCATCGGCCCGTCACCCACGAGATTCAGGCGTGCGCTAGGCGCTGTCCGTGCTCGCGCGTGGCGTGGAAACCCACGTCCGGCCAGCGCTCCTGCGTCACCATCAGGTTGTACGAGGAGCTTGCCAGAAACACCGGATTGCCGTCCACGTCCTGCGACATCCGCAGCGCCTGTTCCTTCTCGAAGCGCTTGCGCATGCCGTCGTCCGGGAAGGTGACCCAGCGCGCCGTGTGGATGTCGGCGGCGTCGTAGACCGCGTCCACCTGGTATTCGGTCTGCAGCCGGTGCGCCACGATCTCGAACTGCAGCGGGCCCACCGCGCCCAGCAGCGTCTGGCCGGTGGCACTCTCGAAGACCTGGATCGCCCCTTCCTCCCCGAGCTCCTGCAGGCCCTTGGCGAGCTGCTTGGCCTTGAACGGGTCGCGCGCACGCGCCATCCGGAACAGCTCCGCCGAGAAGTACGGAATGCCCTTGTAGCCCAGCGCCTCGCCTTCGGTGAGGGTGTCGCCGATGTGCAGCTGGCCGTGGTTGTGGATGCCGATGATGTCGCCTGCCACCGCGCCCTCGCTGGCCACTCGCTCGTTGGCCATGAAGGTCAGTGCGTTGGCGATCTTCATCTCGCGCCCCAGCCGGATGTGCTGCACCTTCATTCCCGGCGAATAGCGGCCCGAGCACACCCGCAGGAAGGCGATGCGGTCCCGGTGGCGCGGATCCATGTTCGCCTGGATCTTGAACACGAAACCGGTGAACGCCGGCTCGGCCGGCTCCACCATCCGCACGCCGGCGTCGCGCGGCTGCGGCGGCGGCGCCCAGTCGATCAGCGCCTGCAGGATCTCCTGCACGCCGAAGTTGTTGATGCCGGAACCGAAGAACACCGGCGTCTGCGTGCCCGCGAGGAACTGCTCCAGCGTGAACGGGTCGCTGGCCCCGCGCAGCAGGTCGACGTCGGCGCGCAGCGACGCGGTCTCGTCCGGGAACAGCGCGTCCAGCCGGGGGTTGTCGATGCCCTCGATGCGCTCGGTGTCGGTGCCCACGCGCTCCTGCCCGGCGGCGAAGCGCATCAGCCGGTCCTCGAGCAGGTGGTAGACGCCCCGGAAACGCTTGCCCATCCCGATCGGCCAGGTCACCGGCGCGCACTGGATCTTGAGCACCGACTCGATCTCCTCGAGAAGCATCAGCGGCTCCTGCACCTCCCGGTCGAGCTTGTTGACGAAGGTGATGATCGGCGTGTTGCGCAGCCGGCAGACCTCGAGCAGCTTGATGGTCTGCGCCTCGACGCCCTTTGCGGCGTCGATCACCATCACCGCTGCGTCCACCGCGGTCAGCACCCGGTAGGTGTCCTCCGAGAAGTCCTCGTGGCCGGGGGTGTCCAGCAGGTTGATCGTGTGGCCGGCGTAGTCGAACTGCATCACCGAGCTGGTCACCGAGATGCCGCGCTGCTTCTCCACCTCCATCCAGTCGGAGGTGGCGTGGCGCGCGCTCTTGCGCGCCTTCACCGTGCCGGCGAGCTGGATCGCGCCGCCGAACAGCAGCAGCTTCTCGGTCAGCGTGGTCTTGCCCGCGTCGGGGTGGGAGATGATGGCGAAGGTGCGCCTGAGCGCGACCTCACGCCCGAGTGCGGCTTCGATCGGGGAGGCGGTCATGGTTCAACTCTCGGGAAGGCGCGAGGATACACCCGAGCCCGGCCGATCCGGCGATCCGCACCCGCCGGCCCGGGACATCTGCGCCCCTCGTGCCGATCGGCGCGCCGCCGGCTTGCAATCGCCGTGTCCGGGGCTCAGCATGCATCTCATGGAACTCGCAAAACCCCACATGGACGTCGGCCTGTTCACCAACAGGCGCGACGAGCAGCTGCATTTCTGGCAGCAGACGGTCGGCCTCGAGTACGACCACATGGGCAAGCTCGGCGGCGGAATGCAGCAGCTGCGCCACCACATGAACGGCTCGATCCTCAAGGTGAACCATGCCCGCGATCCGCTGCCGCCGGCGCCGCCCAGCGGCATCGTCCGGGTGCGCATCGCCAGGCCAGGCCTGGACGCACCGCGCGAGCTGGCGGACCCCGACGGAAACCGGGTGCTGCTGGTGCCGCCCGGCCACGAGGGCGTGGTCGGCATCGCGATCGAGCTCGCGGTCAACGAGCGCGACTCGCATGACCGATTCTGGCGTCATGCGATGCAGTTCGAGTGCCCGACGCCCGGCGTCTACGTCTGCGGGGACACCCGCGTGATGGTCGTCGAAGAGCGCAAGGTGGAGCGCTGCGACGACTGGCGCGCCCGCGGCTGGCGCTACACCACGGTGCAGATCCGCGACTGCGTCGCCGAGCACGCCGGCGTGCTGGCGCGCGGCGGCGAGGAAGGCCGGCCGCCGATGCTGCTCGGCGACACGGTGCGCTACTCCTTCGTGCGCGATCCGGACGGCAACTTCATCGAGCTCTCGCAGCGGGCTTCGCTGGTGGGGCATCTGTAGCCGCAGCTGACGGCCGCCTGCGAGCCTGCCCGCGCGAGGAGCCCGGGCGCCTGCCGCGCGGCTCAGCGCCTGCCTGCGCTCCGCGCCGCGGCCCCGCCCGCCTCCAGGCGATCCTCGATCCGCCGCTTCAGCGCGTCGACGCGGTCGCCGCCCCAGAACAGCTCGCCATCGAACACCATCGTCGGCACGCCGAACACGCCGGCCGCCTCTGCGGCCTCGACGATCGACCTGTGTTCCGCGTCGCCGGGGCCGTCGACGTAGCGCCCGTAGTCGGCCGCGGAGCCGCCCAGCAGCGCCACGTGCGCCTTCATCTCGTCCATGGAGTCGATGTCGAGGTCGTGCCTCCAGAAGCGCTCGAAGGTGAGGTCGTGGTAGGCGTCGAAGAAGCCGGCCTTCTGCGCGAACAGCATGCCGATGCTGGAGAGCCGCCCCTCGTAGATCCGCTTCGGGCCCTTGAGCACCAGCCCCTGCCGGTTCGCGAGACGGCGCGCATCCATGTACGCGTACTTCACCTTGCGCCAGTTGTGCGCGCTGCGCGCGTCGACCGCGTCCAGGTACTCGGCGATGCGCAGCGTGTACGGCAGCCAGGTCAGAGCGACCGGGTACTCGAGCGCCAGCGCCTTCGCCGCGTTCTTCGCGACGTACGCATAGGGACTCTTGTAGTCGGTGTAGACGGTGAGCTGCAGTCGGTTCTTGGTCATCGCCGTGTCTTTTCATCGGGCGCCGGAGGAGCGGCTGCTCGCGCCTGCCCGCCGCTTTCCGGTCCGACGACGCTTGCGACCGCCTCGCGCAATCCGGCCGCGTCGCGGGGCCGGACCACGCGGGCATGCTCGACACCGTCGGCGAGGAAGACCAGCGTCGGCCAGAGCTTCACGCGGAACGAGCGCCCCAGCGGACGCCCCGGTCCGTCGGCGACCTTCAGGTGGCGGATCTCCGGGTGCGCGGCCAGCGCCTCGGCGATCAGCGGCTGCGCGGCCCGGCAGTGGCCGCACCAGTCGTTGCCGAACTCGATCACCGCCGGGCCGGGCAGCGCGTCGATGGCATCCCGGGCGGGTTCGTCTTCGGAGTAGGGTCGGAGCGTCATCCGGATCTCCCGATTCGCCCGGGCACCGCGCGCCCCTCGTACACGCGCTTCGCCAGCGCCCGGGTCACTCGACCACCGCCACGGCCTCGACCTCGAGCATCATGTCCTCGTGAACGAGCGCGGGCGTGGCGACCAGCGTGCTGGCAGGCAGGTGCCCGCCGAACCGGCGGGTGCGGATCTCGCGCAGCTGCGCCACCTTCTCCGAGGTGAGGTCGCGAACGTAGGTGTTGAGCTTGACCACGTGGCGGAACTCGGCGCCGCCCGCGGCGAGCGCCGCCTGCAGGGTGTCGAAGACCTTCTCGGCCTGCTCGGCGAAGGTGGCGCCGACGACCTTGCCCGAGGCATCGACCGCGACCTGGCCGGAAACGTAGAGGGTACGGCCGCCGGTGACGACGGCGACGTGCGAGTAGCTGCCGCGGGCCAGGCCCTCGGGCGTAGGGAACTGAACGGGCATCGTCGGCTCCGGAGGGCAGGTGATGCGCATGATTGTCGGCGCAAGCACGACCCCGCGCAACGGCGCGATTCCGGGAAGCCGGATGCCGGCCGCGGTCCGTTCGCGCTCGCGCCGCGCGCCCGCTCAGGCCGGCGACCGCGGCGCCTTTCCAAGCTCCGCAATCAGCTGCTGCTTCAGCTTGTACTTCTCCACCTTGTTGGTGGGCGTCAGCGGCAGCGCGGGGATGAAGCGGATGTGCTTCGGCACCATGTACTTCGGCATCACCTCGCGCGCGTGGTCGCGCAGTTCCTCCTCGCTCATCGTCTCGCCCTCCTTGAGCTCGACGAACACCGCCACGTCCTCCTCGTCGCCAATGTCGGCCGGCACCGGCACGGCTGCCGTGGCGCGCACCTTCGGATGGCCGTTGATCAGGTCCTCCACCTGGTAGGACGAGATGTTCTCGCCGCGCACCCGGAAGAAGCCGCCCATGCGGTCGACGAAATACCAGAAGCCGTCCTTGCCGCGGTAGCAGGCGTCGCCGGTGTGGAACCAGCAGTTGCGCAGGGCCTTCACCGTGGCCTCCGGCTTGCGGAAATACTCCTCCAGCAGCAGCGACGGGAAGCGTGGCCGGAAGGCCAGCTGGCCCACTTCGCCGTCCGCGCAGCGATTGTCCTGCGGGTCCAGGACCGCCGCCTCCAGCAGCGGCGAGGGCAGCCCCATGAAGCCCTTGGCCAGCTCCGCTCCGGGCGGAATGACCGGAAGGCCGAAACGCGCCATCGCTGCCCGGATCGCCGCCTTGTCGGGACCCCGCCAGAGCTCGCGCGGCGTTCCTTCCTCGTCGCCCCACTCGTCGATCAGCGCGCCGAAGCCCATGCCCGACTCGGTCTGCCCGAAGCCGCTGGTGACGAAGTCGAAGCCGAAGCGCCGCGCCACCGCATGGTGATTGAGCGGCAAGGGCTGCATGTGCACCTTGTTCAGCGTGTTCTCGCGATCCTGCGGCCGCGGCTCCGCGCTCATCAGCCACGGCACCATCACGTCCAGGAGCACCGCGGTGGAGCAGCCGCTGCGGGCGATGCGGCGCCAGAAGTCGCTCGGACTGAAGCGATCCCACAGCGCCACCGTGTTGCCGGTCCATGCCGAGCGCGCCACCAGAAAGTGGGCGCCCCCGACGTGATAGAGAGGCAGGTCGCAGTAGACGACATCGTCGGGGCCGTTGACGTTGCGCATCACGTACGAATACTGGTTCATCCACCGGAAGCTCTGGAGCACCCCCTTGGCCGGCCCGGTGGTGCCCGAGGTGTAGATGATGTTGGCCAGGTCCGAGTACGCGCGCTGGAGCTTCGGCGCGCTGCCGCCCTCGCGCAGCAGGTCCGCGAGTTCGGCAAGGCGACGGCCGGCGCCGAAACCCGCCGGCACCTCGCCCTGCCCGAAATCGTGATCCCCCGGCCGCGGCAGGTGCAGCACGAACGCTCCGATCGACGTTTCCCCCCGCACCTCGTGCACCGCCTGGGCGCAGTCGGCGCCGACCACGAAGACGCTCGGTGCGGTGTCATCGAGCTGGTAGCTCAGCAGCCTGCCCTTGTAGTTGAAGTTCACCGGCGCGTAGATGGCGCCGATGCGCCAGCAGGCGAACATGACCAGCGTGGCGACCAGCGAATTGCGGGTCATCACGCTCACTCGGTCCCCGGGCGCGGCGCCAAGCCCGACCATGCCCGCGGCGACGGCGTCGGCCCGCCGCGCGAACTCGGCGAAGCTCAACCGGAGATCGTCCTCGCCGTAGTCGATGAAGACCTTGTCGGGCTGGGATGCCACCCAGCTGTCGAAACGGTCGATCACCACGTCGCCCTGGGCGACCATTTCGGCGAAAGCCTGCTCGGGGGTCAGCACTGCGGGATGCGTCATCGTCTCCTCTCCTCGTTCAGACTCCGCATCGCCGGCCCCGTGGTCTCGGTGCGCACGTCCGGGCGCGGCGACGCTTTCCTCAGGGCCGCATCCAGAACCTCG
>JBKHVS010000029.1:9581-24422 GCA_046569945.1 Gammaproteobacteria bacterium | reverse complement strand
CGCGGCATTGTGCTGGCGCACGTACTCGTAGGACTTGGTTGAGCCTTCGTGGTTGTTGAAGGCGACGCAAGGCGAGATCACGTCGATGAAGGAGGGGCCGGGGTGCTTGATTGCGGCCTTGATCAGCGGCACCAGCTGCTGCTTGTCGCCCGAGAAGCTGCGCCCGACGAAGCTCGCGCCCAGCTGCAGCGCGAGCGAGACCATGTCGATCGGCGAATCGGTGTTGACGACGCCGCGCTTGGACTTGGAGCCCTGGTCGGCGGTGGCCGAGAACTGGCCCTTCGTGAGGCCGTACACGCCGTTGGTTTCGACGATGTAGGTCATGTTCACGCCGCGTCGCATCACGTGCGCGAACTGGCCGAGGCCGATCGACGCGGAGTCGCCGTCGCCGGAGACGCCCAGGTAGATCAGGTCGCGGTTCGCGAGGTTGGCGCCGGTCAGCACCGAGGGCATGCGCCCATGGACCGTGTTGAAGCCGTGCGAGCTGCCGAGGAAGTAGTCGGGCGTCTTGAAAGAGCAGCCGATTCCGGAGAGCTTGGCGACCCGGTGCGGCTCGACGTCCAGCTCCCAGCAGGCCTGGATGATGGCCGCGGAGATGGAGTCGTGCCCGCAGCCGGCGCACAGCGTGGAGATCTTGCCCTCGTAGTCGCGCCGGGTGTAGCCGAGGCGGTTCGTGGGCAGGGTGGGGTGGTGCAGCTTGGGTTTTGCGAGGAATGTCATCGTGAGGCCCTTCAGGCGACCTTGCCGCGCTTGAGCGGCTCGACGTTGCTGCCCTTCACGCGGTCGGCGATCTCGCGGACGATGAAGCGGGCGGTGATCGGCGTGCCGTCGAAGTGCAGCACCGGCACGAGTTGCGAGGGGGCGGCTTCCAGTTCGTTGACCAGCATGGTGCGCAGCTGCGCGTCGCGGTTCTGCTCGACCACGTAGACGAGGTCGTGCTCCTCGATGAATCGGCGCACCGACTCGGGGAAGGGGAAGGCGCGCACCCGCAGGGTGTCGACGTGCACGCCCTGGGCTTCGAGGACGTCGCTCGCCTCGTTCATCGCCGGGCTCGTGGAGCCGTAGTAGATGACGCCGAAGCGGGTCTTCTGCGACGACTTGCGCTCGACCGGCTGGGGAACGAGGCCGCGCGCGGTGTCGAACTTCTTCAGCAGGCGGTTGACGTTGTAGGTGTAGTCCGGACCCGCTTCCGAGTAGCGCGCGTAGGCGTCCTTGGTCGTGCCGCGTGTGAAGAACGATCCCTTGGTCGGATGGGTGCCCGGATAGGTGCGGTAGGGGATCCCGTCGCCGTCGACGTCGAGGTAGCGGCCGAAGTCGCGGCCGGCCTCGAGTTCCTCGGCGGTCATCACCTTGCCGCGGTCGAAGCGGCGGGAGTCGTCCCAGGTGAAGGGCGCGGTCAGCCGCTGGTTCATCCCGATGTCGAGGTCCGTCATCAGGAACACCGGCGTCTGCAGGCGGTCGGCGAGGTCAAGCGCCTGGGCGGTGAACTCGAAGCACTCGTACGGATCTTCGGGGAACAGCAGGACGTGCTTGGTGTCGCCGTGCGAGGCATAGGCGCAGGCGATCAGGTCGGCCTGCTGCGTGCGCGTCGGCATGCCGGTGGAGGGGCCGCCGCGCTGCACGTTGATGATGGTGGCCGGGATCTCGGCGAAGTAGGCGAGGCCGATGAACTCGGTCATCAGCGACACGCCGGGGCCGGAGGTGGCGGTGAAGGAGCGTGCGCCGTTCCAGCCTGCGCCGACCACCATGCCGATCGAGGCAAGCTCGTCCTCGGCCTGGACGATCGCGTACTTGCGCTTGCCGGTCTCCTTGTCGACCCGCAGCTTGGAGCAGTACTTCTCGAAGGCCTCGGCCACCGAGGAGGAGGGCGTGATCGGGTACCAGGCGCAGACCGTGGCGCCGCCGTACACGGCACCCAGGGCGGCGGCGGCGTTGCCGTCGATGAAGATGCGGTCGCCGACGTTGGCGGCGCGGCGCACGCGCAGGCCCACTGCGTCGTCGAAGTGTTCGGTGGCGTAGTGCCAGCCCTTGCGGAAGGCGTCGAGGTTGGGCTTCATCAGCCGTTCCTTGCCGCGGTACTGCTCGCCCAGCAGTTCAGGGATGACCTCGGCGTCGATGCCCAGCATCGCCGCCAGGGCGCCCACGTACATGATGTTCTTGAGCAG
Organism: Gammaproteobacteria bacterium; assembly: GCA_046569945.1. GTDB lineage: Bacteria > Pseudomonadota > Gammaproteobacteria > Burkholderiales > Burkholderiaceae_E > Quisquiliibacterium. The sequence goes on along the minus strand of JBKHVS010000029.1, from coordinate 22,257 downwards.
CTGGCGCTCGCGCGCATCGGAGTAGGCGGCGTTGCACATCTCGGTGAGCGGCACGCCGATCACGTGGATGTCCGGACGGAACTTCGACGCGGGCATCGGCCGCGTGCTGTCGTAGAACAGGTAGCCGCCGGGCTCGATCTCGGCGACGTCCTTGTCCCAGGTCTGCGGGTTCATCGCCACCATCATGTCGACGCCGCCGCGCCGGCCGAGGTAGCCCTTCTCGGTGACGCGCACCTCGTACCAGGTGGGCAGGCCCTGGATGTTCGAGGGGAAGATGTTGCGCGGGCTGACCGGCACGCCCATCCGCATGAAGCTCTTGGCGAAGAGCTCGTTGGCGGAGGCGGAGCCGGAACCGTTGACGTTGGCGAACTTGACGACGAAGTCGTTGACGGCTTCGATCCGCCGCTGGGTGTTGGTGCTCATGCGGCCTCCCGCTGGGGTGCTCGGCAACCGGGGCCGGCGTGGGTCATCTGGAGCAGGAACTTCTGCATGTCCCAGGCGCCGGTGGGGCAGCGCTCGGCGCAGAGCCCGCAGTGCAGGCAGACATCCTCGTCCTTGACCATGACCCGACCGGTCTTCAGGTCTTCGGAGACGTACAGCGCCTGCTCGGTGTTGGTCGAGGGCGCGCGCAGGCGGGTGCGCAGGTCGGCTTCCTCGCCGTTCGGCGTGAAGGTGATGCAGTCGGTGGGGCAGATGTCCACGCAGGCATCGCACTCGATGCACTTCGGGGCCTCGAACACCGTCTGCACGTCGCAGTTCAGGCAGCGCTGGGCTTCCTTCCAGGCGGTGGCCGGATCGAAGCCGAGTTCGACCTCCACCTTGATGTTGCGCAGCGACTGGTTCACGTCGCGCCAGGGCACCTTGTGGCGCGCATCGGGCGCCACTTCGTTGTCGTAGCTCCACTCGTGGATGCCCATCTTCTGGGACATCAGCGTGACGCTGGGCGCCGGGCGCTCGCGGACGTCCTCGCCATTGAGGAACTTGTCGATGGACACCGCTGCCTCGTGGCCGTGCGCCACTGCCCAGATGATGTTCTTCGGGCCCAGCGCGGCGTCGCCGCCGAAGAACACGTTCGGGCGCGAGGACTGCAGGGTCTTCTCGTCGAGGACCGGCATGCCCCACTTGTCGAAGGAGATGCCGCAGTCCGCTTCGATCCAGGGGAAGGCGTTCTCCTGGCCGACCGCGATCAGCACGTGGTCGCAGGCGACGAACTCGTCGGGCTCGCCGGTGGGGATGAGGCTGCGCCGGCCCTTGTCGTCGTAGACCGCCTTGACCTTCTCGAAGGTCATCCCGGTGAGCTTGCCGTTCTCGTGCACGAAGCTCTTGGGAACCATGAAGTTCAGGATGGGGATGCCCTCGTGGATGGCATCCTCCTTCTCCCAGGGGGAGGCCTTCATCTCCTCGAAGCCGGAGCGCACGATGACCTTCACGTCCTCGCCGCCAAGGCGCCGCGAGGTGCGGCAGCAGTCCATCGCGGTGTTGCCGCCGCCCAGCACGATGACGCGCTTGCCGATCGAGGTGATGTGGCCGAAGGAGACGGACGACAGCCAGTCGATGCCGACGTGGATGTGCGCAGCGGCCTCCTTGCGGCCGGGCAGGTCGAGGTCGCGGCCGCGCGGCGCGCCGGAGCCGACGAACACTGCGTCGAAGCCCTGGGCCAGCAGCGCCTTCATCGAGTCGATGCGCACGCCGCCCCGGAACTCGACGCCGAGATCGAAGACGTAGCCGGTCTCCTCGTCGATGACTTCCTCGGGAAGCCGGAAGCGGGGGATCTGCGAGCGGATGAAGCCGCCTGCCTTCGGGTCCTGGTCGAAGACCGTGACCTCGTAGCCCAGCGGGGCCAGGTCGCGCGCAACCGTCAGCGAGGACGGGCCTGCGCCGACGCACGCCACCCGCCTGCCGTTGCTGCGCGCGGCGGGGCGCGGCATGCGCGAGGAGATGTCGTCGTCCTTGTAGTCCGCGGCAACGCGCTTGAGGCGGCAGATGGCCACGGGCTCGGGGCGCTGCGCCTGCGCTTCCTCCACGCGCCCGCGCCGGCAGGCGGGTTCGCAGGGGCGATCGCAGGTCCGCCCCAGGATGCCGGGGAAGACGTTGGACTTCCAGTTCACCATGTACGCGTCGGTGTAACGCCCTGCGGCGATCAGCCGGATGTACTCGGGAACGGGGGTGTGGGCCGGACAGGCCCATTGGCAATCGACGACCTTGTGGAAGTAGTCGGGATTGCGGATGTCGGTCGGTTGCAACGAAGCTCCTCCGGGTCGCCCGCGCGCGGGTCGCGCGCACGACGGTCTACAAGACGGGTGCGACATAAGTCTAGCGCGGCGGGGGGCGGCCAAGAAGCAATACCGGTGCGCGTTGCACTGTTTCTGTGCCGTTTTCGCCGTCCCGCCGCCCGGTCCGGTGCGGGGCGCGGCCGAAGACGCGGTGATATGCTCGCGAGATTCGCCAAAGCCTGCCTATGACCTGACCCCAGACCGCCCTGCAGGACGCACGCTGACCCCCGGAAACCGGCGGGCAGCCGCCGGTCGCCGCATCCCGCGGCGGCCGCGCATCTTTGACGAGAAACTCGTTTTGAAAGGTGAAGCGCCATGATGAGAGCCTTCCTGTCGAACTCCTACCTGTTCGGCGGAAATGCGCCGTACGTGGAGGAGCTGTACGAGAACTACCTCCACAACCCCGGGTCGGTGCCCGACAACTGGCGGGAGTGGTTCGACAGCCTCCAGGCCGTGCCCGCGGCCGACGGCAATCCCCAGACCCGCGACATCGCCCACGCGCCCATCGTCCAGTCCTTCGCCGAGCGCGCCAAGGAAGGCACGCTGCAGCCGCGCGTCATGGGCGGCGACGCCAGCACGGCACGCAAGCAGGTCTACGTGCAGCAGCTGGTGGCGGCCTACCGCTTCCTGGGCGCGCGCTGGGCCGACGTGGATCCGCTCAAGCGCCAGGAGCGGCCCGCGATTCCCGAGCTCGAGCCCGCGTTCTACGACTTCACCGAAGGCGACCACGCGAACATCTACTCGGCGGCCAACACCTACTTCGGCTTCGACCAGGCGCCGCTGCGCGACATCCTCCAGGCGCTGCGCGAGACCTACTGCGGCACGATCGGCGCCGAGTTCATGTACATCTCCGACCCGGCGCAGAAACGCTGGATCCAGGAGCGCCTCGAGAGCACCCGTTCGCGCCCGGATTTCTCGCCCGAGCAGCGCAAGCGCATCCTCGACCGGCTCACCGCCGCCGAAGGGCTCGAGAAGTACCTGCATACCCGCTACGTCGGCCAGAAGCGTTTCTCGCTCGAGGGTGGCGAGAGCTTCATCGCAGCGATGGACGCGCTGATCCAGCGCGCCGGCGAGCAGGGCGTCCAGGAGATCGTGATCGGAATGGCCCACCGCGGCCGCCTGAACGTGCTGGTGAACACGCTCGGCAAGATGCCCAGGGACCTGTTCGCCGAGTTCGAGGGGCAGCATGCGGACGACCTGCCCTCGGGCGACGTCAAGTACCACCAGGGCTTCTCCAGCGACATCTCCACTCCGGGCGGACCGGTGCACCTGTCGCTCGCCTTCAACCCCTCGCACCTGGAGATCGTGAACCCGGTGGTAGAGGGCTCCTGCAAGGCGCGCATGGACCGCCGCGGCGACGACGACGGCGACCAGGTGCTGCCGGTGCTGGTGCACGGCGACGCGGCCTTCGCCGGGCAGGGCGTGGTGATGGAGACGCTGAACCTCGCGCAGACCCGCGGCTACGGCACCTTCGGCACGGTGCACATCGTCATCAACAACCAGATCGGCTTCACGACCTCCGACCCGCGCGACACCCGGTCGACCACGTACTGCACGGACGTGGTCAAGATGATCGAGGCGCCGGTGCTGCACGTGAACGGCGACGATCCCGAGGCGGTGGTCTTCGCGACGCAGATCGCGCTCGACTTCCGGCGCACGTTCCGCAAGGACATCGTGGTCGACATCGTCTGCTTCCGCAAGCTGGGCCACAACGAGCAGGACACCCCGGCGGTCACGCAGCCGCTGATGTACAAGAAGATCGCCCAGCATCCCGGCACGCGCAAGCTGTATGCGGATCGCCTGGCGACGCAGGGCCTGGTGGCGCCGGAGTACGGCGACGAGCAGGTGCAGCGCTTCCGCGCCGCGATGGACGAGGGCCGTCACACGGCCGATCCCGTGCTTTCGAACTTCAAGAGCAAGTTCGCGGTCGACTGGATGCCCTTCCTGAACCGGCGCTGGACCGACTCCGCCGACACCGCGGTGCCCAAGACCGAGCTGCGCCGCATCGGCGAGCGCATCACCACGGTGCCCGAAGGATTCCGGCTGCATCCGCTGGTGCAGAAGGTGATCGCTGACCGCCGCGCGATGGTGGCGGGCGAGCTGCCGCTCGACTGGGGCATGGGCGAGCACCTCGCGTTCGCCTCGCTGCTGTCCTCGGGCTTCGGGGTGCGCCTGTCCGGACAGGACTCCGGGCGCGGCACCTTCACGCATCGTCATGCGGTGCTGCACGAGCAGGCCCGCGAGAAATGGGATGCCGGCAGCTACATTCCGCTCGAGCACGTTGCCGACAACCAGGGGCCGTTCACGGTGATCGACTCCGTGCTTTCGGAGGAAGCGGTGCTGGGCTTCGAATACGGCTACTCGACCGCCGAGCCCAACACGCTGGTGATCTGGGAGGCGCAGTTCGGCGACTTCGTCAACGGCGCCCAGGTGGTCATCGACCAGTTCATCTCCTCGGGCGAAACGAAATGGGGCCGGGTCTGCGGCCTCACGATGATGCTGCCGCACGGCTACGAGGGGCAGGGGCCGGAGCATTCTTCGGCACGGATCGAGCGCTTCCTGCAGCTCTGCGCCGAGCACAACATGCAGGTCTGCCAGCCGACCACCCCGGCGCAGATCTTCCACCTGCTGCGCCGGCAGATGATCCGCCTGTTCCGCAAGCCGCTGGTCATCATGACGCCCAAGTCGCTGCTGCGGAACAAGGAGGCCACCTCGACGCTGGACGAGTTCTCGCGCGGCGGTTTCCAGACCGTGATCGGCGAGACCAGTCCGGCGGTCGACTCCAAGAAGGTCAAGCGCGTGGTCTTCTGCACCGGCAAGGTCTACTACGACCTGCTGGCGGCGCGGCGCGAGCGCGCGCTCGACGACGTCGCGCTGGTGCGCATCGAGCAGCTGTATCCGTTCCCGCACAAGGCCTTCGAGGCCGAGATGAAGCGCTACGCGCATGCGACCCAGTTCGTCTGGTGCCAGGACGAGCCGCAGAACCAGGGCGCCTGGTTCTACGTGCAGCACCACATCTCCGAGGCGCTTCGGGAGGGCCAGCGGCTCTCCTACGCAGGCCGGGCGGCATCGGCGTCGCCTGCCGTCGGCTACTACGACAAGCACTACGCCCAGCAGAAGGAGCTGATCGCCGCCGCGCTCGGCGAGACGCGCACCAGCCGGGCGAAGAAGGCCTGACGGTCGGGACATGGCATCCAGGACCGGGCGTGGCCTGAAGGTCGGCCCGGCCGAACAAGACGAAAGATCCGGAGCAGCAAATGGCTTTGATTGAAGTGAAGGTGCCGCAACTGTCGGAATCGGTCGCAGAGGCGACGCTCCTTCAGTGGCACAAGCAGCCGGGCGATGCGGTCGCCCGTGACGAAAACCTGATCGACATCGAGACCGACAAGGTCGTGCTCGAGCTGCCCGCGCCGGCGGCCGGCGTGATCACCCAGGTGATCAAGGGCGACGGGACCACGGTGGTGGCCGGGGAGGTCATCGCGGTGATCGACACCGAGGCCAAGGCGGGCGCGGTGGCTGCGGAGGGACCGGTCCCGGAGGGGATTCCCGCGAAGCCGATCACCGAGATCCAGGCGCCCGGTTCGCAGGCTGCGCCCGCGCCGGTGCCTTCCGGGCTGAAGGGCAACGTTGCGATGCCGGCCGCGGCCAAGCTGATGACCGAGCACAGCCTCGGCACGGCGGAAGTCTCCGGCACCGGGCGCGACGGGCGGATCACCAAGGGCGACGTGCTGGCAGCCATCGAAGGCGGCGCGCGCCCGGCATCGCCGCCGGCGCCGGCGCCCGCGATGCCGGCGGTCGCTGCGCCGGCCAGTTCGCTGCCGCAGGTCAGGCCGCCGGTCGACGCCGCCGCGCTGCTCGAGGGCAGGCCGGAGCAGCGGGTGCCGATGTCCCGGCTGCGCCAGCGGGTGGCCGAGCGCCTGCTGCAGTCGCAGGCCACGAACGCGATCCTCACCACGTTCAACGAAGTGAACATGCAGCCGGTGATGGACCTGCGCAAGAAGTACCAGGACCGCTTCGAGAAGGATCACGGGGTCCGGCTCGGCTTCATGTCCTTCTTCGTCAAGGCGGCGGTCCACGCGCTGAAGAAGTACCCGGTGGTCAATGCCTCGGTCGACGGCACCGACATCGTCTACCACGGCTACTTCGACATCGGCGTGGCGGTGGGGTCGCCGCGCGGTCTCGTGGTTCCCGTGGTGCGCAACGCGGACCAGATGACCTTCGCGCAGATCGAGAAGCAGATCGCGGAGTACGGCAAGAAGGCGGGCGAGGGCAAGCTCGCGCTCGAGGATCTCACCGGCGGCACCTTCTCGATTTCGAACGGAGGGGTGTTCGGTTCGATGCTGTCGACGCCGATCATCAACCCGCCGCAGTCGGCGATCCTGGGCGTGCACGCGACCAAGGACCGCGCAGTGGTGGAGAACGGGCAGATCGTCATCCGTCCGATGAACTACCTGGCGCTCTCCTACGATCACCGCATCATCGACGGGCGCGAAGCCGTGCTCTTCCTGGTCTCGATCAAGGAGGCGCTCGAGGATCCGTCGCGCCTGCTGCTCGATCTCTGATGACGGCAAGGGAGAAACACAATGGCTGAACGTTACGACGTCATCGTCATCGGCGCGGGCCCGGCGGGCTACATCGCCGCCATCCGCGCGGCGCAGCTCGGCTTCAAGGTCGCCTGCGTCGAGAAGTGGAAGAACCCCGGCGGCGAGCTCGCCCTGGGGGGCACCTGCCTGAACGTGGGCTGCATTCCCTCGAAGGCGCTGCTGGCGTCCTCGGAGCAGTTCGAGAACGCTGCGCACCACCTGGGCGAGCACGGCATCTCGGCCAGCGGCGTCTCGGTGGACGTGCCGAAGATGCTGGCCCGCAAGGACCGCATCGTCCACAAGATGACCAAGGGCATCGAGTTCCTGTTCCGCAAGAACAAGATCGCCTGGCTCAAGGGCCACGGCCGGTTTGCCGGGGCCGCCGACGGGTTCTGGAGGATCGAGGTGGACGGCGAGGGCGGGGTCGACGTCAACGAGGCGAAGAACGTCATCGTCGCCACCGGCTCGAAGGCAAGGCACCTGCCGGGCATCGAGGTCGACAACCGGCTGATCTGCGACAACGAGGGCGCGCTTGCCTTCGATTCCGTGCCGGAGCGCCTCGGCGTCATCGGCGCAGGCGTGATCGGGCTGGAGCTCGGCTCGGTGTGGCGCAGGCTCGGCGCGCAGGTCACGGTGCTCGAGGCGATGCCGACCTTCCTCGCCGCCTGCGATGAAGCCGTCGCCAGGGAGTGCTGGAAGATCTTCACGAAGCAGGGCCTGGACATCCGGATGGGGGTGAAGATCGGCGAGGTGAAGGCCGGCAGGAAGGGCGTTTCCGTTGCCTGGACCGACGACCAGGGCGGCGCCCAGACGCTCGAGGTCGATCGCCTGATCGTCTCGGTCGGACGGGTGCCCAACACCGACAGCCTGGGGCTGGACACCGTCGGGCTTCAGACCGACGCGCGCGGCTTCATCGAGGTCGACGACCAGTGCCGCACCAGGCAGCCGGGCATCTTCGCGATCGGCGACGTGGTGCGCGGGCCCATGCTCGCGCACAAGGGCGAGGATGAGGGCGTGATGGTTGCAGAGCTGATCGCCGGCCAGAAGCCGCACATCGACTACAACTGCATTCCCTGGGTGGTCTACACCTCCCCAGAGATCGCCTGGGTCGGGCGCACCGAGCAGCAGCTCAAGGCCGACGGCGTGGCCTACAAGACCGGTCAGTTCCCGTTCGCGGCCAACGGCCGGGCGCTGGGCATGGCGCTCGAGGAGGGCTTCGTGAAGGTGCTCGCCGATGCGAAGACCGACGAGATCCTGGGCGTCCACATCGTGTCGGCCAACGCCTCGGACCTGATCGCCGAGGCGGCGGTGGCGATGGAGTTCCGCGCTTCTGCCGAGGACATCGGCAGGATCTGCCACCCGCACCCGTCGCTGTCGGAGGTGATGCGCGAAGCAGCGCTCGCCGCCAGCGACAAGCGCGCCCTGAACATGTAGGGCGCGTCTTGAAGGTCGCCGAGGCATACCGACAGGCGCTGGCGGAACGCGGGCACACGGCGGACGACGCCCAGCTCGCGGCCATCGGCCGCCTGCAGCAGATGTACGACGAGCTCGTCGCGTTCAAGGCGCGGCGATCCAATCGGCTGAAGAAGCTGATCAACCGTCCGGAGGTGCCGCGCGGCGTCTGGATGTACGGCGGGGTGGGGCGGGGCAAGAGCTTCCTGATGGACTGCTTCTACGACGCGGTCCCGGTGGTGCGCAAGACGCGGCTGCACTTCCACGAGTTCATGCGCGGCGTCCACCGGGAGCTGGACACGCTCAAGGGAGTGGCCAATCCGCTGGACGAGGTGGCACGCCGGCTCGCCCGCCGGTACCGCCTCGTCTGCTTCGACGAGTTCCACGTCTCGGACATCGCCGACGCGATGATCCTGGAGCGGCTGCTGCGCGGGCTGTTCGACAATGGCGTCACCTTCGTGATGACCTCGAACTACGAACCCGACCGGCTCTACCCGGACGGCCTGCACAGGGACCGGATCCTGCCGGCGATCGCGCTGCTCAAGACCAACCTCGACGTGCTCAACGTGGACGCCGGCATCGACTACCGCCGGCGCACCATGGAGCAGGTGCGCGCCTACCTGACGCCGCCGGGGCCGGACACCGACCGGGAGCTCCGGGCGGCGTTCGCCTCGCTGGCTGGCGCGCACGACGAGGACCCGGCCCTGTCGATCGAGAACCGGGAGATCCGCGCGCTGCGCCGCTCGGGCGGGGTGGTCTGGTTCGACTTCCGCACGCTGTGCGGCGGTCCGCGCTCGCAGAACGACTACCTCGAGATTGCGCAGCGCTTCCACACCGTGATCCTGTCCGGGGTGCCGCGGATGAGCGCCGCGATGGCCTCGGAGGCGCGCCGCTTCGTCTGGTTGGTTGACGTGTTCTACGACCAGCGGGTGAAGCTGCTGATCTCGGCGGAATGCCCGCCCGAGGAGCTCTACACTGCGGGCGCGATGGCGGGCGAATTCCATCGCACCGTCAGCCGGATCGTCGAGATGCAGTCGCGAGAATATCTCGATGCGCCGCGCCGGGAATCCGCAGCGGCGCCGGCCTGAGCCGCTGGCCGCCGGACGGGCGGCGCGCGGCCCGCAGCGTCGGGGCCCGCGGGCTTGGACGCGGGGCACCCGGCGGTCTATCATTCGATGCGGACGCAGCGGCCCTCCGGCCGTGCCCTGGGAGCCTTCACTCGACCATGACGGACAAGGAATCGATCAAGCGGCGCATCGCCGAGCTCCAGCTCGAGCATCGCGGCCTGGACGCCATGATCGACGCCATCGGACAGCAGACCCGGTTCGACGAGCTCCAGTTGCGCCGCCTCAAGAAGCGCAAGCTCCAGATCAAGGACGCGATCATGCTGCTGCAGATGCAGCTGGTGCCCGACGTCCCTGCCTGACGCGCTCTCCGGTCCCTTGAACGCCCTTCCAGACGCTGCCGACGGGCTCGCCGGCGCAGTCGCCCGCGCGCTTGGCCCGCAGGGGCCGCTTGCCCAGGAGCATGCCGGCTACGTGGTGCGCGATGGGCAGCTGGGCCTCGCCGACGCCGTGGCGGAGGCGATCGCCGCGCGCACCGCACTGGTGGCCGAGGCCGGCACCGGCACCGGCAAGACCTTCTCCTACCTGGTCCCCGCGCTCCTCTCGGGCGCCCGGGTGCTGATCTCGACCGGCACCCGCAACCTGCAGGACCAGCTCTTCCATCGCGACCTGCCGGAGCTTGCGCGCCTGCTCGACGTGCGCGTGGACACGGCGCTGCTCAAGGGGCGCGCGAACTACGTCTGCTGGCATCACCTGCAGCGCAACCTCTCTGAGGGCCGGTTCGCGCGCCGCGAGGACATCGCCGACCTGCACCGGATCCAGCGCTTCGCGGTGGTCAGCCCGTCCGGCGACCGCTCGGATTTCCCCGGCGTCGCCGAGGAGGCGCCGGCCTGGACGATGGCCACCTCGACCCGGGAGAACTGCCTGGGCCAGGACTGCCCCGAGCTGGCGCGCTGCTTCGTGATCAAGGCCCGTCAGGCAGCGCAGCGCGCCGAGGTGGTGGTGGTCAACCATCACCTGTTCTGTGCCGACCTCGCGCTGCGCGACGAGGGCGTGGCCGACCTGCTGCCGACGGCCGACGCGCTGATCTTCGACGAAGCCCACCAGCTGCCCGCGGTGGCCACGGCCTTCTTCGGCATGTCGGTGTCCACCCGGCGGATCCTGGACTTCGCGCGCGACCTGCTGCGCGTCGGGCTTGCGGAGGCGCGTGACGCCGCCGACTGGACTGCCCTGTCGCGCGGCCTGGAGCAGGCGCTGCGCGAGCTGCGGCTGCACGCGGGGACGGCCGGCCGGATGGAAGGGCGCGAGGCGATCGGCCGCGGCGCCTTCGTCCAGGCGATCGACGGCTGCTCGCGCGCGATCGCTGCCGCGGGCGCCGCCCTGGAGCGGGCCGCGGAGCGCGGCAAGGAGGTCCAGCGCTGTGCGCTGCGCGCAACGGAGCTGTGCATGCAGCTCCAGGCCTGGCTCGATGCGGCCGAGGGGCGCGAAGCCGAAGCAGCCGTGGACGCGGCCGCAGCGGATGGCGGAGCGGCGAAGGGCGAAGCGGGCGGCGGATCGGAGGGCGGATCTGAGGGCGGATCGGCGAATGGCGGCGCAGCGGAGGCCGGCGGCGCCTCGGCGGTTTCGGGCGCCGCCGGCCCGCTGCTTCCCGCGGCCGGGGCGATCGACGGCCCCACGGTGACCTGGGTCGAGGTGCACGGCTCCGGGGTCACCTTGCACGCCACGCCGCTGTCGGTGGCGCCGGTGTTCCGCCGGCAGCTTTCCGCCCGGCCGCGCGCCTGGGTCTTCCTTTCGGCGACGCTGGCGGTGGGCGGCGCCTTCGGCCATTTCGTCTCGGCCCTGGGGCTGGAGGAGGCTCGGCAACTGGTCTGGGACAGCCCTTTCGACTATGCCAGCCAGGCGCTGCTGTACGTTCCGCAGGGGATCGGCCCGCCCTCTGGAGCCGACTTCGCGTCGCGGGTGGCTTCGGCGATCCGGCCGCTGCTCGCCGCCAACGGCGGACGCGCCTTCGTCCTGTGCACCACGCTGCGCATGGTGGACCAGCTCGCCGGGCTGCTGGAGGGGGCGCTCTCGTCCGACGGCAGCGCGCTCGAACTGCTGGTTCAGGGCCGCGCATCGCGCGCCGAGCTGCTCGACCGGTTCCGCCGCGCGCGCGCGCCGGTGTTGGTCGGCAGCGCGAGCTTCTGGGAGGGGGTCGACGTGCCCGGCCGCCAGCTCTCGCTGGTGATCATCGACAAGCTGCCGTTCGCGCCGCCCGACGATCCCGTGCTGCGCGCGCGGATCGACGCGGCCCGCCGCGCGGGTGCCGATCCCTTCAGGACGCTGCAGCTGCCCGCGGCGGCCATGTCTCTGAAGCAGGGGGCTGGGCGGCTGATCCGCTCCGAGGAGGACCGGGGCGTGCTCGTGGTCTGCGACGCCCGCCTCGCGGAGAAGGCCTACGGCAGGACGCTCCTGCGCAGCCTGCCGCCGTTCAGGCGCACGCGCGCGCTGGACGAGGTGCTCGGCTTCATCGAGGGGATCGACCTGGCGGAAGCGCCTGCGGCCGTCCCCGGCTGACGGGTCCGAGGCGTCCGAGGCGCATTCCGGGCCCGGGTGTCAGCGCCAGATCTGCCACCAGCGCTTGTCGCTGCCGGGGCCGGTGCCGTTCAGCCAGGCGCTGTCCGGGAAGTTGCGCTGCAGGATGCGCCGCGTGTCGTCGCGCAGGTCGGTCAGGCCGAGCTTGTCTTGCGAGGACATCAGGATGTAGAGGGCCTCCTCGATCGCCGGGGCCTGCGGATAGCTGCGGATCGCGGCCTGCGCGCGGTTGGCCGCCGCAACGTAGGCGCCGCGCTCGAAGTAGTAGCGCGCGATGTGGACTTCGCCGCTGGCCATGGCGTTGACCAGGTACTTCATCCGGGCTTCGGCGTCCGGGGCGTAGCGGCTGTCGGGGAAGCGGCTGACCACTTCCTTGAAGGCGTCGAAGGAACCCCACTTGGCCTTGATCGCATCGGCCAGTGCGCCGGTGGGCTGGCCGCCGCCGCTGGGCTTCATGCTGTTCCAGAAGAACGAGTGGTTCCAGACCTGGGCGGCGTTGTTGAAGATCCCGCCGGAAGACTTCCTGACGATGTCCTCGAGGCTGGCATTCTCGAACTCGGTGCCCTTGATCAGGTTGTTCAGGTTCGTCGCGTAGGCCTGGTGGTGCTTGCCGTAGTGGTACTCGAAGGTCTCCTTCGAGATGTGCGGCGCGAGCGCATCCATTGCATAGGGCAGCGGCGGCAGTGTGTGTTCCATGTCGTCGTCCTCGTTGATTTGTTCGTTGGATCGT
>JBKHVS010000029.1:0-9571 GCA_046569945.1 Gammaproteobacteria bacterium | reverse complement strand
CCCGCCCCGTCCCGGGTGGTGCAGCCGACGATTCTAGGCCACAAGCCGAATCCGGCCCAAACGTCACCCGGCAGCGGTCAGGGTCGGGGCCGGTCGGCCTCGCGGGACACGTCGACCTCGATCGCGCCTTCGGCCAGCAGCACGTCCAGGCGTTCGCCCGGCGACACCTGCGCGGGGCTGCGGACGATCTCGCCGGCCTGGCGCCGGACGATGGCATAGCCGCGGCCCAGCACGGCCTGCGGACTGACGAGTTCGAGCTTGTGGACCAGCGCATCCGCGCGCTCCGCGCGCCGCTGCAGCACCTGGGACTGGCCCCGGGCGAGACGCGCGCACAGGCTCTCGAGCGTGCGTCCGCGCTCCTGCGTGTCCGGGGGACGCAGCCGGGTCGAGGCCCGCGCGAGCCGCATCGCCGGCAGGTGCAACGCTGCTGCTGCTGCTGCAGCGGCCCGGCGGGCGAGCCCGTCGAGATGCCTGCCGCGCGCATCCAGGTAGGCCGAGGGCGAGCGAAGCAGCCGGGTTGCGGTGTCCACGCGCTGCTCGCGAAGCGCCTGGAGCCGGTCCTGGGCGCCCGCCAGCTGCTGCGCGGCCCGATCGACCCGCCGCAGGAGTTCCTGGCGGTCCGGCACCGCCAGCGCCGCGGCCGCCGTCGGCGTGGGCGCCCGCAGGTCGGCGACGAAATCCGCGATGGTGAAGTCGCTCTCGTGCCCCACGCCGCAGACGACCGGAATCGGCGACGCGGCAACGGCGCGCGCGACTGCCTCGTCGTTGAAGGACCACAGGTCCTCGATCGAGCCGCCGCCGCGCACCAGCAGCAGCACGTCGCACTCCGCCCTGCGGGCGGCGGCGCGCAGCGCGGCCACGATGCCGGCCGGCGCCTCCGCGCCCTGCACCGGCGTGGGATACAGGATCACCGGCACCTGGGGCGCCCGGGCAGCCAGCGTGGCGAGCACGTCGCGCAGCGCGGCCGCCTGCAGCGAGGTCACCACCCCCACGCTGGACGGCAGCGGCGGCAGCGCGCGCTTGCGGGTTTCGTCGAGCAGCCCCTCGGCCCGGAGCTTCTCCCTGAGCTGAAGGAAGCGCTGGTACAGGTCGCCGGCGCCGGCGCGGCGCATCTGCTCGACCCCGAGCTGGAAATCGCCGCGCGGCTGGTAGAGGCCGGCCAGCGCCCGCACCTCGACCCGGTCGCCTTCGCGGGGCACGAAGCCCACGCCCTGCGCGCGCCCGCGGAACATGACAGCACGCACCTGGGCGCCGGCATCCTTGAGCGTGAAGTACCAGTGACCGCTGGCCGCGCGAGTGAAGTTGGAGATCTCGCCGGCCACCCACAGCGGCGGAATCGAGCGCTCGAGCAGCGAAGCGACCGCCCGGTTCAGCTCCGAAACGCTGAGGATCCCGCCGCCGCCAGGGCCGTCGCGGGGCGCGGCATCAGGCCCCATGCGGGCCGCCGGCGCAGACCTGTCCACAAACCCGCTCCAGACGGGGTTTCATGCGGCCTAGGCCGTCAGAATGACGCAAATTCGTGGAAGCCATTGATTTTAATGTGTTTTTTTATTGCACGAATTTTCATCACCCGACCGCAAGCCAGATTTCATGCGGTTTTCGGGCCTGACCGGGTCGGATGTGCACATATTTATCCACAGCTTGTGTTGATAGATTCTACCGGCCGTCAGCCCGCCCGCCGCCGGCTTGCCGCTGGCTGCGGAAAACCCGGACAATGGCGTCACATCCAGCAGCCGCGGCCCTCCACCCGCCGCGGCCCTCCCCGGGAGACCGCACCTTGTTTTCTCTGATCCAGGCGGCCGGATGGCCGGTATGGTTCCTGATCGCCGCATCCGTCGCGGCGGTCGCGCTGATCGTCGAGCGCTCGCTGTCGCTGCGCCGCAAGCGCGTGCTCCCGCCCCGCCTTCTCGACGACGTGCTGACCATGCACCGCAGCCGGCAGATCACGCCCGAGATGATCCAGCGCCTCGAATCCAGCTCGCCCATCGGACGCGTGTTCGCCTCCGGGCTGCGCCAGGAGCTCGCGCCGCGCGACGTGATGAAGGAGGCCATGGAGGAGACCGGCCGCGGCGTGGCGCACGAGCTCGAGCGCTACCTGTCCGCGCTGGGCACCATCGCCTCGGTGGCGCCGCTCATGGGGCTGTTCGGCACGGTGGTGGGGATGATCGAGATCTTCGGCGCCCAGGCGCCTTCCGGGACGAACCCGCAGCAGCTTGCGCACGGGATTTCCGTGGCGCTCTACAACACCGCCTTCGCGCTGATCGTCGCAATCCCGGCGATGATCGCGTACCGGCACTTCCGCGCCCGCATCGACAACTACCTGGTGGAAATGGAGCAGCAGTCGCTGCGCCTGATCGACACCATCCGCCTGGGCCAGGCCGCCGGCGCCGCTCCCGCGACGGCCGCGACGGCTGCCGCGCAGGGCGACGAGGGCGCGCCGCGGGCCGCTGCGCGCGCGCGCAGCGCAGCGCCCCGCGCGGCCTCGGCCCCGAAGGGGGTGAAGCAGTGAATTTCCGGCGCGGGCTGCGCAGGGAAGAGCCCGAGATCAACCTGATCCCGCTCATCGACGTGCTGCTGGTCGTGCTGATCTTCCTGATGGTGACCACCACCTTCTCGAAGTTCACCGAGCTCCAGGTCAACCTGCCCTCGGCGGGCGCGGCGGCGCCGGACCAGCGCCCGCGCGAGATCGTGGTTGCCATCTCGGGCGACGGGCGCTACCAGATCGACGACCGCGCGCTGCGCTTCGACTCGCCGGATGCCTTCGCCCGCGAGCTGCAGCGGGCCGCCGAGGGCAGCGAAGAGCCTACGCTGGTGATCCATGCGGACGCCGGCGCGACCCACCAGTCGGTCGTCAACGTGCTCGAGTCCGCGCGCCTCGCCGGGCTCGCGCGGGTGACTTTCGCGGCGCAGTCGCCCGGCGGCGCGGCCAAAGCCGCCCGATGAGCCGCGCGCCGCAGGGCGCGACCGAAACGCTGCGCGCCGCGCTCGAGCGCCGGCTGCTGGCGCTGTGGTTTCCGGCCGCGCCGCACGCTCCGGCCCGCCCCGCCGGGAACGGGCTGCTGGCTGCGCTGCTCGCCCCGCTGGCGGCGCTCACTTCGGCGGTCGCGCGCCGCCGCCGGGCACGAGTGACGCGACGGCTGCCCGCCGCGCGCCCCGCAGTCATCGTGATCGGCAACCTGGTGGTCGGCGGCACGGGCAAGACGCCTGCGGCGATCGCGCTCGCCGGCGAGCTCTCCCGGCGCGGCTGGCGGGTGGCGGCGCTGGCCGGCGGTTATCGCGCCGCGCGCAGCGACGCCCGCCTGGTGCGCGCCGGCGACGACGCCGCGGAGCACGGCGACGAGGCGGTGCTGCTGGCGGCCGCCTCGGGCGTTCCGGTCGCGGCCGGCCGCCGGCGCGGCGAGGCGCTGGCCCTGCTCGAGGCCCTGGACCCTCCCCCGGAGGTGGTGGTCGCCGACGACGGCCTCCAGCATCCCGGGCTTGCCCGCACCCTGGAGGTGGCGGTCTTCGATGCGCGCGGCGCCGGCAACGGCAGGCTGCTGCCCGCGGGTCCGCTGCGCGAACCGCTGGCGCATGCCGCCGGCATGGATGCGCTGCTGCTCAACGGCGAGGCCGTGCCGCCGCTGGCCGGCCTGCCCTGCTTCCGCTTCCGCGTGGCGCCGGCGCGCTTCCGCCGCCTGCGCGACGGCCGCCTGCTCGCTCCGGACGCCTTCGCCGCCATGGCAGCCGGGCGCCCGGTTGCTGCGCTCGCCGGAATCGCCCAGCCGGCGCGCTTCTTCGACACGCTGCGCGGACTGGGGCTGGCGCCGCGCGAACACCCCCTGGCGGACCACGCGCGGATCGCGCCCGCCACCCTTGCCGGCATCGACGCGCCCCTGGTCGTGATGACCTCGAAGGACGCCGTAAAATGCGCAGCCATCGCCGACGATCGCTGCTGGACCCTCGAAGTCGCGGCAGCGATCGAACCGGCCTTCTACGACTGGATCGAGGAGCGGCTGCGTGGACAACCGATTGCTTGACATCCTGGTGTGCCCGATCTGCAAGGGCCCGCTGGAGCACCGCAAGGCCGATCGCGAGCTGGTCTGCCCGCGCGACCGCCTCGCCTTCCCGATCCGCGACGACATCCCGGTGATGCTGGAGTCGGAGGCGCGCCGGCTGGACGCGCCGGTCCTGCCTCCGCCGGGACCCTCCGCGGATCCGTCCGGCGAGACCACGACCGGCACCGGCGGCCAGCCCAGGCTGTGACCCCCTTCGTCGCCCTGATCCCGGCGCGGCTGGCTTCCACCCGGCTGCCGGACAAGCCGCTCGCGGACCTTGGCGGCCGGCCGATGGTGGTTCGGGTCGCCGAGCGCGCGCTGGCCTCCGGCGCCCGGCGGGTCGTGGTGGCCGCCGACAGCCAGGCGATCCTGGACGCGGCCCGGGCGCATGGCGTCGAGACCGTCCTCACCCGCGCCGACCATCCTTCGGGCACCGACCGGCTCGCCGAGGCGGCGCGGCTGCTGGGCCTGCGCGACGACGAGATCGTGGTCAACGTCCAGGGCGACGAACCGCTGATCCCGCCGGCGCTGGTCGCCGACGTGGCCGCTCTGCTGCAGCGCTCGGCGGGCAGCGCGATCGCCACTGCCGCCCACCCGATCGAGACGCTCGGCGACTACCTGAACCCGAACGTGGTCAAGGTGGTGACCGACGCGCAGGGACACGCCGCCTACTTCTCGCGCGCGCCGATCCCCTTCCACCGCGACGAGCTCCAGGGCTTTCCGGCCGGGCTGCCGGCGCAGCTCCCCGCGGGCTTCGCCGAGCATCCCCCGCTGCGCCACATCGGCCTGTACGCCTACCGCGTCGCCTTCCTGCGCGCCTACCCGGAACTGTCGCAGTCGCCGCTGGAGCGCTTCGAATCGCTCGAGCAGCTTCGCGCGCTCTGGCACGGCTACCGCATCGCGGTGCTGCGCGCCGCCGAGGCGCCGCCCGCGGGCGTCGACACGCCCGAGGACCTCGCCCGGGTGCGGCGCGCCTTCGCCGGCCGGAGCGCCGCCTGAAACGCCCGGGCGGCGCCGGGTTTGACCGGTGCCGCTCTTTGAAGTTACCTTTCGCCGTCTGCCTCCGGACGGCGGCCGGGCACGGGGCTTTTCACCCCGGGGCGCGGCCCCTTCCTCAACGATTCCTTCCAGGTCCACTCCATGCGTTTGATTCTGCTCGGGGCGCCGGGTGCCGGCAAAGGCACGCAGGCGGCGTTCATCAAGGACAAGTACGGCATTCCCCAGATCTCCACCGGCGACATGCTGCGCGCCGCAGTGAAGGCGGGAACGCCGCTCGGGCAGGCCGCCAAGAAGGTCATGGACGCGGGCGGTCTGGTGTCGGACGACATCATCATCGGCCTCGTCAAGGACCGCCTGCGCGAGCCCGACTGCGCCACCGGCTACCTGTTCGACGGATTCCCCCGCACGATTCCCCAGGCCGATGCGATGAAGGAGGCCGGGGTCGCGATCGACTACGTGCTCGAGATCGACGTCCCCGACGCGGACATCATCGACCGCATGAGCGGGCGGCGCGTGCACCCCCCCAGCGGCCGCACCTACCACGAGAAGTTCAACCCGCCGAAGGTGGCGGGCAAGGACGACCTCACCGGCGAGGACCTGGTCCAGCGCGACGACGACCGCGAGGAGACCGTGCGCAAGCGGCTCGAGGTCTACCACGCCCAGACCCGTCAACTGGTCGACTACTACGGCAAGTGGGCACAGAGCGGCGCGCCGGGCGCGCCGAAGTACCGCAAGATCTCGGGCGTGGGCAGCGTCGACGAGATCCGCGAGCGCGCGTTCGCTGCGCTGGGCTGATCCCCGTTGCCCGCATCCGCCGGGCGATCCCTCCCTCGCCCGCATCCGCGGGCGAAAACTCCCGCTTCTTCCGCGCAAAGGGCCTCCGGGCCCTGCGTCACCTCCAGTCCCTGCGCCACCGATGCTCCCCGGCCCGCCCCTCACGGCGCGCTGCCCGGAGCCGACCCGGGGCTCGCGCTGCGAGCCTGCGCCCGCACCCGCTTGCTGCAAAGCGGACCGGCCCCTTCGCATCAGGGCTTGACCTTGCTTGCCAGCCCCCCGACGTGGCGGTGAGAATCCTCCGCAGTCTGGTCGCAGTCCGGTTCCTACCCTAACAGTCTCTGGAGGTCTCTCGATGTCAGCAGCCTCGAATACGGGCTTGTGGTTCGCGTTGATATGCGGCGCGGTGGCGGTGCTCTACGGCATCGTCACCAGCCGGTCCATCCTGGCCCTGCCGGCGGGCAATGCCCGAATGCAGGAGATCGCTGCGGCGATCCAGACCGGTGCCAAGGCCTACCTGAACCGCCAGTACCGCACGATCGGCATCGTGGGCCTGGTCCTCTTCGTCGCGATCTGGCTGGTGCCCGGCCTGGGGATGCCCACCGCGGCGGGCTTCGCGATCGGCGCCATCCTGTCCGGCGCCGCCGGCTACATCGGCATGAACGTCTCGGTGCGCGCCAACGTGCGCACCACGCAGGCCGCCACGCAGGGACTGAACGCAGCGCTCGACGTCGCCTTCAAGGGCGGAGCCATCACCGGGATGCTGGTGGTGGGCCTGGGCCTGCTGGGCGTGGCCGGCTACTACGCGCTGCTCACCAGCGGCGTCAGCGACCCCGCGAAGCTGCATGACGCGATCAAGCCGCTCATCGGCCTTGCCTTCGGCTCCTCGCTGATCTCCATCTTCGCCCGGCTCGGCGGCGGCATCTTCACCAAGGGCGCCGACGTGGGCGCCGACCTGGTCGGCAAGGTCGAGGCCGGCATTCCCGAGGACGACCCGCGCAACCCGGCGGTGATCGCGGACAACGTCGGCGACAACGTCGGCGACTGCGCCGGCATGGCGGCCGATCTCTTCGAAACCTACGCGGTCACGCTGATCGCGACGATGCTTCTCGGCGCGCTGATGGTGACCGGCGCCCAGGCGCAGGCGGTGATGTACCCGCTGGTGCTCGGCGGGTTCTCGATCATCGCCTCGATCGTCGGCTGCTTCTTCGTGAAGGCCTCGCCGGGCCAGAAGATCATGACCGCCCTGTACAAGGGCCTGATCGTCGCCGGCGTGCTGGCCACCATCGTCGCCTGGCCGCTCACCTCCTGGGTGTTCGGCGACGCGGACCTCGCCGCCACCGGCCTGTCGGTGATGAACCTGTGGCTGTGCGTGGTCGTGGGCATGGTGCTCACCGGGCTGATCGTCTGGATCACCGAGTACTACACGGGCACCGAGTACAAGCCGGTGCGCTACGTGGCCCAGGCCTCCACCACCGGCCACGGCACCAACATCATCGCCGGCCTCGCCGTGTCGATGAAGTCCACCGCCTGGCCGGTGCTGATGGTGTGCGCGGCGATCATCGCGTCCTACCAGCTCGGCGGCCTCTACGGCATCGCGATCTCGGCCACGTCAATGCTGTCGATGGCCGGCATCGTCGTCGCGCTCGACGCCTACGGCCCGATCACCGACAACGCCGGCGGCATCGCCGAGATGGCCGAACTGCCCGATTCGGTGCGCGACGTCACCGACCCGCTCGACGCGGTCGGCAACACCACGAAGGCGGTCACCAAGGGCTATGCGATCGGCTCGGCCGGCCTGGCCGCGCTGGTGCTGTTCGCCGACTACACCCACGGCCTCGAATCGGTGGGCCTGCCGGTGAAGTTCGACCTGTCCGACCACATGGTGATCGTCGGCCTGATCATCGGCGGCCTGATCCCCTACCTGTTCGCCGCGATGGCGATGGAGGCCGTGGGCCGCGCCGCCGGCTCGGTGGTCGAAGAGGTGCGCCGCCAGTTCCGCGAGATCAAGGGCATCATGGAGGGCAAGGCCAAGCCCGACTACTCCAGGGCCGTCGACCTGCTCACCAGCTCGGCGATCAAGGAGATGATGATCCCCTCGCTGCTGCCGGTGGTCGTGCCGATCCTGGTGGGCGTGTTCCTCGGCCCGGTCGCCCTGGGCGGCGTGCTGATGGGCACCATCGTCACCGGCCTGTTCGTCGCCATCTCGATGTGCACGGGCGGCGGCGCGTGGGACAACGCCAAGAAGTACATCGAGGAAGGCAACCACGGCGGCAAGGGCTCGGACGCCCACAAGGCCGCGGTCACCGGCGACACCGTGGGCGACCCCTACAAGGACACGGCCGGCCCGGCGGTGAACCCGCTGATCAAGATCATCAACATCGTTGCGCTGCTGCTGGTGCCGCTGATGGGCGTGATCTACGGCGACGGCGCCGCAGCACCGGCCGCCGGCCACGGCGCCGCTCCCGCGGCCGCGACTGCTCCGGCTGCAGGCGCTCCTGCCGCGGCGCCGGCGGCCGCGCCGGCTGCAGTGACCGAGGTGGAAACCGCACCGCAGGTGCTCACCGGCGCGGGCTATCCCGAGACCGTGAGCGTGTTCTTCGAGACCGGCGGCGCGGCGCTTCCTGCCGACGCCAAGGCGCAGCTCGAGAAGCTGGCCGACTGGGCCAAGGCCAACGCAGGCGGCAAGCTCGGCCTGTCCGGCTACCACGATGCCAGCGGCGATCCCGCGATGAACGCCCAGCTCGCCAAGCAGCGCGCGCTGGCTGCGCGTGCCGCGCTGATGGAAGCCGGCGTCGCCGAAGGCCAGCTCGTCCTGGTCAGGCCGCAGCAGGCCGAGGCCGGCGCAGCGGACGACCGGATGGCGCGGCGCGTGGACGTCTATCCCGCGCAGTAGCCGGCCTTGAAGGCCCGGGCTTTGCCCGGGCGTTCGCGGTCAGACGGGGCGGCCCATGCCGCCCCGTTTCGTTTTCTCCGCCGGGGGCGCCGCTCTCACCCGATTGGGTACACTTGCCGGGTTTCCGGATTCGGGTTCAACAACCAAGGGAGAGCAGCGAATGGATGTCAAAGGCAACGTTGTCATCGTCACCGGCGGAGCATCCGGCCTGGGCGGCGCGACCAGCAAACGCATCGTCGGCGCGGGCGGCATGGTGGTGATCGCGGACGTGAACGCGCAGGCTGGCGAGGCGTTCGCCAAGGAGCTCGGATCCAACGCGAAGTTCGTCAAGTGCGACGTCACCTCCGAGGCCGACGCCCAGGCGGCAGTCGCCGCCGCCACGTCGATGGGCAAGCTGGTCGGCCTGGTCAATTGCGCCGGAATCGGCGGCGCAGCCAAGACCGTCGGCAAGGACGGCCCCTATCCGCTGGACAAGTTCACCCGCGTCATCCAGGTCAACCTGATCGGCACCTTCAACATGCTGCGGCTGGCAGCCGCTGCGATGGTCGGCAACGAGCCCAACGCCGAGGGCGAGCGCGGCGTGATCGTCAACACCGCGTCGGTCGCCGCCTTCGACGGCCAGATCGGCCAGGCAGCCTACTCGGCCTCGAAAGCCGGGGTCTCCGGCATGACGCTGCCGATCGCGCGCGATCTCTCGCGCGATGGCGTGCGGGTCAACACCATCGCCCCCGGCCTGTTCCTCACGCCGATGCTGATGAGCCTGCCCCCGGCTGCCCAGGAGTCGCTCGGCAAGCAGGTGCCCTTCCCCTCGCGCCTCGGCCGGCCGGACGAGTACGCGATGCTGGTCCAGCAGATCTTCGAGAACCCG
>JBKHVS010000028.1:0-25090 GCA_046569945.1 Gammaproteobacteria bacterium | reverse complement strand
GTACACCAGCTCGAAACTGATCGCGATCGGACCCTCCGGGCTGCGCAGGGACTCGATCGCGGCACGCCAGCGATCCCGTTCGCCCCGGGACCGCAGGCCCGCAGCGCGGGTCCGCAGCGCGTTCCCGCCCAGCGCGCTCAGTTCGGCCAGCAGCGCGTCGGCGTCGCTCCAGGTGATCGTCAGGCGCTCGCTGTCCATCACCGGATCGGCAAAGCCTGCGGTGGCCAGCGCATCGCCGATGTCGTGCAGGTCCGGGAACGCGGGCAGCGCCGCGCCCAGCGCCCGCAGTTCCTTCAGGGTGTCGACGCCGAAGGCCGAGAACATCAGCAGGCCGTCCGGCCGGATCACGCGATACCACTGCGCCAGCACCGCCACCGGATCGGCGAACCAGTGCCAGGCGAGGTTGGACCAGATCAGGTCGACGCTGCCGGCTGCCAGCGGCAGCGCCGCCGCATCGCCGGCGAAGAAGGCGGGCGCCCGCCCTTCGGCGTCCGCGCCGGCGCCGAACCAGCGCTTCAGCCGGCCGGAGAGCCCGCTGCGGGCGGCGGCTCCGTGCAGCCGGGCGGCCTGGGCAGCCAGCGGCGGCGCGAGATCCGCGCCGAGCACGCTGGCGGCCGGGTAGCGCCGCTGCAGCGCAGCAGCGCCCTGGCCCAGCCCTGTGCCCACGTCCAGCACGACGGCCGGCGACAGCCGGACCACCTCGAGGCGGTCGAGCATGCGCCGCTCGACCTCCCTGAGCAGGAAGTCGGAGCGCGCAAGGCGCGCGGCGCGGCGCCCGAACTGCAGGCGGACCGCCCGCGGATCTAGGTCTGAGGTGGCTGGCATGGCAGCCCAGTATACGGGCGCGCGTGAGACGATTCCGCATGGACCGCCGCCGCCTCTCCCGACTGGCCGCCAGCACCTGGCGAAGCTTCGCCGACCGCTGGCTGCCGCGCGGCTGCGCCCTGTGCGACGCCACTCTCGGCGCTGCGGAAGAGGGTCTGTGCGAGCCCTGCGCCGGGGCGCTTCCCGGACGCCTTTCGGCGCGCTGCCCGCGCTGCGGCCTCGCGGCAAGAGGCCCTGCGCGAGGCCCTGCCCAGGGCCATGCGCGGGGCCCGGCCGGGGGCCCGGCCGGGGACTCGGCCCGGGGCGCGGCCGCGGCGGCGCACTGCGCGGCCTGCCTGCGCACCGCGCCGCCCTTCGAGCGCACCCTCGTGCTGGCCGACTACGCTCCCCCGGTCGACCGCCTGGTGCATGCGCTCAAGTTCGGCGGCGAACTCGCGCTGGCCGGCGCGCTGGGCGCCCGCATGGCGCCGCTGCTCCAGGCCTCCGGCTGGCAGGCGGACGCCCTGGTGCCGGTGCCGCTCGGGGCGGGCCGCATCGCCACGCGCGGCTTCAACCAGTCCGCGGCCATCGCCCATGGCATCGGGCGCCGCCTCGGCCTGCCGGTGCGCGCCGGCCTGCTCGCACGGATCCTCGAAACGCCGGCACAATCCACGCTCGCGCTGGCCGAGCGCCGGGGCAACCTGGCGGGCGCCTTCAGTGCATCGCCCGCTGCCGCCGGCCTGCGCCTGGTCCTGGTCGACGACGTGATGACCAGCGGCTCCACGCTGGAGGCCGCCGCGGCCGCGCTCCAAGCGGCCGGGGCCGGCCCGGTGGCCGCGCTGGTCGCCGCCCGAACCCCCTGAACGCCCGAGAACGGCTCCCGCATCGATGTTCCACGTCGTCCTGGTCCACCCCGAGATCCCCCCGAACACCGGCAACGTGATCCGGCTCTGCGCCAACACCGGCGCGCAGCTGCACCTGATCGAACCGCTCGGCTTCCCGATGGACCACGCGAAGATGCGCCGCGCCGGGCTCGACTACCGCGAGTTCGCCGAAGTCCGGGTGCACCCGGACTGGGCCGCCTTCGCCGCGGCCGCCGGACCGGCCCGGATGTTCGCGCTCACCGCGCGCGCCGGCCGGCGCCCGTCGGACCTGCGGCTCCTGCCCGGGGACTGCTTCGTGTTCGGCGCCGAGAGCGCGGGCCTGCCGCGGGAGCTGCTCGCGGACTTCCCCGACGAGCGCCGCCTGCGCCTGCCGATGCGGCCTGGCAACCGGAGCCTGAACCTCTCGAACGCGGTCGCGGTGACGGTCTACGAGGCCTGGCGCCAGAACGGCTTCGACGGCGCGGACTGAGGCCCCGCTGCGCAGCCTTGCCCGACGCAGCCTCGGCCCTCTCGGAAATCCAGCGCCGCGGCGCGAACTCAGCCCAGCGCGCGGCCGATCTCGTCGAGCAGCGTCTCGGTGTCGCCGGCAGGCAGCAGCGCGGCCAGATCGCGCGGATGGACGAAGCCTGCCTCGACCATCGACGCGCAGGCGCGCAGCAGCGGCTGCCAGTAGCCGTCCTGGTCGAGCAGGCCGATCGGCTTGGCGTGCTCGCCGATCTGCCTGAGGGTCAGCACCTCGAACAGCTCGTCCAGGGTGCCCAGGCCGCCCGGCAGGGTGGCGAACGCGTCGGACAGCGCGATCATCCGGGTCTTGCGAACCGCCATGTCCTCGACCACCTCGAGCCGGGTGAGTCCCTGGTGAGCGACCTCACGGGCCATCAGGCTGCGCGGGATCACGCCGACGACGCTGCCGCCCGCTTCGAGCGCGCCATCGGCCAGTGCGCCCATCAGGCCAACGCGACCGCCGCCGAAGACGAGGGTCCAGCCGCGGCGCGCTACGGCGGCGCCGAAGCCGCTCGCCAGCGGCATCCAGCGCGGATCGGCGCCGGTCTTGGCGCCGCAGAACACGCACAGCGCGGGGGCCGCCCGATCCGAAGGCAGGGCGGCCATCAGTTCTCCCGCTTCGGGCCGCGGGACAGCAGCGACAGCACGGCCTCGCGCGCGTCGAGCTCGCCCTCGAGCACCGCGTGCACGGCCGAGACGATCGGAACGTCGACGCCGAGCTCGCCGGCGCGGCGGTGGACCACGTGGGCACAGGCCACGCCCTCGGCCACGTGGCCGAGCTCGCCGACCACCTGCGCCAGCGGCTTGCCGGCGGCCAGGCCCAGGCCGACCCTGCGGTTCCGGGAGAGGTCGCCGGTGCAGGTGAGCACCAGGTCGCCCAGGCCGGTGAGCCCGTGGAAGGTTTCGGGCTGCGCGCCGAGCGCAATGCCGAAGCGGCCGATCTCGGCGAGCCCGCGCGTGATCAGCGCGGCCCTGGCGTTCTGCCCCAGTTTCAGCCCGTCGCAGATGCCGGCGGCGATCGCCATGACGTTCTTCAGGGCGCCGCCGATCTCGACGCCGACGACGTCGTCCGAGCGGTAGATCCGCGCAGCACCGTGATGCAGCGCCCCCACCGTCACCCGCCCGACGCGTTCGTCGTCCGAAGCCACCGTGAGCGCCACGGGCAGGCCGGCCGCGACCTCCTGGGCGAAGCTCGGCCCCGAGAGCACGCCGCCGCACAGCCCGGGCGCCTCCGCCGCCACCACCTGGTGCGGCAGCAGCCCGGAATCGCGCTCCAGCCCCTTGCACAGCCAGATCACCGGGGTGCGCGCATCCGCGCCCGCGGCGGCAAGGCCTGCCAGCGCGCGCGCGGTCGGGCGCAGCCCCGCCACGGAGGTGGCAAGCACGACGAGCCCGTCCTGCCCGCCTTCGCCGTCGCGAACCCAGCGCAGCACGGAGGCGAGCTCGTGGGCCGGCTCCACTTCGTCGGGCAGGCGGGCCTCGGGCAGGTAGCGGGCGTTGCGCCGCTCTTCCCGCATCGCCTGCGCATGCGCGGGGTCGCGGGTCCAGAGCATCACCCGGTGGCGTGCCGCCGCATGGACCGCCACCGCCGTGCCCCAGGCTCCGGCGCCGAGCACCGCCACGCGCATCGACGGCGCGGCGCTCACTGGAAGCCCCAGATCTCGTCTGCGTGCACGAAGCCGGAATCCCCGTCCGCATGCCGCACCTGCGCCCAGCCGGAGCCGGGTGCGCCGCCGGTCAGCTCGAGGAGCACACCCTCGCGCACGCGGAAGGACACCGCGGCGTCGCCGCGCGGGGCGCTTCGCACCGAGGCGACCCTGGTGGTCACCACCGTGCGCTTCGGGGAGATGTCGCCGCGCTCGATCCAGAACGATTGCCCCGTCTGGTCACGCACCTTGACCCAGCGGTTGATCAGCGAGAGCAGTTCGACCGGCATTCCGGGCGGAGCGACGAAGATCTTCTGCGCATCGGCGGAAGGACCGTCGTACAGGACGGCGCCCGAACCGCCAACCGAACCGTACTCGGCGGCCGACACTGCGCTGGCCAGTGCCAGGCCGAAGCAGGCGACCGCCGCGCGGATCATTTGTTGGGCACGTACAGCTCGGGACCCTTCTGCGCCTGCTGCTCCTGCTGCTGCTGCAGGCGCTGCTGGTAGAGGGCCTCGAAGTTGATCTCGGCGAGGTGGATCGGCGGGAAGCCGGCGCGCTGGATGACGTCCGCCACGTTGGCCCGCAGGTAGGGATAGACGATGTTCGGGCACACCACGTTCAGGATCAGCGGCATCTGCTCCTGCGGCACGTTGCGGATCTCGAAGATGCCGGCCTCCTTGGCCTCGACCAGGAAGGCCACCTTGTCGCCGACCTTGGTGGTCACGGTGACCGTGACCGCTGTCTCGTAGATGCCCTCGACGACGCCCTGGCTGGCCACGTCGAGCTGGATCTCGACCGCCGGCTGCTGGTTCTCGAGGAAGATCTGCGGCGCACCGGGGATCTCGAGCGAGAGATCCTTCAGGTAGGTGCGCTGGATCGCGAACACCGGATCGTTGCCGGGCATCGAGGACATGGGAATTCCTTAACCGTTCAGGAGGGGGGTCAGACCGCCCGCGCGATCGAGCGCGGACAGGTCGTCGAAACCACCGACGTGCTTCTCGTCGATGTAGATCTGGGGCACGGTGCGCCGGCCGGAGCGCTCGATCATCTGCTCGCGCAGCGCAGGGTCCTGGTCGACGCGGATCTTGTCGATGACCTCGACGCCCCGCTCCCTCAGGAGCTGCTCGGCACGCATGCAGTACGGGCAGGTGGCGGTGGCGTACATCACGACTTTCGCTGTCATCTGGGCTTCCCCGAATGGAGTGGATCGGGATCGCGCCTGGCGGGCGCGGTCACTTCTTCTTGACGACCGGCAGGCCGGCCTGCTGCCAGGCCGCGACGCCGCCGGAGAGGTTGAACGCCTCGCGGCCGTCCTGGCGCAGCAGGGAGAGCGCCTTGCCGGAGCGCGCACCCGAAGCGCAGCAGACCAGCACCGGCTTGTCCTTGGGCAGGTCGCCGACGCGCTTGTCCAGCTCGCCCAGGGGGATGTTGCGCGCGTTCGGCAGGTGGCCAGCCGCGAACTCGGCCGGCTCGCGCACGTCGAGCACGATGGCGCCGGAGTCGTTGATGAAGCGGGTGGCGCCGAGGGTGTCGAGCGCCGGCCCGGAGGCGCGGCGCTGGACCATCGGCCACAGCAGCATCGCACCCGAGGCAAGGGCCACGGCGATCAGCACGAAATTTTCGGTCAGGAATTGCACGGCGGGGGGTTCGCAGGGGTAGGAGGCGGGAAATCCGCCTTCGGACCGCCGGATTATAGAATAGCGGCCTGCCCTCCCTCATTGCGCGACGATGACCCACCGACTCGTACTGCTGCGCCACGGCGAAAGCCAGTGGAACCTCGAAAACCGGTTCACCGGCTGGACCGACGTCGACCTCACCCCGAACGGCCTGGCCGAGGCGCGCCGCGCCGGCGAACTGCTGAAGGCCGAAGGCTTCGATTTCGACGTCGCCTACACCTCGGTGCTCAAGCGCGCGATCCGCACCCTCTGGACCGCGCTCGACGAGATGGACCGGATGTGGCTGCCCATCGTGCACTCCTGGCGCCTGAACGAGCGCCACTACGGCGCGCTGCAGGGCCTGAACAAGGCCGAGACGGCCGCCGAGTACGGCGACGAGCAGGTGCTGATCTGGCGCCGCGCCTATGCGATCGCGCCGCAGCCGCTGCCGGCCGGCGACCCGCGCCAGTCCGACGGCGACCCGCGCTACGCCGGCGTGCCCGCGGGCCAGATTCCCCGCACCGAGTGCCTCAAGGACACCGTCGCCCGGGTGATGCCTTACTGGAACGACGAGATCGCCCCGGCGATCCGCAGCGGAAAGCGCGTGCTGATCGCCGCCCACGGCAACTCGCTGCGGGCCCTGGTGAAGTACCTGGACGACATGGGCGAGGACGAGATCGTCAACCTGAACATCCCGACGGCCCGGCCGCTGGTCTATGAACTGGACGACGACCTCAGGCCGATCCGCCGCTACTACCTCGGCGACCAGGCGGAGATCGAGGCGGCGATGGCCGCGGTAGCCGCCCAGGGCAAGGCGAATCAGTAGCCGGCGCGGCCTGCCGCTGTTGTTTATACTGGCTGTACGCATTCCCATGCATATGGGAGGCGCGGCGTCCGCGCCCGCGGACGCCCCGACTCGACAGGGCATCCGCCCTATACGGCAGGTAGTTCCATGAACGGCAGGCTCAGGCAATTCGGTCTTGTCTCCATCGGCGCCGTCGCAGGCGTGCTGGTCAGCATCGGCCTGAGCGCCGTCGCCCAGCGCGATGCCCGCGTGCCGCTCCCTCTCGAGGAGCTCAGGCAGTTCTCCGACGTCTTCGGCGCCATCAAGGCGAACTACGTCGAGCCGGTCGAGGACAAGAAGCTGATCACCGAGGCGATCAGCGGCATGCTTTCCGGCCTCGACCCCCACTCGGCCTACCTGGACGCGGACGCCTTCCGCGAGCTCCAGGTGGGCACGCAGGGAGAGTTCGGCGGCCTAGGCATCGAGGTCGGCATGGAGGACGGCTTCGTCAAGGTCGTCTCGCCGATCGAGGACACCCCCGCGGCGCGCGCAGGAATCAAGGCCGGCGACCTGATCATCAAGATCGACGAGAAGCCCACCAAGGGGATGGCCCTGAACGACGCGGTCAAGCTGATGCGGGGCAAGCCGCGCAGCAAGATCGTCCTGACCGTCTCCCGCAAGGGCGAGGCGCGCCCGCTGGTCATCCCGATCATCCGCGACGTCATCCGCGTGCAGTCGGTGAAGTCGAAGATGCTCGAGCCCGGCTACGGCTACGTGCGCATCACCCAGTTCCAGGAGCACACCGTCGAGAACCTGGTCAAGCACGTCGGCGGCCTCTACAAGGAGGGCAACCTCAAGGGGCTGGTGCTCGACCTGCGCAACGACCCGGGCGGGCTGCTGCATGGCGCGGTCGGCGTATCCGCCGCCTTCCTGCCGGGCAAGGTGATCGTGACCAGCACCGACGGACGCACCGAGGACGCCAGGCGCAAGTTCCTCAGCTCTCCCGAGGACTACCTGCGCGGCACCCGCGACGACTATCTCCAGAAGCTGCCGGTCGCGGTCAAGACCGTGCCGATGACGGTGCTGGTCAACGGCGGGTCGGCCTCGGCCTCCGAGATCGTCGCCGGTGCGCTCCAGGACCACAGGCGGGCGGTGATCATCGGCACCCAGACCTTCGGCAAGGGTTCGGTGCAGTCCATCCTGCCGCTGACCAACAACACCGCGATCAAGCTCACCACGGCGCGCTACTACACGCCCAACGGCCGCTCGATCCAGGCGAAGGGGATCACGCCGGACTTCCTCGTCGAGGAGACGCCCGAGGGCGACATCAGCGGGGCCTTCCGGCTGCGCGAAGCTGACCTGAACCGCCACCTGTCGAACCCGAAGGAGGCCGAGGAGGCCCCGAACGTCCCCAAGGCAACCGGCCCCGACGCCAACGCGGACCGCCTCAAGGACCGCAAGCCGATCGAATTCGGCTCGGCCGACGATTACCAGCTCCAGCAGGCGATGAACCACCTGAAGGGCAAGCCGGTGATGGTCGCCAAGGCCAAGGACGAGACCGCCGATGCGGAGGCCGCCAAGGCGACCGCCAACGGCAACGGCGCCAAGCCGGAGGGCAACGGCAAGGCGAAGTAGCGCAGCGCGGCAGCCTGCGTGCGATGGGCCGGCGATGCCGGCCCATCGCGTTTCCAGCGTCTGCGATTCGGCGAGCAGCCGGCGCCCGGCGACCCGAGCGCCAGCTTATTCAGTCGGCAAGGCCGAGCACCAGCGCCAGCATCCGGTCGAGCGCGACGAGCTCGTCGTCGGAGAGCCGCCCGATAGGGGGTGTGCAACGATCCCGCCGCACCGCGACGACCTTGTCGACCATCACCTGGGAGCGGCGCAGCAGGCCGTTTGACGGCGCCGGCTCCAGCGTGAGCCGGAGCAGCGGCGCCGGCCGGACCTCGCTGGTGACCAGGCAGAGCAGCACGCTCTCCGTCTGCGCGAGCCAGTCGGACTGGACGACCACTGCCGGACGGGGCTTGCCGAAATCCCCCTGGACCGCAACCGTCACCAGCTCGCCTCGTCTCAACGCCAGCCCGCCGTGTCCGCGCCTGCCTCGATGAAGTCGAGCGCTTCGCGCTCTTCGGGCGCTCCGCGCAGCAGGGATACCTGCCGCTGCAGTTCTGCGGCGAAGCCGGGAGCGGCGTGATCCGGCACCCACAGGCGAAGCAGCCTCATGCCCTGGGTGGCTCGGCGCTGCCGGTAGCGCTGGGACTTGGTCATGCCGTCGTTCAAGGGGATGCGAGGCATCTCACCCTCCTGCGGAAGGTCTGCTCAGGGAGGACAGTCTAGCAAAGGTTGCGCGCAACCAATCGAATACCCTGGCTCGAAGAAGCCGAGGAATCGGCTTCATTGAACCGGCCGATTTTCTCCCATGCTATTTTGCCCACGGCTCTCATCCTGCCCCTGACGGACCCCGACCGCCATTCCTCGAACCGCCGAACACCGATGGACGACCACCAGCTGCTGCGCTACAGCCGCCACCTGCTGCTCGACGAGATCGGCATCGAAGGGCAGCAGCGGCTGCTCGATGCCACGGCGCTGATCGTCGGCGCCGGCGGCCTGGGCTGCCCCGCCGCGCTCTACCTCGCCTCGGCGGGCCTGGGCAGGCTGCTGATCGCCGACGACGACACGGTCGACCTCACCAACCTGCAGCGCCAGGTGCTGCACCGCGAGGCCGGCATCGGCCTGCCCAAGGCGGAGTCTGCGCGCCGCGCGCTGGCCGAGGTGAACCCGCGCGTGGAGGTGGTGCCGCTGCAGGCCCGTCTCGAAGGCGCTGCGCTGGCCGACGCGGTCCGCCAGGCCTGCGTGGTGCTCGACTGCACCGACAACTTCGCCACCCGCCATGCGGTGAACCGCGCCTGCTTCGCCGAAGGCGTGCCGCTGGTGTCCGGCTCGGCACTGCGCTTCGAGGGCCAGCTCGCGGTGTTCGATCCCCGGGACGCGGCCTGCCCCTGCTACCAGTGCGTGTTCCCGGAAGACCAGGCGGTGGAGGAAGCGCAGTGCGCGACGATGGGCGTGTTCGCCCCGCTGACGGGAATGGTCGGCACGATGCAGGCCGGCGAGGCGCTGAAGATCGCCGGCGGCTTCGGGGTGCCGATGACCGGACAGCTGCTGATGATCGACGCGCGGAGGATGCGCTTCGAGCGGATCGCGGTGGGGCGGGACCCGGGGTGCAGGGTGTGCGGGTCGGGCGCGCCAAGGGTGCCGGCCCAGGGATGAGCCGGGCCGCAGTCCCGGCCGCGGTCAGGCCAGCTTCTTCTCCATGAACCCCGCCCGCCCCATCCGCGGATCCAGCGCATAGTCATCGAAACCAGCGCGCTCGTAGAGGCGCCGCGCGCCGTGGTTGCCCTCGAGCACCTCCAGGGTCAGCTTGCAGCAGCGCCGTTCGCGCGCCGCCGCCTCGACCGCCGCCAGCAGCGCGGTGCCCACGCCGCGGCGCTGGAAGCGCGGGCTCACCGCGATGTCGTGGATGTTGAGCAGCGGCTCGGCGAGGAAGGTGGAAACGGTCTCGAAGCAGTTCGCGAAACCGGCCGGCTCGCCATCGACGAACGCGAGACAGCCCCAATAGTGCGGCCGCGCGGCGAGCATCGCGGGCAGGCGCTCGCGCGCCTGCGGCTCGAGCCCGTGACCGCGGCCGGTGGGACCGGCCGCGTATTCGTCGAGAAGCGCGAGCATGGCCCGCGCGTGCAGCGGATCCGCAGGATCGAGCCGGATCACCATCGGCGGGGCCATCACATTCCTCGTGCAGTGCGTGGACGGTCCTGACCGGCGACGCGACGCAGCGATCAGCCGCGGGCCGCCGCCGGTACCTGCCGCACCCACGGCGCCGCCTGCTCGTAGGCATGCGCCAGCTGCAGCACTTCGAGGTCCCCGCGCGGCCGGCCGATCAGTTGCATCCCCATCGGCAGCCCGCGCGCGTCGAAGCCCGCCGGGACACTGATCGCGGGCAGGCCGGCGAGCGTCGGGCCGATCACCACCTCCATCCATCGGTGGTAGGTGTCCATGCTGCGGCCGCCCACCTCGCGCGGCCAGTGGGTGTCCAGGTCGAAGGGGAAGACCTGGGCCGCGGGCAGCGCGAGGAAGTCGAAGCGGTCGATCAGCGTCAGCACGTGCCGATACCAGGCGGTGCGCTCCACCGATGCGCGGTAGACGTCGAGCGCCGAGGTCTTCAGGCCGTTCTCCACCTCCCACACGGCTTCGGGCTTCATCCGGGCGCGGCGCGCGGGGTCGGCGTAGTTGGCCTGCTGCGCGCCGCTCACAAGGCAGCTTCGCAGCGTGAGCCACATTGACCACAGCCGTTCCGGCGCGAAGCCCAGCGGCGTCTCCTCGACGACGCAACCCACGTCCTCGAGCGCGCGCAGCCCCTGGCCGCAGAGCCCGAGCACGCCGGGCTCGAAGGGCAGGTGGCCGCCGAGGTCGCCCAGCCAGCCGATGCGCACGCCGCGGCAGTCGCGCGCGAGCGGCTGCGCGAACACCGACGGGTCCTCGGCCAGCGACAGCGGCGCGCGCGGGTCTTGCCCGGCCTGCACCGACAGCAGCATCGCGAGGTCGGCCACGGTGCGCGCCATCGGCCCTTCGGTGCCGAGCTGCTCGATGAAGCCCTCCACCGCCGGGCCCTTGGGCACGCGCCCCGCAGAGGGCCGCAGTCCGAACACGTTGTTGTAGGCCGCCGGGTTTCGCAGCGAGCCGCCCATGTCGCTGCCGTCGGCCACCGGCAGCATTCGCAGCGCCAGGGCCACCGCGGCGCCGCCGCTGGAGCCGCCGGCGCACTTCGACGCATCCCAGGCGTTGGCGGTGGCGCCGAACACATGGTTGTAGGTCTGCGAGCCCAGGCCGAACTCGGGCACGTTGGTCTTGCCGATGACGATGGCGCCGGCGCGTTTCGCGCGCTCGACGACGATCGCGTCCTCCTGCGGCACGAAGTCCTGCAGCAGCGGCGAGCCCAGCGTGGTGCGGATGCCCCTGGTCAACGCCAGGTCCTTCACCGCCTGCGGGAAGCCGTGCATCCAGCCCAGCCACTGGCCGCGGGCGAGCTGCGCGTCGCGCTCGTCGGCCTGCGCGAGCAGGTCCTCGGCCGGCTGCAGCGAGACGATCGCGTTCCAGCCGGGATTGAGCCGTTCCACCTGCGCGAGGGTGGCCTGCATCACCTCGCGGCAGGACACCCGGCGGCTGCGGATGGCGCCGGACAGCGCGCATGCATCGAGGAACAGGAGTTCGTTGGCGCTCATCGAAGGCCTCATCGAAGGAGTCGGTGGACGACGCGCGGCAGCAGCCAGGCCGACGGCACCTGCACGTCGATGCGCCGGCCGGCGCCGGCGCGCGGCCGCCCGAGCGGACCGTGCGCGCGGTGCGACAGGCCGGTCACCAGCACGGTGCGCAGCCTGCAGGCGCGCGCGCTGGCGAGATTGGCGACCGAGTCCTCGACGAGGATGCAGCGCGACGGCGGCAGGCGCAGCCGGGCGACGATCCGGGCGAGCATGCTGCGCGAGGGCTTCGGGAAATAGCGCCCGGCGACGCGCATCGACTCGATCGCGACCAGCCCGTGGATCTGTGCGGACACGCCCAGCCGCCGCAGCACTTCGGCCGCATACGCGTTCGGAGCGTTGGTGACGACGATCTTGCGCCCCGGCAACCGGCGCAGCGCATCGCGCAGCCCATGGTCGCGAGAGACGATGGCGTGCAGGTCGGGGAAGGGGTGGGTCTCGCGCAGGAAGTGGTGCGGGTCGATGCCATGGTGCCGGATCAGGCCCAGCATGGTTGCGCCATAGCGCTGCCAGTAGCGGACCCGGAGCTCGCTGGCCTGCTCCGGCGGCAGCCCGAGGTGGCGCGAGACGTAGTCCGTCATCGCGGTGTTGATGCGCGGGAACACGTGCGGCATCGCATCGTGCAGGGTGTTGTCGAGGTCGAGCAGCCAGACGGGCTGCCGGCCCGGCGCCTGCGGCCGCCCGCGCGAGGCCGCGCCCGGAGTCGCGCCTCGCCGCACCGGCCGCGCCGCGGTCAATGCGAGCTGATCATCGTGCCCACGCCTGAGTCGGTCATGATCTCGAGCAGCAGGCAGTGGTCGACGCGTCCGTCGACGATGTGCACCGAGTTGACCCCGCCGCGCGCGGCGTCGAGCGCAGACGAGATCTTCGGCAGCATGCCGCCGGAGATGGTGCCGTCGGCGAACAGCTCGTCGATGCGCTTGGCGGTCAGGCCGGTGAGCAGGTTGCCGGCCTTGTCGAGCACGCCCGGCGTGTTCGTGAGCAGCACCAGCTTCTCGGCGCGCAGCACCTCGGCCACCTTGCCGGCGACCAGGTCCGCATTGATGTTGTAGGTCTCGCCGTGATCTCCGGAGCCGATGGGCGCGATGACCGGGATGAAGCCGTTGGCGGTCAGCGTCTGGATCACCGAGGGGTCGATCTTCGAGATCTCGCCGACCTGGCCGATGTCGATCTGCTCGCCCGGGCGGTCCTTGTCCGCGAGCATCATCTTGCGCGCCCGGATCAGCCCGCCGTCCTGGCCGGTGAGGCCGACCGCCTTGCCGCCCGCATGGTTGATCAGCTCGACGATCTCCTTGTTCACCTGGCCGGCGAGGACCATTTCGACGATGGACATGGTCTCCTCGTCGGTGACGCGCATGCCCTGGATGAACTCGCCCTTCTTGCCCACCTTGGTCAGCAGCTGCTCGATCTGCGGGCCGCCGCCGTGCACCACCACCGGGTTCATGCCGACCAGCTTGAGCAGCACCACGTCGTGCGCGAAGCTCTTCTTGAGCTTCTCGTCGGTCATCGCGTTGCCGCCGTACTTGATGACGATGGTGCGGCCGTGGAAGCGGCGGATGTAGGGAAGCGCCTCGGCAAGGATCTCGGCCTTGCGCGTGACGGAGGTCTGCTGTTCGCTCATGCGGTGTTCCCGGGCCGATCGGCTAAGATTCGCGGCATTCTACGACAGCCCCGGCAGCCCGCCTGCCTTCATGCAAAGCCGCAGGCCGCGATGACCGCCCCCTTGCCTTCCGCCGGACCCGGCGCGCCGTGCTGAGCCTCCAGCTCAGGCTCCTGGCGCTGGCGCTCGCCGCGTGGACGCGGCTGCCCGCAGCCGCATCCACGCGCGGCGGCGACCCCGCCGAGGCCCGCGCCCGGAGCCTGCGCTACCTGCCGCTCGCCGGCGCGGCGGTCGCCCTGCCGGCGGCGGTGGCCTACGCGGTCGCCGGGCTCTGGCTGCCGCACGAGGTTTCGCTGCTGGTCGCCTTCGCCGCGCTGGCGCTGCTGACCGGGGCGGTCCACGAGCGGGGGCTTGCCGCCTGGTGCGAGGATCTCGCCGCGCGGGCCCGCACCGACGGCAGCTTCGCCGCCGCCGGCGCGACCGGCCTGCTGCTGGTGGTGATGGGACGCCTCGAGTCGCTGTCGTCGATCGACCCGAGCTGGATCGCGGTCACCCTGGTCACCGCCGCGGTCTTCTCGCGCGGCTGCGCCGCCTTCGTGCTCGGCGAGGCCATCGCGGCCGACGCGCCACGGCCCCCCGGGACTCGCGCTCCCGACGGTATGATCGCTTTGGCGCTGGGTCTGGTCCCGGTGATCGCCGCGGCGCTGTGGACCGGCAGCCTGGAGGTGTTCGGAACGGCCGCCGGCATGTCGCTCGCCGCCGCCCTCGTCGTGCGCCGGACGCTGGCGCCGAGGCGGCTGCCGCGCGACGAGCGTGCGCTCGGCGCCATCCAGCAGCTGGCCGAACTCGGCTTCCACCTCGGAATCCTCGCAACCCTGTCGATCGCCGATGAGACTCTTGCTGATCCGGCATCCTAGGCCGGACGTCCCCGAAGGCACCTGCTACGGCCGGCTGGACGTCGCGCCCCAGCGCGCCCACCTGGAGGAGAGCGTGCGCAGGCTGCGCGAGCGCTGGCTGTCGGGCGCTCATCCGCCGCCGGCCGCGGTCTTCAGCAGCCCGCTGCAGCGCTGCGCGCTGCTGGCCGGCGCACTGGCAGGCGACGTCTGGCCGCAGGTCCGCCACGACGAGCGCATCGCCGAGGTCCACTTCGGGCAATGGGAAGGCCGGCCCTGGGCGCAGCTGCCCCGGCACGAGCTCGACGCCTGGCGCTCTGACATCGCCAACCACCGGCCGCCCGGGGGCGAATCGCTGCAGGACCTCGCGCGCCGCCTGCTGTCCTTCGCCGACGAGCACCTGCCGCAGGATGCCGACCCGGATGCCGAGGTCGTGCTGGTCACGCACCACGGGGTCATCCAGACGCTGCGCCGGATGCTGCGCAGCGAGCCGATGACCGGCTTCGGTGCCACCCCGGTCGACTACTCCAGCATCAGCACCCTGGTGCGACGCGGCGAGGGCTACGAGCTCGAGTCGTACAACGTCGCGCCCTGAAGGCGCGGCGGCCGGAGCCGGGTGCCTGCGCCGGCGCAAGTCCTGCGCCGGAAGTCCCGCTCACCGCCCGCTCTCGCCCCGCCGATCAGGGTGTCTCAGCCGCGCTCCTCGCGCAGCTGGGCCTTGCGGATCTTGCCGGCCGGCGTCAGGGGGAGCTCGTCGCGCAGCACCACCTGGCGCGGCACCTTGTAGTCGGCCAGCTGCCCGCGGCAGTGATCCAGGATCTCCTGCCCGGTGAGCCCGCTGCCAGGCTTCGGCACCACGTAGTAACGGCCCACCTCGCCCAGCACGCGGTCCGGCACGCCGATTCCCGCCACCATCAGCACCTTCGGGTGCCGGCCGATGAAGTCCTCGATCTCCGCCGGATAGACGTTGAAGCCGCCCTGGATGTACATGTCCTTCGCGCGGCCGCGCAGGCGGATGTAGCCGTCGGCGTCGACTTCGCCCAGGTCGCCGGTGTGCAGCCAGCCTTCGGCGTCGAAGGCATCCGCGCCCGCGGCCGCACCGATGTAGCCCGGCACCACGCCCAGCCCGCGGAACCAGAGCTCGCCCACTTCGCCGATCGCCGCCTCGCGGCCCTCGCGGGTGACGACCCGCAGCTCGGCGCCGGCCAGCGGCCGGCCGATCGAGCTCATCAGCCGCGCCTCGTCGCAGCCCGGCGGCGTCATCACCAGCGCCCCGGACGACTCGGACAGCCCGTACAGGTTCATGATCTGCGCCTGCGGCATCCGCTGGCGCAGCTGGGCGAGCAGCCCGCTCTCGACGTTGGAGCCGCCGGTGACGATCAGCCGCACGGAATCCAGGTTCACCGTGGCCCAGGCGGGGTTCGCGATGAACAGCGTGAGCATCGTGGGCACGCCGGTGATGATGGTCGGCGGACGGCGCGCGATCAGCTCGAGCATCAGGTCGGCCTTGAACACCGGGACCAGCTCGCAGACTCCGCCGCCGATCAGGTTGGTGAGCACGCCGCAGGTGATTCCGCCCACGTGGTTCAGCGGCAGCGCAAGCTGCAGCAGATCGGTGCCGCAGGCCTGCTGGTGGACCGCCTGCGCAGCGGCCGAGGCGAGCATGCTCGCGTGGGTGAGCCCGGCGCCCTTGGGCCGGCCGGTGGTGCCCGAGGTGTAGATCACGGTCGCCAGGTCCTCGGGCATCGCCGCCTCGCGGGCCGCCGCCAGCGCGGCTGCGTCGACGGCCGTCTCCAGCAGCGAGGACAGGCTCGCCGCGTGGCCGGTGGTCGGCTCGAAGGGGATCAGGTGCGCCAGCCGCGGCAGCCCGGGCGCAATGCGGCCGGCCATCGCCAGCAGGTCGAAGCCCTCGGCCTGCCCGACCGCGATCAGCCCGCGCGCGCCGCTGTCGGCGAGCATGTACTCGATCTCGGCGTCGCGGTAGCGCACGCTCAGCGCCACCACCGCCACGCCGATGCGCGCCGCGCCGTAGAAGGCCTGCAGCCAGCCGATGCCGTTGGGCGCGATGAGCCCGATGCGATCGCCGCGGCCGAAGCCCAGCGCCAGCAGGCCGCTGGCCACCCGGTCGGCGGCGGCGTCGATCTCGGCCCAGGACACGTTGCGGCCCTGCTCGTCGACGTAGGCGGTGGCGCCGCCGCGGGCGCGGGCCGCTGCTGCGAGGGTGCCGCCGATGGTCGGCGCGAGGATGCCCTGGTCCATGCTGTCCGTCTCCCTGTCAGAGGATGTAGCGCGCCAGGTCCTCGCGGGCCGCGACGTCGGCCAGCCGCGCGTCGACGAAGGCCGCGTCGATTCGCACCGTCTCGCCGGCGTGCTTCACCGCAGCGAAGGACACCTCCTCGAGCAGCCGCTCCATCACCGTGTGCAGCCGGCGCGCGCCGATGTTCTCGGTGTTCTCGTTGACCGAGAAGGCGATCTCCGCGAGCCGCTGCACGCCCTCCGCGGTGAAGTCGAGCGTCACCCCCTCGGTCTCCAGCAGCGCCTGGTACTGCTTGACCAGGCTGGCGTCGGTGTCGGTGAGGATCGACTCGAAGTCGCGCGCCGACAGCGAATCGAGCTCGACCCGGATCGGCAGGCGGCCCTGCAGTTCGGGGATCAGGTCCGAAGGCTTGGACAGGTGGAAGGCGCCCGAGGCGATGAACAGGATGTGGTCGGTGCGGATGACGCCGTAACGGGTGTTCACCGCGGTGCCCTCGACCAGCGGCAGCAGGTCGCGCTGCACGCCCTGGCGCGACACGTCGGCGCCCTGCATGTCGGAGCGGCTGGCCACCTTGTCGATCTCGTCGATGAAGACGATGCCGTTCTGCTCCACCGCCTGCACCGCCTGGGTCTTGACCTCTTCCTCGTTGACCAGCTTCGCGGCCTCCTCGTCGGCGAGCAGCTTCATCGCCTCGCGGATCTTGAGCTTGCGCGCGCGCCGCTTGCCCTGGATCCCCGAGAAGAGCGACTGGATCTGCTGGGTCATCTCCTCCATGCCGGCGGGGCCCATCAGCTCCATCGCCGGCATCGGCTGCGCCACCTCGATCTCGATCTCCTTGTCGTCGAGCTCGCCCTCGCGCAGCCGCTTGCGGAACTTCTGGCGCGCGGCCGAATCGCCGCCGCCCTCGCGCGGCGCGGCGGAATCGTCGCTGCCGCCGAATCCGAAGCCGCCCTGCGGCCGGCCAGAGGGCAGCAGCGCGTCGAGCACGCGGTCCTCGGCGGCATCCAGCGCGCGCTGGTCGACGCGGCGCATCGCCTGCTCCCGCACCTGCTTGACCGCGAACTCGGCGAGGTCGCGGATGATGGTGTCGACGTCGCGGCCGACGTAGCCGACCTCGGTGAACTTGGTCGCCTCGACCTTGATGAAGGGCGCGTTCGCGAGCCGCGCCAGCCGGCGCGCGATCTCGGTCTTGCCGACGCCGGTGGGCCCGATCATCAGGATGTTCTTCGGCGTGATCTCCTGGCGGAGCGGATCGGCGACCTGCTGGCGGCGCCAGCGGTTGCGCAGGGCGATCGCGACTGCGCGCTTGGCGCGCGCCTGGCCGACGATGTGCTTGTCGAGTTCCGAGACGATTTCCTCGGGGGTCATCTGGGTCATCGCGGTGCCTTCGATGCTGGCCGCGACGCCGGGCCGCGCTCGCGCGATCAGCCCAGCGTCTCGACGGTGTGGTTCTGGTTGGTGTAGATGCAGATGTCGCCGGCGATCGCCAGCGACTTGCGCACCACGGTCTCGGGGTCGAGCGTGGTGTTGTCGAGCAGGGCGCTGGCGGCCGCCTGCGCATAGGCGCCGCCGCTGCCGATGGCGATCAGCCCGCCCTCGGGCTCGAGCACGTCGCCGTTGCCGGTGAGGATCAGCGAGTGATCGCGGTCGGCCACCGCGAGCATCGCCTCGAGCCGGCGCAGCATGCGGTCGGTGCGCCAGTCCTTGGCGAGCTCGACCGCGGCCCGCAGCATGTGGCCGGAGTGCTTCTCGAGCTTGGCCTCGAAGCGCTCGAACAGGGTGAAGGCGTCGGCGGTGCCGCCGGCAAACCCGGCGAGGACGCGGTCGTGGTAAAGGCGGCGCACCTTGCGCGCGCCCTGCTTGATGACGATGGAGCCGAGGGTGACCTGGCCGTCGCCGCCCAGCGCGACCGACGACCCCCTGCGCACCGACACGATGGTGGTGCCGTGGAACTGTTCCATGACGAGGACGCGGGCGCCGCTCGCGATCGCCGCGGCGCCAAGTGGGGAAAGGGAGTCAGATTCTACGCCGTCGGATATCGGCGAGCTCGTGAATGCCCATCACCACCATCAGGGACTCCACCATCGCGCCCGGCTCGACGAAGGTCACCCGCCGCCCGGCGCTGCACAGCGTGACCACTTCGTTGAGCAGCTCGCCGGCCGCCACGAAGTCCAGCCTGCGCAGTCCGCGGCAGTCGATCGGCACCTCGGTGCGCGCGCCGGCCCATTCGCGCAGCGACTCCAGTTCGGCCGCCATGCGCCCGGCGATCTCGCCGAGCAGGGAGAATCCGCCGCCGTCGGCGCTCGCCTGCGCCAGCGGGACGGCCTGCTCCTCCTGGGCCTCGACCGCGGCCGGGCCGTCGGCCTCGGCACGCATGCACGCCGGCAGCGCCTCCCAGGGCGGAGGCGACACCTCGTAGGTGACGCAGAAGTCGATGGAGAGATCTTCGAAGGCCTGGCGGTCGCCCATCAGCCGCAGCCCGAGCATCGCGAGCTGCCAGCAGCCGTCGCCGGGATCGCGGCGACCGGTCTCGATCGCGGCATGCGCCGCCTTGTACAGCGCGCCCGCCCCGGCAACCGAGAGCTCGCGCCCGGCCTTCTCGAGCGCGGCAACCGCCGAGACCACCAGCGCAGCTCCCTGCGCGTCGACCGCGCGCACCGCGCGGAAATCGAAGCTCACCGGGCGCCGCCCGGCGCCGGCGCGCTGCGCCGTCTCGAGCCGGGAATGGATGGTTGCGTCGAGCCGCGCCGGGAAGACCACCGAGGAAGACGCCTGGACCCGCTTCGGCGCGGGCGCCTGCGCGGCGCTCTCCTGCCAGGCGGGCGGCGACTTCTCGAAACGGGCGGCGTAGTCGATCGCCACTGCGTCGAACTCGGCGCGCGCGCCGCTCGCCTGGAGCACGTCGAACAGCATGCGCCATGCCTGCAGCGTCGGCGCGTCGCGGCCGCCCCGGGCGATCGAGGCCCGCAGCGTGGCGACCGCGGCCTGCGACTGCCCGTTCGCGTAGAGGATCGCCGCCTCCTCGAGATCCGGCGGCAGCGTCGAAGCGCTCACCTCGATGCCCGAAACGGGCGCAGGGGCGCTCGGCAGGGCGCCGTCGAACTCGAGCGGATCGAGCGCGGGAACGGCGGGGCGCGCGGCAGCCGGCGCGGGAGCGGCGACGTACGCGGGAGCAGGCGTTCGCGGCAGCACGGCGGCGCCGGAAGGCGCAGCCGCGGCGGCGCGCTGCTGCACTGCCGGCGAGGCCGTGGACGACGCCGGGAAATGCGAGGGAAGCGAGGGGTGCGAGGGGCTTGCGCCGTGCGCCTGCGGCGCGGGCGCTGCGGGCCGGACGAGCGACGTCTGCGCGTCGATCATCTCGGACTCGATGAGGTCGATCTTCTCGGCAGTGCGCCGGGCCAGCTCACGCTGCGCCTCGACGCTGGGCACCGTGGCCGGGCCCCTCAGCGTGCTGTCCGGGATCCGGACGGGAAGCCCGCCGCGCGTGCGGCGGACATCTGGCTTGTCCTTTCGGCCGAACAGAGAAAACACCACCTGATGCCACCCCTCGAAAGTGTCGATCGAGTGTAGCACCGGGCCCTCTGCCAGAGGACGGCCGCGCCGGGCCGACGGTCGGCCCTCCAGGACCGCTCGTCCCGGCCGCCGGAATCAGTCTCCGTAGAGCTTCTGGCGGAGCTCGCGGCGCTGCTGCGCCTCGAGCGAAAGCGTGGCTGTGGGCCGCGCGAGCAGGCGCGGAATGCCGATGGGTTCGCCGGTTTCTTCGCAGTAGCCGTAGTCGCCGGAGTCGATGCGGGCCAGCGACTGCTGGACCTTCTTGATCAGCTTGCGCTCGCGGTCGCGGGTGCGCAGCTCGAGCGCGTGCTCCTCCTCGATGGTCGCGCGGTCCGCCGGATCGGGGACGATGACGGTCTCGCGCAGGTGCTCGGTGGTCTCGTCCGCGTTCTGCAGCAGCTCACGCTCCATCTGCTGGAGCCGCGCGCGGAAGAACTCGAGCTGCGCCTCGTTCATGTAGTCCGACTCGGGCATCTTCAGCAGTTCCGCCTCGGTCGGGATCTTCTTTTCCTTGGTTGCCGCCATGTCCTACCTCGTGCAAGGACGACCCGGGTTGCGCACCGGTTCGGGCGCGGTCCGCGGGTTCGCCCACGATGCCGCAAAAGGGCCTGCGCACCGCCGGGCGTTCACGCCAGGCACTGCTCCAGGCCCTTGATGAAGATGTCACGGGGCAGATTGCGCCCGATGAACACCATCTTGCTGGAGGGCTTTTCTCCCGCCTGCCACCGCCTCCCGGCGTCCGCGCCCATCATCTGGTGCACGCCCTGGAAGACCGTCTGGCGGTCGGAGCCCTTCATGAAAAGCACGCCTTTATACCGCAACATGTCCTGGCCGTAAACCTGGATCAGACCGCCGAGAAAATCCTCCAGCTTGGTGGGATCGAAGGGCTTGTTCGAGCGGAACACGAAGGACTGGACCGCGTCGTCGTGCTCGTGCTCGTCGTCCTTGAGGAAGTCCGGATCGATCTCGAGCACGGCGTTCAGGTTGAAGCCGCGGATGTCGAGGATCTCGCCGATGTCCGCCTGCCCGAAATGCACCGGCTTGATCGGCGCGCGCGGGTTGATCCGCGCCAGGCGGTGGCGCAGCCGATCCTGCGCCTCGGGCGAGGCGACGTCGACCTTGGACATCAGGATGCGGTCGGCGAAGCCCACCTGCTCCTGCGCCTCGCGGTGCTCGTCGAGCTGGCGCTCGCCGTGCGCCGCGTCGACCACGGTGATCACCGCGTCGAGCAGGTAGGCATCGGCGATCTCGTCGTCGAGGAAGAAGGTCTGGGCCACCGGGCCTGGATCCGCCAGCCCGGTGGTCTCGATGATCACGCGGTCGAAGCTCACCTCGCCGGCATCGCGGCGCTCCTTGAGCTCACCGAGGATGCGCACCAGGTCGCCGCGCACGGTGCAGCAGATGCAGCCGTTGTTCATCTCGACGATCTGCTCCTCGCGCTCCTGGAGCAGCAGGTCGTTGTCGACCCCCTCTTCGCCGAACTCGTTCTCGATCACCGCGATGCGGTGGCCGTGGTCTTCCTTGAGGATGCGGTTGAGCAGCGTGGTCTTGCCGCTGCCCAGGAAGCCGGTGAGGATGGTCACCGGCACGTGCTTGGTCGTCATGTCTGGCCTCCAGGATGCGGGTCCGCGTCCGTCGAAGGCCGGGATTCTATCCCTGTCCGCGCCGGCCCGCCGCCGGCCGC
Organism: Gammaproteobacteria bacterium; assembly: GCA_046569945.1. Taxonomy (GTDB): domain Bacteria; phylum Pseudomonadota; class Gammaproteobacteria; order Burkholderiales; family Burkholderiaceae_E; genus Quisquiliibacterium. The sequence goes on along the minus strand of JBKHVS010000028.1, from coordinate 3,515 downwards.
CCCGCCCGCCCGCCCGCGGCCGCCGGCCCGGAACTACCGGCGGCGCGCCCGCGGATGCGCCGCGTCGTAGACGCTGGCGAGCCGCTGGAAGTCGAGCGAGGTGTAGACCTGAGTGGTGGCGATGCTGGCGTGGCCCAGCAGTTCCTGGACCGCGCGCAGGTCGCCGCTGGACTGGAGCAGGTGGCTGGCGAAGGAGTGGCGCAGCACGTGCGGATGGACGCCGACCGGAACGCCCCTGCGGCTGGCCAGCCGCGCCAGGCGGGACTGCACGGTGCGGTTCGACAGGCGCGCGCCGCGCGCGCTCAGGAACAAAGGGCGCGGGTCGGCCGCGGGATGCAGCGCGAGCCAGCGCGCGCGCTCGTCGATCCAGGCCTGAAGCGCGGCGATCGCGGCGGCGCCCACCGGCACCGTGCGGCGCTTGCCGCCCTTGCCGGTCACCGTCACCTCGGCCTCGGCGAGGTCCAGCCAGCCCGCGGAGCGCTGCGGCGGGGCTTCGAAGTGACGCAGGTCCAGGCCGGTGAGTTCGGACAGGCGCAGGCCGGAAGAATAGAAGAGCTCGAGCATCGCCTGATCGCGCAGCGCCTCGAAGGGCGCATCCTCGCCAGCGCCCGCGGACCTGCCGCCGGCGCCTGCCCCGTCGACCAGCCGCATCGCCTGGTCGGGCGACAGCGCCTTGGGCAGCCGCCGCCCTGCCTTCGGCGCGCGCAGGCCGCGCGCCGGATTCGCGGCCACCTCCCCTGCTTCGGCCAGCGCGTCGAAGAAGCCGCGCCAGGCCGACAGCCGCCGCGCGATCGAGCGCGGCGCAAGGCCCGCGCGCATCGCGCCGGCAATCCAGCGGCGCAGGTCGGCTTCGTCGAGCGCGGACCAGGGGCGGCCCGCCGCGACCCGCTGCAGCTCGGCGAGATCGCCGCGATAGCTGGCGATGGTCTTCGGGGAGTAGCCGCGTTCGGTGGCCAGCCGGCGCAGCCAGGCCTCGATGCGCGGCCGGGCCGGCTCCGCGGGCTCCGACGGCGCGGGCGCCACGAGGCTAGTCGACCAGCCGCGACAGCGCGGCGCTGGCGATCTCGTTGATGCGCTCGAGGAAGGCGGTGCCCATGTTCATCTGGTAGCGCTCGGGATCGGCCGAGCCCAGCACCAGCATCCCGAAGGCATTGGGATCGACGCCCTTGCGCAGGGCCAGCAGCGCGAGCGAACGCGTGGTGGCGCCGCCCTCGGGCAGCCAGGTGGCGGCCTGGAAGTCGGCGTTCGGCCCGCAGTAGGGCTGCTTCATGCTGTTGGCGAGCGTGATGACGTCCACCTCCACCGGCGCCGCGCAGGGCAGCCCGCGGAAGCGCTCGCGCACGCCCCAGAGCCTGAGCGCGACGTGCGGCACGGAGAACACGGCCTGCATTCCGTCGACCACAGCCTGCGGCAGCCGCTCGGGCTCGGCGGCCAGCAGCAGCTGGCGCGTCCACTTCTGCAGGCGCTCGGTGATCGCATCGTTTTCCTGGCCGATGCGCACCAGCTCGGCGAGCTTGCGCTCGAGCCCGCGGTTCTTGTCGCGCAGCACCTCGAGCTGGCGCTCGTGCAGGGAGATCGCGCGGCCGCCGTGCGGATCCGGCACGGTCAGCACGGCCAGCAGCTCGGGATGGACTGCGAAGAATTCGGGGTGGTCGCGGAGGTAGCGCGCGACGTCCTCGGCGGCGGGTGTGCTTTCGGTCATTGGAGGTCGGCCAGGTCGATTTCGCCTTCGAACACCCGGACGGCAGGGCCGGTCATCCTCACCGTCCCGCCCGCCTCCCAGGCGATGGTCAGCGTGCCGCCCCGCATCTCGACGTCCACCGGCGAGCTCAGCAGCCCGCGCCGGATGCCGGAGACCGCCGCGGCACATGCGCCGGTGCCGCAGGCCAGGGTCTCGCCCGCGCCGCGCTCCCAGACGCGCAGCCGGATCCGGTGCGAGGACAGCACCTGCATGAAGCCCGCGTTCACCCGGTTCGGGAAGGCGGGATGATGCTCGATCGCCGGCCCGTCCTCGGCCACCGGCGCGGTGTCCACGTCCTCGACCAGCTGCACCGCGTGCGGGTTGCCCATCGACAGCGCGGCCACCCAGCAGGTGCGGTCGTGCACCGGCAGCGGCCAGAGGGTCTCGTCGCCGACGCGCGAGGACTTCATCGTGTGCGAATGGAAGGGCACCAGCCGCGGCTCGAACACCGGCGCGCCCATGTCCACCGTCACCCGGCCGTCGTCTTCGAGCCGGGGCTCGATCACGCCGGAAAGCGTCTCGACGCGGATGCTGCGCCTGTCGGTGAGGCCCTGGTCGACGACGAAGCGCACGAAGCAGCGGGCGCCGTTGCCGCACTGCTCCACCTCGCCGCCGTCGGCGTTGAAGATCCGGTAGCGGAAGTCGACCCCCGGCCGGGCGGCCGGCTCGACCAGCAGCAGCTGGTCCGCGCCGACGCCGAAGTGCCGGTCGGCGAGCGCGCGCCACTGTGCGGCGCCGAGTTCGACGCGCTGGCGGACGCCGTCGATCACGACGAAGTCGTTGCCGGCGCCGTGCATCTTGGTGAACCTGAGCTTCATCGGGGGATTATCGCCGATTCAATCGTAGAAACCCGGCTCGCCGGGCGGCCTGGTCTTGAAGCGCTTGTGGCTCCACAGGTACTGCTCCGGCATCTCCAGCACGCGCTCCTCGATGAAGGCGTTCATGCGCCGCGTTGCCGCCTCGAGGTCTTCGCCCGGATAGCCTTCCCAGGCGGGATGGAAGCTCGCCACGTAGCCGGTGTCGGTCATCCGCGTGACGATCGGGATCACGACCGCGCCGGTCGCCTTCGCGAGCCGGGCCAGCGAGGTGACGGTGGCGGCGGGCACTCCGAAGAAGGGCACGAACACCGCGTCGCGCGGGCCGAGGTCCATGTCGGGCAGGAAATAGAAGGGAACGCCCTGCCGGATCAGCCGCAGCGCCGGGCGCATCCCGTCGTTGCGCAACAGCAGCCGGGCCGTCCCGAAGCGGTTGCGCCCCGCGGTCATCGCCTCGGTGAGGACACGGCTCTTCTGGTTCGCGTACATCGACGCCCCCGGGAAATCCGCCTGGTAGCGCATCCCGCCGGCGTCCAGGCCGACGAAGTGCGGCGCCAGCAGGATCACCGGCCTGCCCAGCCAGGGCTGGAAGTGCTCGACCCCGCGCAGTTCGACCAGCGCGCGCAGCCGCTCCTCGGGCTCGAACCAGAACACGAAGCGGTCGAAGAAGCTGCGCGCATAGGCGCGGAAATGCCCGCGCGCCACCGCGCGCCGGCGCGCCTCGGTCCAGTCGGGAAAGCACAGCCGCAGGTTGGTCAGCGTGATCCGGCGCCGCGGCCGCGCCAGGGGCGGCGCAGCACGCTTTCCCCGAAATAGCAGAAGCGCGCGGGGTGCAGCCCGGCCGCGGTGAAGGCCTGGCGCACCGTGGCGTGGGTCTCGGCCATTGGCTCGCAGGTGGCGGCGCCGACCGCCTCCGCGCCGTCGCGGCAGAGGATCACCGCCGCCCCCGGCGCCTCGGC
>JBKHVS010000027.1:0-25205 GCA_046569945.1 Gammaproteobacteria bacterium | reverse complement strand
GCGCCGCCCAGATGCCGCCACGCCCGCTCGCGATCGGCCTGGTCCTGATGCTGGTGGTGCTGGCCATTGCCAAGCCGGTGGTCAGCCAGGCGCCGGCCGATTTCGAGACCTTCCCGGTCGTTCTCTCCTTCGACTGGTTCTACCTGAGCGTCTATCCGCTGATCTACGCCTGGGATCCCGTCTGGCTGTGGGGCGCGCTCGTCGGCGCCACCCTCCTGCTGTTCGCCCTGCCCTGGATGCCGCCGGCGCGTTACGCGCGCGGCGAACCGCGCCAGATGACCGTGCACCCGGGACGCCAGCTCGCCCCGGTGCGCCCGGGCGAGACCCTGCTCGACGCGGGCCTGCGCGCCGCCATCCCCCTGCCCTTCGAGTGCCGGTCGGGCGGCTGCGGCGTCTGCAAGGCCACGCTGATCGGCGGGCAGGTCGAGATGTCCGGCTACCAGAAGAGCGCGCTGTCCGACGACGAGCGCGCTGCCGGGCGCATCCTCACCTGTTGCGCCACCGCGATCACCGACGTGGAGTTCGAGTACGAGGAGAACGCCGCCGCGCGCGGCACCACGGTCGAGCGCTATCGGGCGAAGATCGACCGGCTCGAGAAGCTCGCGCACGACGTGATGCTGCTCGGGCTGCGCCTGGAGGACGGCCGGAAGATCGCCTTCGAAGCCGGCCAGTACCTGAACGTGATCCTGGAAGACGGCGCGCGGCGCAGCTACTCGTTCACCGTGCCATCGGGCGAGACCGACCTGGTCGAGCTGCACGTGCGGCTGATGCCGGGCGGACGCTTCACCACCCGCGTGTTCGAGTCGATGAAGCCGGGCGACGAGATCGAGTTCGAAGGGCCGGTCGGCTCCTTCGTGCTGCACGAACCGAGCGACAAGCCGCTGATCTTCGTGGCCGGGGCCACCGGCTTCGCGCCGGTCAAGAGCCTGCTCGAGCAGGCCTTCAGGCTGGGCATCGAGCGGCCGCTGTACCTGTACTGGGGCGTGCGCCAGCGCCGCGACCTGTACATGATGGAGCTGCCACAGCGCTGGGCGCGCGAGCATCCGAATTTCCGCTTCGTTCCGGTGCTGTCCGAGCCCGGCACCGATGAGCCCTGGGCGGGCCGCACCGGCCTGGTCCACGAGGCGATCCTGGCCGACTTCCCCGACCTGTCGGGCTTCTCGGTGTACGCCTGCGGATCGGTGCGGATGGTCGAGGCCGCGCGGCCGGCCTTCGTGGCGCAGGGCCTGTCCGAGGAAGCCTGCTACTCCGATGCGTTCACGCCCGCGGGGGGCGCGGCGCCCGCCGCACGCGCCTGACGGTCCTGCCCGCCAGGCAGGATCGGCGCCGCACGCGCGTCAGGCCTCGGCGTCGCCGCGCGCCCGGTATTCGGCGATCTCGTCCTCGTCGGCCTCGGAGACCTCGACGATCTTCAGCTCGAAGCGAAGCGCCATGCCCGCCAGCGGGTGATTGCCGTCGAGCACGACCTGGTTGCCGGCGATGTCGGTCACGATCCAGATGCGGCCGTCGGGCGCTTCGCCGGGCACGCCTTCGAAGCCCATGCCCTCTTCGAGCTTCTCGGGCAGCGACTCGCGCGGGGCGAGCCGGACCAGCTCGGGATCGTAGTCGCCGAAGGTCTGCTCCGGCTCGAGGTACAGGCTGGTCTCGAAGCCCGCCACCTGTCCTTCGAGCGCGCGCTCGATCGGCTCGAACACGTCCCCGTAGCCGCCGTGCAGGTAGGTGATCTCCCGCTCGCCGTTCTCGACGGCCTCGCCGCTCGAATCGAACAGCCGGTAATGGACGGTGACCCAGCGATCGTTCGCGACCTCGAGCTGCACCCGGCACTCCTTCCTATAATCGTGCGATGAAAGCGAAAGAACCGAGACGGGCGACCCGGCCCGCCCCTTCCAGGGCCGGCGGCGCCGTCGCGCCCCTGGGCAGCCTCAGTGTAGACGAGTTCATGCGCCGCCACTGGCAGCGCAGGCCGCTGCTGATCCGCCAGGCCATCCCGGGCTTCACGCCGCCGCTGGATCCCCGGCAACTGGTCGAGCTGGCGGCCGACGACGACGTCGAGTCGAGACTGGTGACGCGCCGACGCGGCCGCTGGGCGCTCGAGCACGGCCCCTTCGAGCCCGAGGAAGTCCCGGCGCTGACCCGGCGCGACTGGACGCTGCTCGTGCAGGGAGTGGACCTGCATGTGGACGCGGCGCATGCATTGCTCGCACGCTTCCGCTTCGTGCCCGACGCGCGGCTCGACGACCTGATGATCAGCCTGGCCGGCGACGGCGGCGGGGTCGGGCCGCACGTCGACTCCTACGACGTCTTCCTGCTGCAGGCCTGGGGGCGGCGCCGCTGGCGCATCGGGCCGGTGCGGCAGCCGCGGCTGGTCGAGGGGCTGCCCCTGAAGATCCTCGACGGCTTCGAGCCCGACGAGGAGTGGGTGCTGGAGCCGGGCGACATGCTCTACCTGCCGCCGGGTTGGGGCCACGACGGCATCGCGGAAGGGCCCTGCATGACCTGCTCGATCGGCTTTCGCGCGCCGTCGCGCCAGGAGTTCCTGTCGGCCTTCCTGGCCGAAGCGGCCGATACGCCCGGCGGGCCCGACCCCCGCTTCGGCGACCGCGGCCGCCCGCCGGCCACCTCGCCGGGCCGCATTCCCGACGATCTCGCGGCGACCCTGTCCGCGTGGGCGCGCGATTGGCGGCCGGATCCGGCGCGCATCGACGATTTCGCGGGCCGCTACCTGACCGAACCCAAGCCCTCGGTCTGGTTCGAAGCGCCTGCGCCGATGGCCCTGGAGCGCTTCGTTCGCGCCGCCCGCAAGCAAGGGCTTCGCCTGGACCGACGCAGCCGGATGGCCTGGCGCGGCGCGAAGCTGTACCTGAACGGCGAGACCTTCAGCCCCGATGCCGCCGGCAGGCGGCTGCTGCGCCGGTTCGCGGACAGGCACGGGCTCGAGGTGGCCGACCTGCAGGCGGCGAACGCGTCGGCACCGGTGTTCGGCCTGCTCCACCAGTGGCACGACGCCGGCTGGATCCGGCTGGGCTCGGCCCTCTGAGGCCGGCCGCGGGCCGTCGAACGGCGGTCCGCGGGCACGCAGCCTAGACCGGGTGCCAGTCGAGGCCTTCGGCCTGGTCCGCCACCCGGATGTCGTCGAGCGCCGCGTCGAGCACCGCCGCCAGCGCCTGCCGCGCCAGCTCCGGGCGGTTGTTCTGCTGGCTCAGGTGCGCAGCCACCACGGTGCGCAGCCGGTCGCGGTCGATCGCGCCGAGGATTCGCGCCGCCTCGGAATTGGCGAGGTGTCCCCAGGGCCCGCCGATCCGGCGCTTGAGCACCGGCGGGTACGCCGGGTTGTCGGCCAGCATCTGCGGGTCGTGATTGCACTCGAGCACCAGCGCGTCCAGGCGCGACAGCGCGCGCACCACGTGCGGCGTGCCGTGGCCCAGGTCGGTCAGCACGCCCAGCCGGGCCCGGCCGTCGTCGAACACGTACTGGACCGGTTCGCGCGCATCGTGCGGCACCGGCACCGGCTCGATCCGGAAGGCGCCGACCTCGAAGGACTCGTGCGGGTCGACGATGCGCACCAGCGACTGCGCCCGGCCGACGCGCCCGCAGCCCTGCAGGGTGCCGTGGGTGAGGTGAACCGGGATGCCGTGGGCCGCCGCCAGCCGGAACACGCCTCCGATGTGATCGCCGTGCTCGTGGGTGACGACGATGGCCGACAGCGCGGCCGGCTCGCAGCCCAGGGCGCGAAGCCTGCGCTCGGCTTCGCGCAGGCCGAAGCCGCAGTCGACCAGCACCCGGGAGGTGAACGCGCCGTCGTCGGTTTCGACGAGCAGCGCGTTGCCTTCGCTGCCGCTGCCGAGGCTGGCGAAACGCAAGCCCGCCAGCCCCCTACTTCAGCTGCTCGTGCAGCAGGGTCAGGATCTTGGACGCCGTGTCACGGTCGAGGCCGGCGACGGCCTTGCCCTCGCGATCGAGCACCGTGACCACCGTGCCGTTGCCGGTGGCTTCGGCCTTCAGCTGGAACTGCTGCGAGACCTGCTCTTCCTTCTTGAAGCCGAACATCCGGCTGAAGAAGCCCGGCCGCGCGTTCGCGGCCTTCGCCTGCGCCTCGGGGTCGATGTAGCGCACGAAGTACACGCCGCGCGAACGGTCCCGGTCGTCGACGGTGAAGCCGCCGCGATCGAGCGCCAGGCCGATCTGCCGCCAGGCGCGATCGAAGGACTCGGCGATCTCGACCCGGGGCCGATCGCCTTCGGCGACCAGCCTCGCCCGCGCGGCCGCCGGCGTGTCCGCGGCGGCCACCGCCTCTTGCGCGCGCTCCTGGGTGGCGCCGAGCTTGACCATCATGCGCCGCATGAATTCGATCTCGAGCTCGGGCTCGCTGGGCCGCGGCTGCCACATGGTCTGGTCCTGCTCGCGGGTCGAGTAGACCTCGATCATTCCGCGGTGGCTCACGTAGATCTCGGTGCCGTTGGGGCCGCGCTCGATGCGGGTGCGGAACTTGTCGCGCTCGCCGGTGGAATAGAGCTGGTCGAGCGCCTTGCCGATGGTCCGGCGGATGAAGTCGAGCGGGATCTTGGCCCGGTTCTCGGCCCAGTCGGTCTCGATGATGCCGGTCTCGGGCGACTCGGTCTGCACGATGAAGCCCGACTCCTGCCAGAACTCGCGCAGCAGCGGCCAGACCTGGTCGGGGCTCAGGTCGGTGACCAGCCAGCGATCGGCGCCCAGGCGCTCCATGCGCACGCCCGGCGTGGCAGGCAGCACCGTGGCGGCGCGGGTGCCCTGGGCGGCCGCGCGGCTGCGCTCGAATCCGGACGCGGTGCGCGCATCGGCCGCGCGCTCGGGGATGGTGAAACGGCCGTCGCCGCGGGGGCTGGCAAGGTCGGGCGGGATGTCGAGCGGGGGAAGCTTGCCGGCCGACTTGTAGTCGATCCTGCTGCGCTCGTCGAGGTACTCGTTGATCGAGCAGGCGGCGAGCGTGGAAACGGCAAGGGCCAGCGCCACCAGCCTGACCAGGTACGCGGCGGGCTTCATCGTCAATTCAGCACTCCAGCACTGGCGAGCGCGGCCCGGACGGTCGCGCGCTTGCCTTCGGACAGCGGGATCATCGGCAGCCGGATGCCGCCGCGGATTCGGCCCATTTCCGCCAGCGCCCACTTGACCGGCACCGGGTTGGGCTCGACGAAGAGATCGAAATGCAGGGGCAGCAGCTTGCGGTTGATCGCGAGCGCGCCTGCCCAGTCGCCGGCGAGCGCGAGCTCGCACATCCGGGCGACCTGGCCGGGCGCGACGTTGGCGGTGACCGAGATGATGCCGTGACCGCCCATGGCCATCAGCGCGAGCGCCGAGTCGTCGTTGCCGCTGTAGACCGCGAAGTGGCCCGGCAGCGCGGCGAGCAGCGCGGAGCCGCGCGCGATGTCCCCGGTGGCGTCCTTCAGCCCCACGATGCCCGGCACCTGCGCCAGGCGCAGCGTGGTCTCGTTGGACAGGTCGGCGACCGTGCGACCCGGCACGTTGTAGACGATCATCGGCAGGTCGACCGCCTCGGCCACCGCGCGGAAGTGCCGGTACATGCCCTCCTGGGTGGGCTTGTTGTAGTACGGGACGACCTGCAGCGTGCCCTGGGCGCCGACCTTCTTCGCGTGCTCGGTGAGCTCGATCGCCTCGCGGGTGGAGTTGCCGCCCGTGCCGGCGATGACCGGCACGCGACCGGCCGAATGCTCGACCGCCACGCGGATCAGCTCGACATGCTCGTCGACGTCGACGGTGGGCGATTCGCCGGTGGTGCCGACCGCGACGATCGCCGCGGTGCCTTCCGCCACGTGCCAGTCGATCAGCTTGCGATAGGCATCGAAGTCGAGGCTGCCGTCCTCGTGCATCGGGCTGACGATCGCTACGAGGCTGCCTTTGATCATGGAGGATCCGTCGCTCATGGAAGGTCCGTCGGGGGGTCCGTCGCCAAAACCGCTAGTTTAGCCGAGCCCGGCGAGGGCCGCGCCGCGCAGATGCGCTGGACGACCGCAGGCTTCGGAGTCGGCACGTAGCCCGACTCGTAGGCGATCACCGCCAGCCCCGCCGCCTGGGACCGCGCGATCAGCTCGCCCTCGCGAAGCAGGAAGTCGGGATTGGACGGCCGGCCCCAGGCCTCGTTGCCGCGCGCGAAGGTCTCGTAGACCAGCAGGCCGCCGGGCGCGAGCAGGCCGCAGGCCAGCGCGAAGCGGGGCCGGAAGAGGTAGTTCGCCACGATCACCGCGTCGAAGCCGCCCGGCGGCAGCGTCCAGGGGCCCTGCTCGAGGTCGATGCAGCGCAGCTCGAGGCGGTCTTGCGAGCCTGCGCCGAGCGTCGCGGCCGACTCGGCTCGCAGCCTGTCCAGCGCCTCGGCGTCGCGATCGACCGCGAGGACCCGGTGACCCTGCCGGGCGGCCAGCAGCGCGTGCCGCCCGCTGCCGCAGGCCAGGTCGAGCACTCGCGCGCCGGTCGGCAACGCGCCGAGCCAGCGGGCGATCCAGCGCGACGCCTCGCCCGCCGCATGGGGTTTCGAATGTGACATCCTCTCTGTTCTGCAAGAACGACGATCGGCTAGATTACCGAATGCTCCGGGATTTCGTCCTGCTCCTGCTGGTCTGCGCCGTGGCCTTCGGCGGCTGGCTGCTGCTTCCGCTCCTGCGCGCGCGCCTGCAGGGTGCCGCGCCCGCCGGCGCGATGCCCGAGCGCGAGCGCGTGGCGGAGCGGCTCGCCGGCCTGGGCTCCTGGGTGCACGAGCTTCGCGACAACCGGCTGCGCTGGAGCGAAGGCAGCTTCCGGGTCTTCGGTGTGGCGATGGCCGACGGCGAACCGGCGCCGCGCGATTTCCTGGCCCGGGTCGACCCGGCCGACCGCCAGCGCTGGCGCGACACGCTGCGCCGCGCGGTCCGCGAGGGCCAGGAAATGAAGGTCGAGTTCCGCTACCTGCGGCCCGACGGCCAGCTCGTCTGGATCCGCATGGCGCTGCGGCCCGAGCGTTCCGGCAGGCGGATCGTCCGGATGTCCGGCGTGGTGCAGGACATCTCGGGCATGCGCGCCATGCAGCGGCAGCTCGCCGCCAGCGAGGCCAAGTTCCGCGAGCTCACCCAGCTCAGCTCCGACTGGGTCTGGGAGACCGACGCCGAGCACCGTCTCGCCTACCTGTCCGATTCGATCGACGCCGCCCTCGGTCCCTGGGCGCGCGAGCTGATCGGCCTCGAGCCCTGGCGGGCGCCCGACTACGACTTCCTGTCCCCGGCCTGGGACCACTATCGCGCGCTGGTCCGCGAGCATCGCCCCATCGACGGTTTCGAGCACAGCCGGATCTCGCCCGACGGCCGGGTCTTCCACCTCGAGATCAACGGGCGTCCGGTGTTCGACGCCGCCGGCGCCTTCGCGGGTTACCGGGGCACCGGCCGGAACATCACCCGCGAGCGGCAGCAGCGCATCCTGCTGGAGCTCGAAGGCGAGATCGCCGCGATCATCCGCGACAACGCGGAACCGGCGCGCGCGATCCGCGAGATCATCGCCGCGATCTGCCGCCGGCTCGGCTGGATCGGCGGACTGCGGGCGGCCGGGGCCGAGACCGGAAACGGGCTCGAGGTCTGCGAGTTCGAAGGCTCCCCGGCCTTCCAGGAAATGGTCGAGGCGCTGCCGCCCGACGTCGCCTGCGAGGCCGACGCTCCCGAACTGCTGGCGCTGGCCGGCGGCCGCCACGCGTGGCTCGCCTCGCTCGACGACCTGCCGGCGCTGCGCGAGCGTTACCGGACCGGCGCGCTCGGCGCTCGCGCCGCGCTGCTCGCGCCGATCGCCGACGACCAGGGCCGGGCCCAGTGCCTGCTGGTGTTCCTGAGTCCGGTGGGCTTCCGCGACGACGGCTTCGTCGGCCCCATCGCCGACACGCTGTCGCGCACCCTGTCGCTCTACCTGCGCCGGGCGCAGGCCGAGCGCCAGCTGCGGCACGCGTCGCTGCACGACCCGCTCACCGGCCTGCCCAACCGGGCCAGCCTGCTGCGCACCCTCGAGCAGAAGCTGGCCGCCGACCCGCACCTGGCGGTGCTCTACATCGACCTGGACCGCTACAAGATCATCAACGACACGCTGGGCCACGCCGCCGGCGACCGCGCCCTGGTGGAGATCGCCGACCGGCTGCGCGGCGCGATCCGCCCGCAGGACATCGCCGCCCGCATGGGCGGTGACGAATTCGTCGTCGTGCTCAGCGGCGCCCTGCCCCAGGCCGGGATCGAACAGATCGCTCGCGGCATCCTCGCCGCCATCGAGAAGCCGCTGCTGCTGGCCGACCGGGCCTGGTTCCTCTCGGCCAGCATCGGCGTGGCGGTGGCGCCCGCCGACGCCACCGAGATCGAGATGCTGGTGCGCTGCGCCGACAACGCGATGTACGAGGTCAAGACCGAGGGCCGCAACGACGTCCGATTCTTCTCCGGCTCGCTCTCCGACGAGCGCGCCGAGCAGCTCCAGCTGGCCGCCGAGCTGCCGCTGGCGCTCGAGCGCGGCGAGGTCGACCTTCACTACCAGCCCGTGCTCGCGATCGGCGAACGCCGCGTGGTCTGCGTCGAGGCCCTGCTGCGCTGGCAGCACCCGGAGCGCGGCCTGCTGCTGCCCGAGCGCTTCCTGCCCGCGGCCGAGCAGTCGCAACTGATCCGCGAGATCGGCCTGTGGGTCCTGCGCCGCGCCCTCGACGATCGGGTCAGGTTGGGCGTGGACAGGCACCCCGACATCGCGGTCTCGGTCAACGTGTCGGCCCGCCAGCTGGTCGACGACGAGTTCGTGGTCAGGCTGGGCGAGCTGCTTGCCGAGCGCCAGCTGCCGCCGCACCTGCTGCGCATCGAGCTCACCGAGAGCGCCTTCGTGGCGGACCCCGAGCGCACTGCCGAACTGATCGCCCGGCTGCGCCGCTTCGGCGTGCGGGTGATCATCGACAACTTCGGAACCGGCTACGCCTCGCTGTCCTGGCTCAAGCGCCTGCCGGTGGACGGCCTGAAGATCGACCGCGCCTTCGTGCACGGCCTGCCGGGCGACCAGGGCAACGCCGCGATCGTCGAGGCGATCACCACGATGGCCGCGCGGCTGGGCATGCAGGCGATGGCCGAAGGCGTGGAAACCGCCGCCGAGCTGCGCGGGCTGCGCACCCTGAACTGCGACCAGGTCCAGGGCACGCTGATCGCCGACCCGATGCCGGTCGACGAGATCGAGGACTTTCTGGAGACCCTGCCGGCGCTGCGCGAGATGCACCTCGCGCCGGCCCGCCGCACGGCGTCCTGAGGCGCCGCGCCGCCAGCCCGAGCGCGTCAGTCGTAGGCCAGGCCCATGGCCTCGCGCACGTCGCGCATGGTCTCCTGGGCCATCTTGCGCGCCTTGTCGCAGCCGTCGGCCACGATGTTGCGCAGCAGGCTGGGATCGTCAAGATAGGGCTGGGCCCGCTCGTGGAACTGCTGCTGCTCGGCGATGATCGCGTCGATCACCGGCTGCTTGCACTCCAGGCAGCCGATGCCGGCGCTGCGGCAGCCCTTCTGGACCCAGTCGCGCGTGTCGTTGTCCGAATAGACCTGGTGCAGCTGCCAGACCGGGCAGCGCTCGGGCTCGCCTGGATCGGTACGCCGGACCCGCGCCGGGTCGGTCGGCATGGTCCGGATCTTCTTGGTGACCGACTCGGGCGCCTCGCGCATGGCGATCGCGTTGCCGTAGCTCTTCGACATCTTCTGCCCGTCGATGCCGGGCATCCGCGAGGCCTCGGTGAGCAGCGCCTGCGGCTCGGCCAGGATGATCTTGCGGCTGCCCTCGAGCCAGCCGAACAGGCGCTCGCGGTCGGCCATGCCGAGGTTCTGGGCGAGCTCGAGCAATTCGCGGCCCTGCACGAGCGCGGCTTCGTCGCCCTGCTCCTGGTAGCGGGTGCGCAGTTCCTGGTAGAGCTTGGCGCGCTTGCTGCCGAGCTTCTTGACCGCCTCGCGGGCCTTGTCCTCGAAGCCCGGCTCGCGGCCGAACAGATGATTGAAGCGGCGCGCGATCTCGCGGGTGATCTCGATGTGCGGCACCTGGTCCTCGCCGACCGGCACCCAGGCCGCCCGGTACATCAGGATGTCGGCCGCCTGCAGGAGCGGGTAGCCGAGAAAGCCGTAGGTGGCCAGGTCCCGGTCCGAGAGCTTCTCCTGCTGGTCCTTGTAGGTCGGCACCCGCTCGAGCCAGCCCAGCGGCGTGCTCATCGACAGCAGCAGATGCAGCTCCGCGTGCTCGGGCACCCGCGACTGGATGAACAGCACCGACTGCTGCGGATCGATTCCCGCGGCGAGCCAGTCGATCAGCATCTCCCAGGTGTTGGGCTCGATGACCTCGACCGAGTCGTAGTGCGTGGTCAGCGCATGCCAGTCGGCCACGAAGAACAGGCAGGGATACTCGTTCTGGAGCCTGACCCAGTTCTTGAGGGCACCGTGGTAGTGGCCGAGATGCAGCGCACCCGTGGGGCGCATGCCGGAGACGACGCGTTCGGGAAACATGTGGGGGAGGACCGGACGAAGGGAGTTGGCGGATTCTAGCAAGCGGGACTGACCGGCCGGTCAGTCCTCGGGCGTCGCCATCGCGATGCGCCCGTCCACCGGGCCGCAGCCGAGCCGGATCACCGCGGGCTCCGGCCCGGTGAGGTCGACCACGGTGGTGGCCTCGAAGCCCTGGCCGCCGGCGTCGACGACCGCCTCGATGCGGCGCGCGAGCCGCTCGAGGATCTCGTCGGCCTCGTGCAGCGGATCCTCGTCGCCGGGCAGGATCAGGCTGGAGCAGATCAGCGGGGCGCCATGGGCCTCGAGCAGGCCGTCGATCACCGGCGATGCGGGCACCCGCAGCCCGATGGTCTTGCGCGACGGATGCCAGAGCCTGCGCGGCACCTCCTTGGTGGCCGGCAGCACGAAGGTGTAGGGCCCGGGCGTCCACTCGCGAAGGAAGCGGAACTGCCGATTGTCCACCTGCGCATACGTGGACAGCTCGGAGAGGTCGCGGCACATCAGCGTGAGCAGGTGCTTGTCGCCGATGCCCCGCACCGCGCGCAGCCGCTCCACCGCCGCCTTGTCGTCCAGGTGGCAGGCGATCACGTAGCAGGCGTCGGTGGGCAGGGCGACGAGACCGCCGCCCCGCAGGATCTCCGCGGCCTGGCGCAGCAGGCGCGACTGCGGATGCGTGGGATGGACGGTGAAACGCTGTGTCATGGGATGGGCCTGGTGATTCTTCGCGCTCAGTTCCAGCTGCTCCACACCGGCACCAGGTCGGCCGGCAGCGGCGCCAGCGCACCGAGGTCGGCGCGGCTTTCCTGCGGGCCGTGGAAATCCGAGCCGCGGGATGCCTTCAGGGAGAACTCGCGGGCGTGGCGCGCGAACACCTCGTACTGCCAGGGCTCGTGGCTGCCGCAGACCACCTCGATTCCCTCCCCGCCCAGCGCGCTGAATTCCTCGATCATCGCCCGCAGCGCCGTGCGTTCGAGCCGGTAGCGGCCGGGGTGCGCGAGCACCGCGACGCCGCCGGCCGCGCGGATCCAGCCCACGGCCTCCGGCAGGCTCGCCCAGCGGTGCGCAACGAAACCGGGGTGCCCCTCCGACAGGTACCTGGAGAAGACGTCGCCGATGTCCCTGCAGTAGCCGCGCTCGACGAGGAAGCGCGCGAAATGCGTGCGCGAGATGAGCTCGGGGTTGCCGACATACCTGGCGGCGCCTTCGTAGGCGCCGGGAATGCCGGCCTGCGCAAGCTGCGCTGCCATCTCGCGGGCCCGCCCGTCGCGTCCGGAGCGCGTGCGCGCCAGGCCCTCGACCAGTTCGGCGCAGGCCGGATCGATGCCCAGTCCCAGCACGTGCACCGTCTCGCCGGCCCAGCTGACCGAGATCTCGACTCCGGGCACGAACCGGAGCCCGAGGCGCCGGGCCTCGGCCGCGGCATCGGCCAGGCCGTCCAGTTCGTCGTGATCGGTGAGCGCCAGCATCTCGACGCCGTTCGCGTGCGCGCGGCGCACCACCTCCGCTGGCCCGAGGGTTCCGTCCGACCGGTCCGAGTGACAGTGAAGGTCGGCGTTGAGCACCCGCGCCGCCGGCTTCACGGGATGAACTCCTCCACCAGCCGGGCCACGGCCTCGGGCTGGTCGTGGTGGAGCATGTGGCCCGCGTCGTCGACGATCTCGGTGCGCAGCGAACGCAGCGCCAGCTTGCGCAGCCGGAACTCCTCGGTGTTGAGGAAGGCGTGCCAGCGCTCGGAGCGGTTGGCCACCACCAGCAGCACGTCCGCGCGGACCTCGCGCCAGCAGGCAAGCACCTCCTCGACGCGGTAGAGCTGCGCGTTGACGATCTTGTGGGCGGGGTCGCCGGCCAGCACGAAGCGGCCGTCCGCACCGGGCAGCGACCAGTGCTCGGCAAGGAAGGCGGCCTTCGCCGGGCTCAGCCGCGGATTGTTCTGCGCCAGCCGCTCGGCGACCTCCGCGCGCGAACCGTAGTCGCGCAGCCGGGCGCCGTGCTTGATCTCGTCGATCCAGCGCGCATACCGCCCCGGCGCCTGCTCGGGACGGGTCGCCTGCATTCCCAGCCCCTCGAGGTTGACCAGCCTGCGCACCCGGTGCGGCCGCACCCCCGAATACAGCGTGGCGACGTTGCCGCCCATGCTGTGCGCGACCAGGTCGACCTCCTGGTCGGGCAGCAGCGTGTCGAGCAGGATGTCGAGGTCTGCGAGGTAGTCCGGGAACCAGTAGCTGTCCGCCCCCGGCCGGTCGCTCAGGCCGAAGCCCCGCCAGTCCGGAGCGATGATCCGCCAGTTCCGCTCGAAGGCGTCGACCAGGAACTGGAAGGACGCGGAAACGTCCATCCAGCCGTGCAGGAGGACCAGCGTCCCCTCCTGGGGGCGATCGGGAACGGGATCCCAGATGCGGACGTGATAGCTCAGTCCACGCACGGGATGGAACTCGGAACGGCTGTGGCGACGGGGCAGGTAGCTGGGCAATGGAGACTCCGCAAGCCCTCCATTATAGGAAGCGCGGGCGCGGCCTGCAGGCGCGCCCTTTACGGTCCGGAATCATTCCCGCCGCCTTTGGGGCGTCCGGGGCCTCGGGCTAGCATGCCAGCACGCCGGGCGCGGATCGCTTAGACTTGCGCCCCTTTTCCGGAAGCCGGCGCCGCGCGCGCTCCGGACCCATGACGACGGAACCCCCGATGGCAATCTTCCAGCTCGACGACAGGATCCCCGAGATCGACCCCAGCGCCTGGGTGGCCGACGCGGCCCAGGTGATCGGCCGCGTGCGCCTGCGCGCCAACTCCAGCATCTGGTTCAACGCCACCCTGCGCGGCGACAACGAGCTCATCGACATCGGCGAGGGCAGCAACGTGCAGGAGTCCGCCGTGCTGCACACCGACCCCGGCGCCCCGCTGACCGTGGGCTCGGAGGTCGTGATCGGCCACCAGGCCATGCTGCACGGCTGCACGATCGGCGACGGAACGCTGGTCGGGATCCAGGCGGTGATCCTGAACCGCGCGAAGATCGGACGGGGCTGCCTGATCGGCGCCGGCGCGCTGATCGCCGAGGACAAGGTGATCCCCGACGGCAGCGTGGTGCTGGGCGCCCCCGGCAGGATCGTCCGCCAGGTGAGTCCCGAGGAGGCCGAGCGCTTCCGCTTGAACGCCCGCAACTACGCGCAGCGCGCAGCCTTCTTCAGGCAGCAGCTCAAACGCATCGCATGAGCGACTCGCTGCAACGTTTCCTGCTGCAGGGCGCTCCGGTTCGCGGCGAGATCGTCTCGCTGGACGACGCCTGGCTCGAGGTGGTGAACCGCCACGAACTTCCCGAGAGCGTGCGCGACCGCCTCGGCGAGCTGTCCGCGGCGGCGCTGCTGCTGGCCGCGACGCTGAAGTTCGACGGATCGCTGGTGCTGCAGATCCATGGCGACGGGCCGGTGGCGCTGTTCGTCGTCGAATGCGATGCCGACGGCGACTATCGTGCAACCGTCAAGCTGCGCGAAGAGGCTCCGGCGCCGGCGGAAGACGCCAGCCTGCGCGAGCTGGTCGACGTCCACGGCAAGGGCCGCTTCGTGGTCACGCTGGTGCCCGGCAAGCCCGCGCCCGGCCGCCAGCCCTACCAGGGCATCGTGCCCTTCGAGGGCAGCAGCGTCGCGCTGGTGCTGGAGCACTACATGGCGCGCTCCGAGCAGCTTCCCACCCGGATGTGGCTTGCGGCCGATGGCCGCCGCGCGGTCGGGCTGCTGCTGCAGCGCCTGCCCTCCACCGGGGGCAACGCACCGCTCGCGCCGCCGGCCGCGGAGACGCCGATCGACGACGACGACGCCTGGAACCGGATGCAGCAGCTGGCCGACACCATCACCCGCGGCGAGCTGCTCAGGCTCGCCCCCGAGCACGTGATCCGCCGGCTGTTCTGGCAGGAGCCGCTGCACGCCTTCGACGAGCGGCAGTGCCGCTTCGCATGCACCTGCACGCGCGAGAAGGTCGCGTCGATGCTGCGGATGCTGGGCGAGGAGGAGGTCGAGGGGATCGTGACGGAGCGGGGCGCGGTCGAGGTCCGCTGCGAGTTCTGCAACCTGCCCTACACCTTCGACCGGGTCGACTGCGCCGAGCTGTTCGTCCCGGTCGTCAGCGGCCCGGGCCCTTCGCGACTTCAGTGACCGGGCGGGTGCGCGCGACGCGCACCTCTTCCCCGCCCGCCGGATCCGCGGTGGGCATGCGCCGGGCGCCGGAGTCGCTGAACTGGATGAAGACCTCGTCGGCGCGGACCATGCCGAGCTCGTAGCGCGCCCGCTCCTCCACGGCCAGCAGGCCCTGCCGGAGGTCGCCGACCTCGCCCTCGAGAGACGCGTTGCGCTGCGTCAGGCGGCGGTTGTTCGCCTGCTGCGCCTGCACCTGCCGGTCGAGCTCCCACACGCGCAGCCAGCCGCCCTTGCCCAGCCAGAGCGGATACTGGATCAGCGCGAGCAGGCCTGCGAGCGTGAGTGCGAGCAGCTTCATGCGCGCATCATAAGTGATTCGGGCGCCGCAGCGACCGCCCGCGGCGCGCCGTCATCAGCGCAGGTTGTAGAAGGCGGAACGGCCCGGGTAGCTGGCGACGTCGCCGAGGTCTTCCTCGATGCGCAGCAGCTGGTTGTACTTCGCGATGCGGTCGGTGCGGCTCATCGAACCGGTCTTGATCTGCAGCGCGTTGGTCGCCACCGCGATGTCGGCGATCGTGGTGTCCTCGGTCTCGCCGGAGCGGTGCGACACGACCGCAGTGTAGTTGTAGCGCTTGGCGAGCTCGATCGCCGCGAAGGTCTCGGTGAGCGTGCCGATCTGGTTGATCTTGATGAGGATCGAGTTGGCGATGCCCTCGTCGATGCCCTGCTGCAGGATGCGGGTGTTGGTGACGAAGAGGTCGTCGCCGACCAGCTGCACCCGGTCGCCGAGCGCGTCGGTGAGATGCTTCCAGCCCTCCCAGTCGTTCTCGGCCATCGCGTCCTCGATCGAGATGATCGGGTACTTGTCGCACCAGGTGGCGAGCAGGTTGGTCAGCCCGGCGGCGTCGAGGTCGAGGCCCTCGCCTTCGAGGCGGTAGCGGCCGTCCTTGTAGAACTCGGAGCTGGCGCAGTCCAGGCCCAGGGCGATCTGGCGGCCGGGCTCGTAGCCGGCGCGGTCGATCGCCTCGAGGATCAGCTGGATGGCGGCCTCGTGGTTGGCCACCGAGGGAGCGAAACCGCCCTCGTCGCCCACCGCGGTGGACATTCCGCGGTCATGGATGAGCTTCTTCAGCGCATGGAAGACCTCGGCGCCGTAGCGCACCGCCTCGCGGAAGCTGGGCGCGCCCACCGGGATGATCATGAACTCCTGGATGTCCAGGTTGTTGTTCGCGTGCGCGCCGCCGTTGATGACGTTCATCATCGGGACCGGCAGCGACATCGCGCCCGATCCGCCGAAATAGCGGTACAGCTGCAGGCCGGACTCCTCGGCCGCGGCCTTCGCCACCGCCATCGAGACCGCCAGCGTGGCGTTGGCGCCCAGGCGCGACTTGTTCTCGGTGCCGTCGAGCTCGAGCAGGGTGCGGTCGATGTAGGCCTGCTCGGTGGCGTCGAGCCCCATGATCGCTTCGGAGACTTCGGTGTTGATGTTCTCGACCGCCTGCAGCACGCCCTTGCCCAGGTAGCGCGCTGCGTCGCCGTCGCGCAGCTCGATGGCCTCGCGCGAACCGGTGGACGCCCCGGACGGCACCGCCGCGCGGCCCATGACGCCCGACTCCAGGAGGACGTCGCACTCGACGGTTGGGTTGCCCCGCGAATCGATGATCTCGCGGCCGATGATGTCGACGATTGAACTCATGTTGGCTTTCTGTCTCTTGGGGTTCGTTGGCCGGGGCCCTGGTTCGATGGAACCGGGGGCTCAGCCGGTGATCGTGGCCTCGGGGAAGCCCGCGCGCTTGACCGCCGCGTCGAGCTCCTTGAGGGTGAAGAGCAGTTCCTGCATGCGGTCCATCGGCCAGGCGTTGGGACCGTCGGAGAGCGCCTTCGCGGGATCCGGATGGCTCTCCATGAACACGCCGGCCACGCCGGCGGCCACGGCCGCGCGCGCCAGCACCGGCACGAACTCCCGCTGGCCGCCCGAGGAGCTTCCCTGGCCGCCGGGCAGCTGCACCGAGTGCGTGGCGTCGAAGACCACCGGGCAGCCGGTCTCGCGCATGATGGCCAGCGAGCGCATGTCCGAGACCAGGTTGTTGTAGCCGAAGGAGACGCCGCGCTCGCAGACCATGATGGTGTCGCCGCTGCCGCCGGCTTCCACCGCTGCCTCGCGCGCCTTGTCGACGACGTTCTTCATGTCGTGCGGCGCGAGGAACTGGCCCTTCTTGATATTGACCGGACGGCCAGAGGCCGCGACCGCACGGATGAAATCGGTCTGCCGGCACAGGAAGGCCGGCGTCTGAAGCACGTCGACTGCCGCCGCCACCGCGTCGACCTGGTACGCCTCGTGGATGTCGGTCAGCACGGGAACGCCGAGCGCCGAGCGCACGTCCGACAGGATCTTCAGCCCCTCGTCCATGCCCGGGCCCCGGAAGGATTTCCCGGAGCTGCGGTTGGCCTTGTCGAAGGAGGACTTGTAGATGAAGGGCACGCCCACCGCGGCGGCGATCTCCCTGAGGCGCCCGGCGGTGTCCATCGCAGCCTCGCGCGACTCGATCACGCAGGGGCCGGCGATCAGGAAGAAGGGGCGGTCCAGGCCGACCTCGAATCCGCACAACTGCATCGGCAGCTCCTGTCAGGCGACGCGGCGCGCACGCATGCGCTCCGACTGGGCGATGGCGGCCTCGACATAGGCCTTGAACAGCGGGTGGCCCGCGCGCGGCGTGGAGGTGAACTCGGGATGGAACTGGACGCCGACGAACCAGGGATGGGCGCCGCGGCCGGCCTGCGGCAGCTCGACGATCTCGGTGAGGCCTTCGCTCGGGGTGCGCGCCGACACACGCAGGCCCGCCTGCTCGAACTGCGGCACGTAGTGGTTGTTGACCTCGTAGCGATGGCGATGCCGCTCGTAGACCGTCTCGCCGTAGACCCCGGCGGCGATGGTGCCCGGCACCACCGGGCAGCGCTGCGCGCCCAGGCGCATGGTGCCGCCGAGATCGGAGCCCGCGTCGCGCCGCTCCACGTTGCCCGCGCGGTCGAGCCACTCGGTGATCAGGCCGACCACCGGATGCGCGGTGTCCGGGTCGAACTCGGTGCTGTTCGCGCCTTCCAGGCCGCAGACGTCACGCGCGTACTCGATCACGGCGAGCTGCATGCCCAGGCAGATGCCGAGGTAGGGAATGCCGTTCTCGCGCGCATGCCGGATGGCGGCGATCTTGCCCTCGACGCCGCGCCGGCCGAAGCCGCCCGGCACGAGGATGGCGTCGTAGCCGGACAGCGAGGCGAGCGTGGCCCCGCCGTCGTTCTCGATCTGCTCGGAATCGATGTAGTCGATCAGCACCCGGCTCTGGGTGTGGATGCCGGCATGCACCAGCGCCTCGGTGAGCGACTTGTAGGACTCGGTGAGGTCGACGTACTTGCCGACCATCGCGATCCGCACGTCCTGCCGCGGATGCTCGAGCGCATACACCAGGCGGTCCCACATCGTGAGGTCGGCCGGCGGGACGACCAGGCGCAGGATGTCGCAGACGGTGTCGTCCACGTTCTGGTCGTGCAGCATCCGCGGGATCTTGTAGATGCTGTCGGCATCCCAGACCGAGATCACGGAGTCGAGCTCGACGTTCGAGAACATGCTGATCTTCGCCCGCTCGTCGTCCGGAACGCGGCGATCGGCGCGGCACAGCAGCATGTCGGCCTGGATGCCGATCTCGCGCAGCTTCTGCACCGAGTGCTGCGTGGGCTTGGTCTTGAGCTCGCCGGCCGAGGCGATGAAGGGCACCAGCGTCAGGTGGACGAAGCAGGAGTTGCCGCGGCCCAGCTTCAGGCTCATCTGGCGCACCGCCTCGAGGAAGGGCAGCGACTCGATGTCCCCCACGGTTCCGCCGATCTCGACGATGGCCACGTCGGCAGCCTCGGGCGTGCCGACGCCCGCGCCGCGCTCGATGAAGGCCTGGATCTCGTTGGTGATGTGCGGGATCACCTGCACCGTGCGGCCCAGGTACTCGCCGCGGCGCTCCTTGCGCAGCACCGAGTCGTAGATCTGGCCGGTGGTGAAGTTGTTGAAGCGGCGCATCCTGGCGCTGATGAAGCGCTCGTAATGGCCGAGGTCGAGATCCGTCTCGGCGCCGTCTTCGGTGACGAAGACTTCGCCGTGCTGGAACGGGCTCATCGTTCCGGGATCGACGTTGATGTAGGGATCGAGCTTGAGGAGGGTGACTCGCAGGCCCCGCGACTCGAGCAGCGCGGCCATCGACGCGGCGGCGATGCCCTTTCCGAGCGAGGACACCACACCACCGGTGACGAAAACGAACTTGGTCATGGGCGGGCAACCGGTAAAAAGAAATTATACCTGCCCGCGCCGGCCTGGGACCGGGCGGGACGGGGCGAAAGGCTGGAAAGCCGTGAACAATCTCAGGCGGCCGGCATCCTCGCCGGGCCGCCCGGCCAGGGAAGACGGGCGAGCACCTCGGCACCGCCCGACTCCCCGTCGGCAACCGTGACGCTGCCGCCGCAGGCCCGGGCGCGTTCGTGCATCGCGCGCAGGCCCGCGCCGTCGGCGCGGCGTGCCGCGAGGCCGGGCCCGTCGTCGCTGACCTGCACCGTGAGCATGCCCTCCTCCTGCCGCACCGAGACCACCACCGTGCCGGCGCAGCCGTGCCCGACCGCGTTCTCGACCGCCTCGGCCACGATCCGCCAGGCGGCCGCCTCGACGGCCGCCGCGCCGAGCCCGAAGACCTCCTCGTCGGCAGGCTCGACGAGCAGCTCGAAGCGGACCGCGGGCTTGCGCGAGCCCCACTCGGCGAGCAGCGAGCGCAGGCCTTCCAGCAGCCCGCCGTGCTCCAGCGGCTCGGGCCGGATCCTGCGGATCGCCGCCCGGACCGACGCCGACAGCGCATCGGCGTTGCGGACCATCAGCAGGGCCAGCTGCGCCAGCGAGGGTTCGCGCCCGGCCAGCCGGCTCTCGAGCGTGGCGGCGATGGTGCGGATCGACATCGCATGATGGCCGAGCTCGTCCTGGATCGCCTGCGCCAGCGCGCGCCGCTCCTCCTCGAACTCGCGCTCGAAGCGCAGGGCGAGCTCCTGCCCCAGGTCGCGCTGCCGCTCCGCCTCGAGCGCGTGGCGCAGCGCGTCGTCGCGCTCGCCGCGGGCGCGCTCCAACGCGCGCTCGAGCGAGGCGGGCACGGCACTGTTCTCTGGGCGGGGCACGGAGGCTCCGGACGGTTCGCGGGCGGAGGTCATCGGCTGACGGTCCGGAGAAGGAGACTGTCCGACATTCTAGGCCAGCCGCCTGCCACGCAGGACGCGGTCGTTATAATCCAGCGCGAACGATCAACCCTCCGAGGTGCCAGATGAGCAAGGTGTACCCGAACGCCCACGCGGCGCTCGCCGGCGTCGTCCAGGATGGCCAGACCATCGCGGTCGGCGGCTTCGGCCTGTGCGGCATCCCCGAGGCGCTGATCGCGGCGCTGCGCGATTCCGGCGCCAGGAATCTGACCTGCATCTCCAACAACGCGGGCGTCGACGGCTTCGGCCTCGGCCAGCTGCTGGCGACGCGGCAGGTCCGCAAGATGATCGCCAGCTACGTCGGCGAGAACAAGGAGTTCGAGCGCCAGTACCTGTCCGGCGAGCTCGAGCTGGAATTCACCCCGCAGGGCACGCTGGCCGAGAAGCTGCGCGCCGGCGGCGCCGGCATCCCGGCCTTCTTCACCCGCACCGGCGTGGGCACCATCGTTGCCGAGGGCAAGGAGGTGCGCGAGTTCGACGGCCACCAGTACGTGATGGAGCGCGCCCTCCTCCCGGACGTGTCCCTGGTGAAGGCCTGGATGGCCGACCGCGCCGGCAACCTCGTGTTCCGGCGCACCGCGCGCAACTTCAACCCTAACGTGGCGATGGCCGGGAAGGTCACCGTGGTCGAGGCCGAGGTCATCGTCGCCACCGGCGAGCTCGACCCCGACCAGATCCACCTGCCGGGCATCTTCGTGCACCGCATCGTGCACAACCCGGATCCCGAGAAGCGCATCGAGCAGCGCACCACCCGCCCCCGCTGAGCCCAGGAGACATCGACATGGCATGGACCCGCGACCAGATGGCGGCGCGCGCAGCACAGGAGCTGCGCGACGGCTTCTACGTGAACCTCGGCATCGGCCTGCCGACGCTCGTGGCCAACCACGTGCCCAAGGGCATGGAAGTCTGGCTGCAGTCGGAGAACGGACTGCTGGGCATCGGCCCCTTCCCCACCGAGGACGAGGTCGACCCCGACCTCATCAACGCCGGCAAGCAGACGGTCACCACCCTGCCCGGCTCCTCGATCTTCTCCAGCGCCGACTCCTTCGCGATGATCCGCGCAGGCAAGATCAACCTCGCAGTGCTGGGCGCGATGCAGGTCAGCCAGACCGGAGACCTCGCCAACTGGATGATCCCCGGCAAGATGGTCAAGGGCATGGGCGGCGCGATGGACCTGGTCGCAGGCGTGGGCCGCGTCATCGTGCTGATGGAGCACACCGCCAAGAAGAAGGATGGCACCGAGGATCTCAAGATCCTGCCGAAGTGCGAGCTTCCGCTGACCGGCGTCGGCGTCGTCAACATGATCATCACCGACCTCTGCGTGCTCGACGTCACGCCCTCGGGCCTGAAGCTGCTCGAACTCGCCCCCGGCGTCACCGCCGCGGAGGTCAGCGCGAAGACCGGCTGCCCGGTGGACACCTCCGCGCTCGCCTGAACCGCGCGGGGCGCGACCGCGGGCGGCCGGACCGCCCGCAGCGTTCACCCCAGCCGCGGCGTCAGGATCGCCTCCCGCACCTGCGGCGGCAGCGGCCGGGACTTCTGCTGCGCGTAGTCCACCCAGACGCCCTTGGCCCCGCCGTAGGCGCAGACCGTGTCCGGGTCGTCGGTGCGGCTCATCTCCACGTAGGTCTCGAAGCTCGAGTTGCCGAGCCGGCCCACGTAGTGCCGGCACAGCACCGTGCCCGGGTACTCGAACTGCCGTGCGAAGGTGCAATAGGCGTTGACGACCACCATCCCCTCTCCGGCCTCGGGCCGCGAGTCCAGGCCCATGGCCTCGAACCAGCTGATCCGGGTCTGCTCCATGAACCGGAAGTAGACGGTGTTGTTGACGTGGCCCATCGCATCCATGTCGCCCCAGCGGATGGGCACCTCGAGCTGGAAGACCAGCAGGCTGTCGGAAGGACGCTCGAACATCCCGGACCTCAGATGCCGAAGCCGTCGTCCGCGGCGATCACCGCGCCGTTGATGAAGCGCGACTTGTCGTCGGCGAGCAGCAGCAGCAGGCCGTCGAGATCCTCGGGCATGCCCAGCCGCTGGCGCGGCAGCATCTGCACGAGCTTGCGTCCGCCCTCGGTCTCCCAGTGATGCTCGTTGAGCTCGGTCACGATGTAGCCCGGGCAGATCGCATTGACGTTGATGTTGTAGCGCCCCCACTCGAGCGCCATCGATTTCGTCATGTGGACGACCGCGGCCTTGCTCATGCAGTAGACGCCGATCTGCGACAGCACCTTGAGCGCCGCCATCGAGGCGATGTTGATGATGCGCGCCTGGCGGGGCGCGGCCTCGCCCCCTGCGGCCTTGGCGCGGGAGATCATCCGCCTGGCAACCTCCTGGGCAACGAAGAAGGAGCCGCGCGTGTTGGTGTCGAAGACGAAGTCGTAATCCTCGGGCGTGACGTCCACCAGCCGCTGCGTGGTGCTGACCCCGGAGTTGTTCACCAGGATGTCGATCGGACCCGCCTCGGTCTCGGCGTAGGACACGGCCGCGCGGATGCTGTCGACGTCGGTGACGTCCATCGCGACGACGTGCGCGGCGCCGCCCGCAGCCTCGATCTCGGCGCGCAGTTCCTTCAGGCGCTCCACGCGGCGCGACGCGAGCACCACCTGCGCGCCGTTGGCGGCGAGCACGCGGGCGAACCGGGTGCCCAGGCCGCTGGAGGCGCCCGTCACGAGGGCGATCTTGCCGTTGAGTTCGAAGGTGGTGGACACGCTGGCTCCTTGTCTGTTCTCGGGGGTTCTGGATGGCGCCGATGATCGCACAGCGCGCGCGCCCGGCCGCGGTTTGCGCCAAATGACCGATTGCTGGGAAAATCCCCCGTTACGGCCACGACAGCACTTCGAAGGACAAGAACAGCATGGACATTCAGCGCGATGCGATGGAATACGACGTCGTGATCGTCGGCGGAGGCCCTGCCGGGCTCTCCGCGGCGATCCGGCTCAAGCAGCTTGCGGCCGAGCAGGGCCGCGAAGTGGGCGTCTGCGTGCTCGAGAAGGGCTCCGAGGTCGGCGCCCACATCCTGTCCGGCGCGGTGATGGATCCGCGCGCGATCAACGAACTCTTCCCCGACTGGAAGGCGATGGGCGCCCCGCTCAACACGCCCGTGGTCGAAGACCGCTTCATGTTCCTCTCGGAGAACGGGGCGCGCAGCGTTCCCGGATGGATGCTGCCCGGCTGCTTCCAGAACCACGGCAACTACGTGATCAGCCTGGCCAACGTCGTGCGCTGGCTGGGCCAGCAGGCCGAGGCGCTGGGCGTCGAGATCTACCCCGGCTTCGCCGCCTCCGAGGTGCTGTTCAACGAGGACGGCTCGATCAAGGGGGTGGCCACCGGCAACATGGGCGTCGGCCGCGACGGCCAGCCCACCGAAAACTTCCAGCCCGGCATGGAACTGCATGCGAAGTACACGCTGTTTTCCGAGGGCGCGCGCGGCCACCTCGGCAAGCAGCTGATCGCGCGCTTCGGGCTGGACAAGGGCCGCGATCCGCAGAGCTACGGCATCGGCCTGAAGGAGCTCTGGGAGATCGACCCGTCCAGGCACGTCCCCGGGCTGGTGATCCACACCGCCGGCTGGCCGCTGGCCAGCGACACCTACGGCGGTTCCTTCCTCTATCACTTCGACGACAACAAGGTCGCGGTCGGCTTCGTCGTCGGCCTGGCCTACCAGAATCCCTACCTGTCGCCGTACGAGGAGTTCCAGCGCTACAAGACGCATCCCGAGATCCGCAAGTACCTCGAGGGCGGCAAGCGCCTGGCCTACGGCGCGCGCGCGATCACGGCCGGCGGCATCAACTCGCTGCCCGACCTGGTCTTCCCGGGCGGAGCGCTCGTGGGCTGCGACGCTGGCTTCCTGAACGCCTCGCGGATCAAGGGCAGCCACGCTGCGATCAAGACCGGCATGCTCGCCGCCGAAGCCGCCTTCGACGCGCTGGGCGCGGGCCGCAGCTCGGACAAGCTCGACGCCTATCCGGAGTCCTTCAAGGCCTCCTGGCTCCACGACGAGCTCTACCGTGCCCGCAATTTCAAGCCCGCGATGTCCAAGGGCCTGTGGCTGGGCACGCTGCTGGTCGGCATCGACCAGGTGGTGTTCAAGGGCAAGGCTCCGTGGACGATGCACAACACGCACGCCGACCACGAAATGCTGCGCCCGGCCTCGGAGTTCCAGCCCATCCAGTATCCGAAGCCCGACGGCAAGCTCACCTTCGACCGGCTCTCGTCGGTGTTCATCTCGAACACCAACCACGAGGAGAACCAGCCGATCCACCTGACGCTCAAGGACGCGTCGGTGCCGGTCAACGTGAACCTGTCCAAGTACGCGGGCCCGGAGCAGCGCTACTGCCCCGCCGGCGTCTACGAGTTCGTGCGCGACGACGACGGAACCGACCGCCTGCAGATCAACGCGCAGAACTGCGTGCACTGCAAGACCTGCGACATCAAGGATCCGACGCAGAACATCGTATGGGTGGTACCGGAGGGCGGCGGCGGCCCGAACTACACCTCGATGTGACCCTGCACCCGCGCAGGGAGCCCGCGCATGCGGGCGCCCCTGGCGCGCACTGGACAATGAAAAATGCCGGCTCCGGGCCGGCATCTTTCATTGCGGACGGTGCGCGGGGACGAGCCCCGCGCTGCGCCCTTGCCTACTGGCGCGGGCGGCGCGGGCCGCCGTAGCCGCCGCCTTCGCCCCGGTCTCCGCCGCCGAAGCCGCCACGACCGCCACCGCCGCCGCCGCCACGATCGCCGTAGCCGCCACCGCCGCCGCGATCGCCGCCGTAGCCGCCACCGCCACCACCGCCGTAGCCACCGCCACCGCCACCGCCACCGCCACCGCCATAGCCGCCGCCACCGCCGCCACCGCGACGGAAGCCGCCACCGCCACCGCCACCGCCCTGCTGCTCGCGGGCCTCGTTGACCACGAGGCTGCGCCCTTCGAGCGAATGGCCGTTCAGAGCGCGAATGGCGTTCTGGGCCTCCTCGGCGTTGGTCATGGTGACGAAACCGAAGCCGCGCGAGCGGCCGGTTTCGCGGTCGGTCACGATACGGGCATCGGTGACTTCGCCGTGGGCGCCGAACAACTGCGTGAGCTGGGCGTCGGTAGCCCTCCAGGGCAGGTTGCCGACGTAGATCTTGGTAGGCATCGAATCATCCTCGAAACAGAACACGGAACACGTTCATTGCATTTCGAGGCGAACCGGAACCAGCGAACCGAGAAATGCAACCCAGACAAGAGCCTGCGCAATAACGCAAGACGCAAGCGTGGGCCTTGCGTGCGCAAACTGTGCCATAAAGTTCACGATCTTGCATATCCCCCCAT
>JBKHVS010000026.1:0-25675 GCA_046569945.1 Gammaproteobacteria bacterium | reverse complement strand
GCCCGGCCTCGCCGCGCTGGAGGTCTCCGACGGCCTGTTCGACCTGCGTTTCAAGGGCGTCCCGCACGCCGGCTGGCTGGAGTGGCTGGACACGACGGTGCGCGAGACGCGGCTGCGCGTGGCGACGGTCTCCATCACCCGCGAGGCGAGTCCCGGGGTGGTGTCGGTGCGGCTGGTGCTCGAGGCACCGTCGCGGGAGGGCCGCTGAGTGGCGGCCGGGATGCGGCGGCGCGGCCTCGGCCGCTGGCTGGCTCTGGCCCTGGCCGCGCTGCTGCCGGCGCTGCTGGTGGCGGCCGTCTTCGCGCCGGCCTCCTGGGCCGACCGCGCCATCGACCGGGCCAGCCTGGGCCGCGTCCGCCTGGCCGACGCCGAGGGCACCGTCTGGCGCGGCCAGGGCAGGCTGGTCATCGCCGATCCCTCGGCCGCCAGCGGCGAGGGGCCGGTGGTCGAAGGCTTCGCGCTGCCGGGCACGGTGGACTGGCAGCTCTCGGTGCTGCCGCTGATGCTGGGCATCATCGACGCCAGCCTGTCGATCGGATCGATGCCCGAGCCGGTGAGCATCGGCGGGCATCCGGCCGAGGTGCGCATCGGCGCGGGCAGCCTCGACCTTCCGTCGGTCGAGCTGTCGAGGCTCGGATCCCCGTGGAATACAATCCGGCCATCCGCGGCGCTGTCGCTGCGCTGGGACTCCCTGACGATCCGGCAGGGCGTGCTCGACGGCCGCGTCAGCATCGAGCTGCGCGACGCCGCCTCCGCGATGACCCCGGTGCGCCCCCTCGGCAGCTACCGTATCGACGTCACCGGCACCGGCCAGGACGTGTCCCTCGGCCTGCGCACCCTCTCGGGGCCGCTGAAGCTGGAGGGCAGCGGCCAATGGGCACGGCGCGCCGGCCTGAATTTCACCGCCTCGGCCAGCGCCGAGGGCGCCGAGAAATCCCGTTTGCAGTCGCTGTTGGCCCTGATCGGCCGGCGCGAGGGCGACCGGACGATCATCAGGATTGGGGGATGATGTTGCGCATGCTGCGCGGTTTTGCCGCGGCCCGGGGGCCGCTCGAGGGGCGCCTGCGTGCCTTCCTGCTGCTTGCGGCCGTCTGCCCGGCGCTGCTGGCCGGCCCGACTGCGGCGCATGCGCAGTCCCGGCCCGCCAAGGTGCGCGCCGAGGCACAGCCGCCGGCGCAGTCCTCTCCCGACCGCATCACCCTCAATTTCAGGGACGCCGAGATCGACGCGGTGGTCGGCGCCTTCGGGCACCTGCTCAACCGCTCCTTCCTGATCGATCCGCGCGTGCGCGGCAAGATCACCTTGGAGACCCCGGCGCCGGTCACCCGGCAGAAGGCCTACGAGCTGCTGCAGGCCTCGCTGCGCGTGCAGGGCTTCGCGGTGGTCGAGAGCGGTCAGCTCTCGCGCGTGGTGCCCGAGGCCGACGCCAAGCTTCAGTCGGGCCCGGTGTCGGCGGGCAGCGGCGCAGATCGCGGCGGCGACCAGGTGATGACGCAGATCTTCCGCCTGAACTACGAGTCGGCGAGCAACCTGGTGCCGGTGCTGCGGCCCCTGATCACCGCCAACAACACGATCACCGCCTACCCGAGCAACAACTCGCTGGTGGTCACCGACTACGCGGCAAACCTGCAGCGGCTCGGCCGGATCATCGCCACGCTGGACACGCCGTCGACGAGCGACGTCGAGGTGATGCCGGTGCGGCACGCGCTGGCCAGCGACATCGCGGTCTCGGTGTCGCGGATGCTCGACGACACCAGCCGGGCGGCGCAGGGCGCCCAGGTCGACCCCGGCCAGCGCGTCACCCTGATGGCCGACCCGCGCATCAATGCGGTGATGATCCGCACGCCCAGCCGCGCGAAGATGAACCTGGCCAAGAGCCTGGTGGTGCGCCTGGACCAGCCGAGCGAGCAGCCCGGCAATATCCATGTCGTCTACCTGCGCAACGCCGAGGCGGTGCGCCTGGCCGAGGTGCTGCGCGGCGTGCTCTCCGGCGATGGCGGGCGGGGCGGCGCCGGCGGCGGCGCGGGCGCCGCTGCGGGCACCATGGGGTCGGGCTTCTCCGCCCTCGGCGCGACCGGCACCGGTGTCGGAGCCGGCGTCGGGGCAGGGGCCGGCGCTTCCCTCGGCGCCTCCACCGGTGCGGGCGCTTCGGCCAACACCGCGCAGGCGCTCGGCGCGACGCAGGGCGGCACGCAGCAGCAGGGCAGCGGCAGCTTCCAGGCCGGGGGCGCGATCATCGCAGCCGATCCCTCCACCAACTCGCTGATCATCACGGCCCCGGCGCCGGTCTTCCGCAACCTGCGCGCGGTGATCGAGCAGCTCGACGCGCGGCGCGCGCAGGTCTTCATCGAGTCGCTGATCGTCGAGGTCACCGCCGAGAAGGCGGCCGAGCTCGGCGTGCAGTGGCAGTTCCTCAACGGCCTGGACGGCCGCAGCGGATCCAGCGTGATCGGCGGCACCAACCTCGGCGCGCGCAACGGCGGCTCGAACATCCTCGACCTCGCGGTCAACCCGCTGTCGGCGGGCCAGGGCCTGAACCTGGGCGTGGTCAAGGGCGCGATCACCGTCGGCGGCGAGACCATCTTCAACCTGGGCCTGCTGGCCCGCGCGCTCGAGTCGCGCGCCAACGCCAACATCCTGGCAACGCCCAACCTGCTGACGCTGGACAACGAGGAGGCGCGCATCATCATCGGCCAGAACGTGCCCTTCCTCACCGGCCAGTTCACGGCCACCGGTACGGGCGGCGCCTCGGTCAACCCCTTCCAGACCATCGAGCGGCGCGACGTCGGCACCACGCTGCGCGTGCGTCCGCAGATCTCCGAATCCGGCAGCGTGCGCATGCAGATCTTCCAGGAGACCTCCAACGTCGCCAGCCAGACCGCGCAGGGCCTGATCACCAACCGGCGGGCGATCGAATCGAACGTGCTGGTGGACGACGGGCAGATCGTGGTGCTGGGCGGCCTGATCGAGGAGCGGGTCGAGGGCGGCGAGGCGAAGGTGCCCGGCCTGGGCGACGTCCCGGTGATGGGCCAGCTGTTCCGCTACGACAACCGCAAGCGGGTCAAGACCAACCTGCTGGTGTTCCTGCGCCCGGTGGTGCTGCGCGACGCCGAGGCCGCCCACGGCGTCACCGCCGACCGCTACGACTACATGCGGCAGATGCGCGGCGATTCGCGCCTGCCGAAGCACTGGGCGCTGCCCGACTTCCAGCCGACCGATCTGGCGCCGATGCCGCCAGTGCGGGGCAAGGCGGGAGCGGACCAGGGTGCGCGCGAGCCCGCCAGCCTGGTGCCCGAGATCGACGCATCGGTCGCGCAGCGCGCTGCGCCGATCGAAGAGTCGCGGCCGGCGATCATCCGGCGCGCGCCCAGCGAAGTCGTCGTCCCGCTGCGCGCCCCGGGCGCGGGCGGCAACTGAGCGCCGCGGCAATGTCCACGCTGTCCCCGGCGCGCTACGTTCCGTACGCGTTCGCGCGCACCCACCAGGTGCTGGTCGCAGCGGCCTCGGGCGACGCACTCGAGGTCTGGATCGGCGACCGGACGCCGGTGCAGGCGCTCGCGGAGCTCTCGCGCACGCTGCCCTACCGGCTGGTGACCGTGCGCAAGCCGGACGCTGAAGTGGCCGCGGCGATCTCCCGCGCCTACTCGCAGCAGGAGGGCTCGGCCGCCGCGGTGGTCGACGAGGTGGAGAGCGACCTCGACCTGTCCCGGCTGCTGCAGGACCTGCCGCGCATCGAGGACCTGCTCGAGACCGAGGACGACGCGCCGATCATCCGGATGATCAACGCGCTGCTCACGCAGGCCAGCCGGGACGGCGCCTCGGACATCCACATCGAGCCCTTCGAGGGCCATTCCCAGGTGCGCTTCCGGGTCGACGGGACGCTGCGCGACGTGGTGCGTCCGCGGCGCGAGCTGCACGCGGCGCTGGTCTCGCGCATCAAGATCCTGGCCCAGCTCGACATCGCAGAGAAGCGCCTGCCGCAGGACGGCCGCATCGCGCTGCGCATCGGCGGCCGGCCGATCGACGTTCGGGTCTCCACTCTGCCCACCGGCCACGGCGAGCGCGCGGTGCTGCGCCTGCTCGACAAGGAGGCCGGCCGGCTGGACCTCGCCAAGCTCGGCATGAGCCAGCCGACGCTGGCCGCCTTCGACCGGCTGGTGCACCAGCCGCACGGCATCGTGCTGGTGACCGGGCCCACCGGCTCGGGCAAGACGACCACGCTCTACGCGTCGCTGTCGCGGCTGGACTCGAGCACCACGAACATCCTCACCGTCGAGGACCCGATCGAGTACGACCTCGAGGGCATCGGCCAGACGCAGGTCAACGCGCGCATCGACATGAGCTTCGCGAAGGCGCTGCGCTCGATCCTGCGCCAGGACCCGGACGTGATCATGATCGGCGAGATCCGCGACCTCGAGACCGCGCAGATCGCGGTGCAGGCCTCGCTCACCGGCCACCTGGTGCTGGCCACGCTGCACACCAACGACGCGGCTTCCGCAGTCACGCGCCTGATCGACATGGGCGTCGAGCCCTTCCTGCTGTCGTCGAGCCTGCTCGGCGTTGCGGCCCAGCGCCTGGTGCGCAAGCTGTGCACCCAGTGCCGCGAGCCCGATCCGCTCACCAATGGCTGGCGGGCCGTGGGCTGCCTGGCCTGCAACCGCAGCGGATTCGCGGGGCGCACCGGGGTCTACGAACTGCTCACCGTCGACGACGAGCTGCGCGGGCTGATCCATCGCGGAGCGCCCGAGTCGGAGCTTCGCGCCTCGGCGCTCGCCAACGGGATGAGCTCGATGCGTGAGGATGGCCGCCGCTGGGTCGAGTCCGGCGTCACATCGCTCGACGAAGTCATCCGCGTGACGCGGGACTGAGGCCGGCCCGGGTTCCGCCGGCCGCCGCGCCCCACGCCAACGCATACCACCGCACCGCGCATGCCCGCCTATCGCTTCGAGGCTTCCACCGTCGACGGACGCATCGAGAAGGGCGTGCTCGACGCCGACTCGCCCCGGCAGGCGCGCACCCTGCTGCGCGAGCGCGGGCTGGTGCCGATCGACGTGCTGCCCTCGGGGGCGGCAGGCGGCATGCGCCAGGCCCTGGGCGGGCGGATCCGCACCGGTGAGCTGACCCTGGTCACGCGCCAGCTGTCCAGCCTGCTGTCGGCGCGGCTGCCGCTGGAGCAGGCGCTCGGCGCGGTGATCGAGCAGGCCGAGCGGCCCGCGGTGCGCGATCGGCTCGCCGCGGTGCGCAGCGAGGTCGTGTCCGGGCAGACCTTCGCGCAGGCGCTGTCGCGCTTCCCGCGCGACTTCCCCGAGGTGTACCGCGCGCTGGTGGCGGCGGGCGAGCAGTCCGGCGACCTCGCGCTGGTGATGGACCGGCTGGCGGACTACGTCGAGGCGCGCACCGCGCTGTCGCAGCGGATCACGCTGGCCTTCACCTATCCGGCGATCGTCACGCTGGTGGCCATCGGCGTGATCACCGCGCTGCTCGCCTACGTGGTGCCGCAGGTGGTGGGGGTGTTCGCGCAGAGCCGGCAGGAGCTGCCGATGCTGACCAAGGCGCTGATCGCGGCCTCGGACTTCGTGCGCGCCTGGGGGTGGTGGATGCTGGCGGCGCTGGTGGCCGCGGGCTTCGCGTTCCGGGCCGCGCTGCGCTCGCCCAGCTTCAGGCTGGCCTGGCACGAGCGCCTGCTCGAGCTGCCGCTGTTCGGCCGTCTGATCCGCGGCATCAACACCGCCCGCTTCGCGTCGACGCTGGGCATCCTCGCCGCCAGCGGCGTGCCGCTGATCCGCGCGCTCGAGGCGGGCGCCCAGACGCTTGGCAACGACGCGCTGCGCGCCAACGTGGCCGATGCCATCTCGCGGGTGCGCGAAGGCGCGCCGCTGTCGCGGGCGCTCGCCGCGGGCGGGCAGTTCCCGCCGATGATGGTGCACATGATCGCCAGCGGCGAGTCCACCGGCAACCTCGCCGAGATGCTCGAGCGCACCGCCGGCACGCTCTCCTCGGAAACCGAGCGGCGTGCGATCGCGATGACCAGCATCCTGGAGCCGCTGCTGATCCTGCTGATGGGCGGGGTGGTGCTGCTGATCGTGCTCGCGGTGCTGCTGCCGATCATCGAGATCAACCAGCTCGTCCGGTAGCGGAGCGGGGCTGCGGGGGCCGAAGCGGGGTTTTCCCGGCTGGTATACCCTGAAGCTCGTACGTTCCGGAAAGGAGCACATCGTGTGGTTTCTCAAGATGCGCCGCCTGGCCCGCAAGGCCGGCCGCGAGGCGCTGATCCTGTTCTTCGCGGTGCGTCATCCCGACACGCCCCTGCCCCTGAAGATCGCGGCCGGCGCCGCGCTAGCCTACCTGCTGAGCCCGGTCGACCTGATCCCGGACGTGCCGCTGGTGGGCTTCGTCGACGACCTGCTGGTGCTGTCGCTGGGCTTGCCGATGCTTGTGGGGCGCCTTCCACCCGGCGTGGTCGCCGAAGCAGGCGCGCGCGCCGACAAGGTGCTGTCCGCGATGGGCTTCCGCAAGGCGGCCGCGGGCGCGGCTGCCGGCTCTGCGGGAAGGCGGCGCGAGGCCGAGGTCGAGGTCGAGGTGGAGATCGGCGAGCCGGTGCGCAAGTCGGCGCGGGCGGCGTCAGGAACCGGCGCCGGCAGGGCGCGCACCGCAAGGCGTCCGGCGGCGGGCGGTGTGAGCGAGGCCAAGGTGGTCTCCGAGGTGCGCAGGCCCGCGCGCAGGCGCGCCGGCCAGGACTGACGCGGCGGGCTGTCGCCGCGGGCTGAGGTCGACGCCCCGGGCCGGCGCCGCCTCGGGACGCGGCGGACCGGCCCGCGGCTTCGCCAGCGCCCTCAGGGCGCCGGGTTGGGCATGCGGGCGTGCGCTTCCTCGATCGCTGCCAGCGCCTCGGCGGGCAGCCGGGTGTCGCAGCCGTCGATGCACTGGCGCAGCTGGTCCATCGTCGTGGCGCCGATGATCGTGCTCGCCACGAAGGGCCGGCTGGCAACGAAGCCCAGCGCGAGCTGCGTCAGGGTCAGGCCGAAGCGCGCCGCAATCTCCGCGTAGGCGTCCACCGCCGCCGGGATTCCCGGCTTCGCGTAGCGCGGCCAGGTGCCGCCGAACAGCGTCAGCCGTCCGCCTGCGGGGCGGGCGCCGTTGCGGTACTTGCCGGTGAGCGTTCCGAAGGCCAGCGGGCTGTAGGCGAGCAGGCCGACGCGCTCGCGGAAGCAGGCCTCGTGCAGGCCCTGCTCGAACTCGCGCGACATCAGGTTGTAGACGTTCTGGACCGATGCGATGCGGGGCATTCCGAAGCGGTCCGCCAGCCGCGTCATTTCGCAGACGCCCCAGGCGGTCTCGTTGGACACGCCGACCTGGCGCACCTTGCCTTCGCGAACCAGCTGCGCCATCGCTTCGAGCTGCTCGCGCAGCGTGACCGCCTCGCGCTCGAGGGCCTCGTCGAAGCGGTTCGCCCCGAACTGCGGCACGTTCCGCGCCGGCCAGTGAATCTGGTAGAGGTCGATGTAGTCGGTGCCCAGGCGCTTCAGGCTGGCCTCGCAGGCGAGGACGATGTCGCGCTTGTCCAGTGGAAGTCCTTCCTCGCGCGCGCCTGTGCGGATGCCCTGCATGCCGCGCCCGGGCCCGCCCACCTTGGTCGCGATGACGATCTTGTCGCGCGGCTTGCCGCGCAGCCAGGAGCCGACGATGCGCTCGGTGGCGCCGGCGGTGTCCGGCGTGACCGGGATCGGATAGACCTCGGCGGTGTCGATGAAGGCGATGCCGCGCTCGAACGCATAGTTGAGCTGCAGGTGGCCGTCGCGCTCGGTGTTCTGGCCGCCGAAGGTCATCGTGCCGAGGCAGATGCGCGGAACCTCGAGGTCGCTGGCGCCGAGCCGGAAGCGTTCGGTCATTGGGGGAGTTCCTCCGTGGGCGTTCGATGATGGGCAGCGGACATTCTACGGAGGGCAGGCCTGCACGGCCGGGCGGCGCGTTCCGTTGCCGGCGCGCGGTCTCCCGGCGCGGACTTCAGAGCCGCAGCTGGCCCGCGTACCCGGTCAGTTCGAGATAGCCGCGGCCCGCCTCGCGCCCGTCCTCGACGACCCGCATCGCGCCCTCCCAGTAGATGGTGCCGGTGCTGGCGCGGGTGTCCAGCTCCTGGTCGTCGAACAGCGGCACCAGCCGGAGCCGGCGCGCGCCCACGGTCAGCAGCATCTCCACCGGGTAGGTCGTGCCGCTGCGCGCCGAGCGCCAGCGGCGCAGCGGCTCGAACATCGGCGCGGCGGCGGGGGCCGTGCTGCCGATCCAGCGCGCATGCGACCAGAGCACGCCGCCGTCCTTGCGGCGGATCCGGAAGGCCATCAGCGCGCTGCCGTCGTGCAGGTTCAGGCCCACCCAGTCCCAGCCCTCGGCGGAGGCGTCCAGCAGCTCGCTGGACCACTCGTGGTCCAGCCAGGCCTTCCCCCGCACCTGCACGGCGCCGCCGTCTCCCGCGGAACCGAGCCGCGCGCTGCCCCGGACGTCGAGCTGCGGACGGCTGTAGTAGCGGCTCGCCTGCTCCGGGCGCGGGCCCTTGCGCGAATAGCCGGCATCGCCCTGCGGGAAGGGCGGCGCTTCGGGCCGGAACTCCAGGTCCAGCCGGAACCCTTCGGCGGGGATCGTCGCCAGGTAGCGGTCGTCCCGGGTGCGGCGCAGCGACCAGTCGCCGATCGCCAGGTCGGTATCCTCCAGCGCGAAGCGCGCCAGGCCGAAGCCCGCCCGGGCTGCGCGCTGCGCATGCCGAAGCTGCGCCTGTCCCTCGATCGCCAGCGCCGCGTGCGCCAGCAGCAGCTGCTTCGGCGCGAATCGGCTCGGGTTGGCGTCGTCATGGCGTGTGCGCGACCGGAAGAAGGTGACCTGGACGCCGACGGCGCGGCCGCCGGCGTCGAGCCAGCCGGTGAGGTACCACCACTCGGTGCGCCAGGCGGGATGGGCGCCGAAGTCGCGCGGGAAGGCGAGCGTTCCGCCCGGGAGCACCGGCGGGTACTGCACCGGCGAGACGTCGGCGGCTGCCCGGGGAGGCGTTCCCGCCGGCCCGGGCGGCGGGTCGGGCGGTCCTGCCGGCGCGCCGGGAGTGGGCGCCGGCGGCGCGGTCTGCGCCGTGGCCGCGGCAGCGCCTCCGGCCAGCGCCGGCAGCAGACCCGCGCCCAGCGTCCGGAGCATCCATCGCCGCCTCATCTCACCAGTCCTCCCGCACAGCGCGCACCGGCCCGATCCCGGTGGCCGAGCGGCTGGCCAGCACCGCCGCGATCACGCCGAAGGCCAGCAGCGCGGCCGCACTTGCAGCCAGCAGCGGAAGCGGCCAGGCGAGGTCCATCGTCCAGTGGAAGGACTGCGGATTCACCCGGTGGACCAGCACCATGGCGATCAGCGTGCCCACCGCTGCGCCCCAGGCCAGCCCGGCCAGGATCAGCAGCGTCGACTCCAGCGCGAAGGTGCGCGTGACCCCGCTGCGGGTCAGGCCCAGGTGCCTGAGCATGCCGAACTCGCGGGCCCGCGCGATCGCCTCGCCGGCGTAGGTGGCCGCCACGCCGAACAGCCCGACGACGATGGCGATCGCCTCCAGCGCATAGGTGACCGCGAAGCTGCGGTCGAAGATCCTCAGCGAGATGGCGCGCAGCTCGGCAGCGCTGCGGAACTCCACCGCTGCCAGCTCGGGCAAGCGTTCTCGCAGCGCGTCGAGCGCCTGCCGGGCGTCCGCCGACGGCTGCAGCCGGATCGAGACGTCGTTGACGCCGTCGTCGCCGGTCAGCCGCCGGTAGTCGGCCGCGTCGATCGCGATCGCTCCGTGCTGGCGCGCATAGTCCCGCCAGACGCTGGCGACGAAGAAGCGCTGCGACGCCGGGCCGATCGGCAGGGTCACCAGCCGCCCCGGCGCGAAGCCGTGCAGATCCACCATCGCCTCGCTTGCGTGGATGGCGACGGCGCCTGGCGGCGCCCGCAGCAGCGCGCCGGTGAGCGGCAGCCGGCGCGCCTCCTCGCCCTCGAGCGGGCGCGACAGCAGCAGCGCGGCCGGCCGCTCCGGGTCCAGCACGAGCTCGACCGCGCGCTGCAGCTCCACGCCGGCCACGCCCGGAAGCGCTTCCAGCCGCTCGCGCACCCCCTCGGGCAGCCGGGCCGGGGCACTGGCGCTGCCCGCCCGGCCGTAGAGGTCGGCGGGTAGCACCGTGTCGAGCCAGCGCTCCACCGACCCCCGGAAGCTGTGGACCATGATCGCCATCGCAGTGGCCAGCGCCACGCTCGCCACCACGCCGGCCAGCGCCGCCGACGCGCTGTTCGGCGCGCCGCGGATGCGCTGCACCGCGAGCCACAGCGCCGGCCGTCTCCAGGCCAGGCCGGGGACCGCCGCCAGCAGCCATCCCAGCGCGCGCGTGACCAGCGGGACGAAGACGATGCCGGCGAACAGCCAGGCCGCGATCGCCGCATAGGCGGCCAGCGGCAGGCCGGCGATCGGCGGCAGCGCGACCAGGATGGCGCCGGCCAGCGCCAGCGCGGCGCTCCAGCCGGCCGCGTGGCGCCGGTCGAGCACGGCCTCGCCGCCGCCCTTCAGCGCGCGCGCCGGCGCCAGCCTGCGCAGCGCGCGGGCCGGCACCGCGCTGCCCGCGATGCCGACGCCGACGCCCAGCGCGGCGAACAGCGCCAGCGCAGCGGGGTCCAGCGTGAGGGCGGGGCGCACGCCCTGGAAGTAGCCGCCGCCGAGATCGCCGCCGGTCAGCGCCAGCATGGCGCCCGCGATGCCGATGCCTCCGGCGAGACCCAGTCCCGCTCCCAGTGCGCCGAGCACCGCGCCCTGGCCCAGCACCAGCGCGGACAGGAAGGCGCGGGGCGCGCCGAGCACGCCGAGCAGCGCCAGTTCCTGCTGCTGGCGCACCACGCCGAGCGAGACGGTGGAATAGACGATGAAGCCGCCGGTGAACAGCGCCACCAGCGCAAGCACGTTGAGGTTGACCCGGTAGGCGCGCGACAGATTGGACATCCGCTGGCGCGAGGCATCGGGCCCGCTCCAGGCCGTCCCCGGCGGAAGGCGGGCGCCGACCGCGTCCTGCAGGCCGGCGAGCGTGGCGCCGGTCGCCAGGCGAAGGTCGATCCGCGAGATCCGTCCCAGCCAGCCCAGGCGCCATTGCGCCGAGCCGATGTCGGTCACCGCGATCGCCTGTCCGGGCGCCGCGCCGGGCACCGTTCCGGCCACCCGCCATCGCGAGGTCTCCAGCCCGCTGCGCAGCAGCAGGTGCGCGCCGGGCCGCAGGCCAAGCGCCTGCATCGCGGGCTCCGAGAGGAAGATCGCGTCGTCCGCGAACAGCGCCGCCGGCCCGGCCTCGCCGGCGCTCTCGTCGACGCGGGGCAGCAGTCCGGGCGTCACCTCCGCGGCGCGCAGCGGATCGATCGCCACCACCTCGAGCCGCTGCGCCGCCGCGCCGGTGCGCCCTTCGACGGTGGCGGCGAGGTCGAGCTCGATCGCAGGGCTCGCCGCCTGCACCAGGGGCTCCTGCGCCAGCAGCGGCCAGGCGGATTCGTCGAAGCCGTTGCCCGAGCTCGCCTCGAGCCGTGCCTGGGCCTCGCCATTGACCACCGCGATCGCGGCGCCGAATTCCTCCAGCGCCGACCGGTTCACCAGGTGGATCGCCAGGCCGAGGGCTACGCCGATTGCGATCGCCACCACGGCCGTGAGGGCGCGCCCCGGCGAGGCCCGCCACTGGCCGGCCCAGATCCAGCGCATCAGGCTGGCCATCGCCGCTCAGCAGGCCTGCAGGCCCGAGGCGCCCAGCCGGAAGCGGAAATCCGCGATCGAGGCCGCCTGCTCGGAGTGCGTCACCATCAGCAGCGCCGTGCCCTGGCCGCGAACCTGCTCGGCCAGCAGCTCGAGCGCCGCCGCCGCCGTCCCCGGATCCAGGTTGCCGGTGGGCTCGTCCGCCAGCAGCAGCCGCGGGCGATGCGCAAGCGCGCGCGCCAGCGCCACCCGCTGCTGCTCCCCGCCCGAGAGCTCCCGCGGCAGGCTGCGCTCGCGTCCCGCCAGCCCAACGCGCGCCAGCAGCTCGGCGGCGCGCGCCAGCGACTCGTCCTCGGGGGCGCCGGCCAGCAGCATCGCCACCGCGACGTTGCGCTGGGCGTCCAGGTGCGGAATCAGGTGGAAGGCCTGGAAGACGAAGCCCAGCGTGCCGCGCCGGAAGCGTGCAGCAGCATCCGGGTCGAGCGCATGCACCGCAGTGCCGCCGACGTGGATCTCCCCGGCGTCCACCGGCTCCAGGCCCGCGATCAGGTTGAGCAGCGTCGACTTGCCCGAGCCGGACTCGCCCAGCAGCGCCACGATGGCGCCCGCATGAATACGCATCGACAGCCCGCGCAGCACCCAGCGTTCGCCGAAGCGTTTGCCCACGCCCTCGATGCGCACGAGCGGCGCGGCCTGGCCGGGGGAGGGGGATGCAGCGTCTGGATGGGTCATCGGGGGGCCGGTCTATGATACCGGCTCGCGCGGGACGCAGCCCGCGCGCGACGCAAGGAGAGCGCAGTGCGGATCGTTCGCTGGACCGGGTGGGCGCTGGTGGCGCTGCTGTCGATCACGGCAGGGCTGCTGATCGCATACCGCTTCGCCGGAATGCCCCAGACCAGGGGCGAGCTGGAGCTGGAAGGCCCGGGCGCGGCCTTCACCGTGGTCCGCGACGGACACGGCATCCCGCACGTCTTCGCCGCCGCGCAGAACGACGCCTACTTCGCGCTCGGCCTGCTGCACGCGCAGGACCGGCTCTG
This sequence comes from Gammaproteobacteria bacterium, assembly GCA_046569945.1. Classification (GTDB taxonomy): domain Bacteria; phylum Pseudomonadota; class Gammaproteobacteria; order Burkholderiales; family Burkholderiaceae_E; genus Quisquiliibacterium. The sequence continues at coordinate 12,916 of JBKHVS010000026.1, read as the reverse complement.
GCAGCTCGAGATGAACCGGCGCATCGTCGGCGGCACGCTGGCCGAGGTGCTTGGCCCCGGGGCGCTGGACACGGACCGGTTCCTGCGCACACTGGGCGTCCGCCGAAATGCCGAGCGGATCCTCGGGAACCTCGACTCGGCCACCCGGGCCTCGCTGCAGGCCTACGCCGACGGCGTCAACGCCGGCATCGGGCTGGCCGCGCGCGAGCCCTGGAAGCTGCCGCCCGAGTTCCTGGTGATGGGCGTCCGCCCCGGCCAGTGGACTCCTGCCGACAGCATCGGCTGGTCGACGATGATGGCCTGGGACCTCTCCGGCAACCATGCCACCGAGCTGCTGCGTTTCGCGCTCTCCGAGCGCCTGGACGCGCAGCGCCTCGCCGAGCTCTTCGAGACCGACCCGCCGGCGCAGCTGCCCGACCTCGCGCGCCTGTACGAAGGGCTGGACCGCGGCGACGTTGCCGCGCTGATGCAGGCGATCCCGCCCGGCAACATCGACGGCATCGGCTCCAACAACTGGGTGGTCGACGGCCGGCACACGGTGTCCGGCAAGCCGCTGCTGGCCAACGATCCTCACCTCGGCCTGAATTCGCCTGCGCTCTGGTACTTCGCGCACCTGTCGGCGCCGGGGCTGGACACCATCGGCGCCACGCTGCCGGGCCTGCCCACGGTGGTGCTGGGCCGCAACCAGCGCATCGCCTGGGGCTTCACCAATACCGCGCCGGACACCCAGGACCTCTACCTGGAGCGGATCGACCCCGCCGACCGCGGGCGTTACCAGACCCCAGACGGGTGGGCCGCGTTCGAGAGCCGCACCGAGGTGATCCGGGTCAAGGGCGCGCCGGACGTGACCCTGCAGGTGCGCGAGACGCGTCACGGTCCGGTGATCTCCGACGTCCACGCGCAGCTCGGCCGGACGATGCAGGCGCGCAAGCTGGACGACCGCTACGTGCTGGCCTTCCGCTGGGCTGCGCTGGCCCCCGACGACGGCACGATGAGGGCCAGCTTCGACCTTCACCGCGCGCAGGACTGGACGCAGTTCACCGAGGCGCTGCGCCACTTCGCGGCACCGCAGCAGAACATGGTCTACGCCGACGTCGACGGCAACGTGGGCTTCATCGCCCCGGGCCGCGTGCCGGTGCGCAAGCCGGAGAACGCGTTCCGGGGCCTCGCGCCGGTTCCCGGCTGGGATCCGCGCTACGACTGGGACGGCTTCATTCCCTACGAGCAGCTGCCGCGCATCTGGCGGCCCGCCTCGGGGGCGGTGGTCACCGCCAACCAGAACATCCTCGACGCGGGCTACCCCCACTTCATCAGCGCCGAGTGGACGCTGCCCTACCGGCATGACCGCATCGTCGAGCTGCTGGGCGAGAAGCAGCGCCACGATCCCGCGTCCTTCGAGTCCATGCAGGCCGACGTGCTGTCGCGGCCGATGGCGGAGCTCCTGCCGATGCTGCGGCAGGCGACGCCCGCCACGCCGGCCGGCCGCGCCGCGCTCGAGCGCGTTGCGCAATGGGATGCGCGGATGGTGGCGGACGCCCCCGAGCCGCTGATCGTCACCGCCTGGGTCGACCGCCTGCGCCGCCTGGTCTTCGAGGACGAGGTGGGCGAGGAGCTGTTCCCGCTGGTCGAGCGCCAGCGGGTGCGGACCCGCGCGCTCGCCAGGGCGCTGGCCGGCTCGGGCATGGAGCGCTGGTGCGACGACATCCGCACCCAGCCGGTCGAGGACTGCCGCCAGCTGCTCGACCGTGCGCTCGACGAGTCGGTGGCCGACCTGCAGTCGCGCTACGGCGAGGACATCGCCGCCTGGAAATGGGGCAGCGCGCACGAGGCGGTGTCGGAGCACCGGCCCTTCAGCCGCCAGGCCCTGCTGGCGAAGATCTTCGAGATCCGCGTGCCGTCGCCCGGCGACGTGCACACGGTCAACGTGGGGCGCAACAATCCCTGGGATCCGGCCGAACCCTTCGCCAACCGCTGGGCCGCCAGCCTGCGCGCCATCTACGACCTGGCCGACCTGGACAACTCCCGCTTCATCCACTCGACGGGGCAGAGCGGCCACGTGCTGTCATCGCACTACCGCGACATGTCGGAGCGCTGGGCGCGCGTGGAGTACCTGCCGATGGTGACCGACAGGTCGAGGATCGAGAAGGAGGCTTACCGGACGCTGGAGGTTCGGCCGGCGCGCTGAGGGAGATCGCGCGGCGCCTCGAGCGACCTGCGTGAGTCCCGAGTGCCCCGAAGGTGCACGGGCCTCAATTGCAAGAAATACGGCAATGCCGTATTCTCTACGCCGTGCGCACCGTTGCCGAGACGCCCATCTTCGCGAAATACGCCAGCGACGTCTGGTCCGACAACGAGCGGGCCGAGTTCATCAACTGGATCGCGGCGAATCCGGAGGCCGGAGATGTGATTCCGGGCAGTGGCGGGTGTCGCAAGCTTCGGTGGGCCGCAAGCGGGCGGGGCAAGCGAGGCGGGGCGCGTGTGATTTATTTCCTCGAGCAGGAGCACACCATCTGGCTGCTCATCGTCTACACGAAGGCGAAGTTCGACAACCTGCCCAGTGAATTTCTTGCCGAGTTGAAACGAGGAGTCAAGGATGCCCTCTGAAATCGCCAAGTTCCAGGAAGATCTGCTGCTGTCCGTGAAACAGATGCGCCATCGTCGAGCCGCGCGCGTGACCACTCCCGTGCTCGCTACCGCTGCGGAGGCCCGCGCTCGGACCGGACTTTCCCAGCACGAGTTCGCATCGCTCCTCGGGGTGTCTGCGCGCACGCTGCAGGACTGGGAGCAAGGGCGACGTGAGCCGACCGGCGCGGCGAAGACGCTCCTGCGCGTGGCAGTGTCTCACCCCGAGGTCTTGCGCGAGCTGCAAGGCTGACGTCTGATCGGCCGCTCCGGTGGCACTCGCCGTTGCGCTTGTCAGTCATTGCAGGCGCACGGCCGGGCAGGCGAGCTGTCACGAAGACGCGTGCCTCTACCGATCGCGCGGCTCCCCGCGCGACCGGCGAACACTGATTGATCAGTCGACGACGACCAGCGGCTCCCCCGCCTCCAGCTCGCCGATCACCGCCGCCGACGCAAACCCGTCGCGCCGGAAGATCTCCAGCACCTCGTCGGCGCTGGCCGGATCGCAGGCCACCAGCAGGCCGCCGCTGGTCTGGGGATCGGTGAGCAGCGCCTTTTCCACCGCGCCGATGCCGCCGCCCAGGCGCACGTCGGCGCCGTAGCCGGCCCAGTTGCGGTCCGAGGCGCCGGTGACGAAGCCGTCGGCGGCGAGGCGGGCCACGCCGTCGATCAGCGGCACCTGCTTCATCGAGAGGCGCGCCTGCAGTCGCGAGCCGCGCGAGATCTCGAGCGCGTGGCCCAGCAGCCCGAAGCCGGTGACGTCGGTCAGCGCGTGCACGCCCTCCAGCGTGGACAGCGAGCGCCCGGACACGTTCAGCCGGGTGGTGTTGTCGATCATCGCAGCGTAGCCCTCGGGGGACAGCGCTTCCTTCTTCAGCGCCGCCGAGAGCACGCCCACGCCCAGGGGCTTGCCGAGGATCAGCTTGTCGCCGGCGCGCGCGCCCGCGTTGCGCTTTAGGTTCTTCGGATGCACCACGCCGAGGACGACGAGGCCGTAGATGGGTTCGACCGAGTCGATGGTGTGGCCGCCGGCGATCGGGATGCCCGCAGCGGCGCACACCGACTCGCCGCCTTCGATGATGCCGCGGATGGTCTCCACCGGCAGGCGGTCGATCGGCATCGCCACCAGCGCCAGCGCCATGATCGGCGTGCCGCCCATGGCGTAGACGTCGGAGATCGCGTTGGTGGCTGCGATGCGGCCGAAGTCGTACGGGTCGTCGACGATCGGCATGAAGAAGTCGGTGGTGGCGACGATCGCCTGCTCGTCGTTGAGCTGGTAGACCGCGGCGTCGTCCGCCGTCTCGATGCCCACCAGCAGCTGGGGCGGCACTGGGAAGCGGCTGCTGCTCTTGAGGATCTCGGCGAGCACGCCGGGGGCGATCTTGCAGCCGCAGCCGCCACCGTGCGAGAAGGAGGTCAGGCGGATGGGGGCGTGGGATTCGGGGGCGTTCATTGGCATTCCGTGTTGCGTCGAGCGGCGCGGCCGGCAGGGGCGGGCGCGGTGTCCAGTACCGCGAGATTATGCGCCAGCTGCCTGACCGCTGCCCGCTCCGCGGCGGGGTCGAAGAGCGGCGCGCGCAGCGCGCACTGGGCGCGCAGGTGCTCGAGGAAGGCCGGCTCGCGCTGGCAGCGGGCGATCAGAGCTGCGAGCCCCGCGTCGTCGCCCACCTCGAACCAGCCGTCATAACCCGCGCCCACCATGCCCACCGACCCCGGAATCCGCGACCCGAGCACGGGAATTCCGGCGGTCACGGCCTCGATCAGCACGTTGGCGCCGCCTTCCATCAGCGAGGGCAGCAGCAGCACCCGGCCGCGCCGGATCAGCTGGCGGGTGCGCGCATGCGACAGGGGGCCGAGCAGGCGCACCCGCGGATCCTCGGCGGCGGCGCGCCGGAAGGCATCGCCGGTCTGCGGTACGCGGTCGCTGCCGGCGTGCAGCAGGCGCAGCCGGTCGAAGGGCGGCTCGCCCGCTGGCAGCCGGCGCAGCGCCCGCAGCGCGGTCAGCGGGTCCTTCTCGGCCCGCAGGTGGCCCACCAGCAGCAGGTCGAAGCTGCGCGCCCGCGGCGTGCCCGGGCTCAGCGTGCGCGCGGACTGGAAGATGGTCTCGGTGCGCGCCCTCAGGTGCTCCGGCAGCTCGTCCGCGCCCCGCTCCTGGAGCACCACCAGCCGCTTCGCCAGTTCCAGCGAGCGGCGCGCCGAGGCGTCCGCGCGGATGTCGCGGTAGAGGTCGGTGCCGGTGAGCACCACCGCAACCGGCCCGCCCGCGGCGGCGAAGCGCTCGATGGCCTCTGCGGAGCGGCGCGCATGCAGCGCGATCATCGCGTCCGCCGGGCGGCCGTCCCATTCACGGGACACCTCCACGTCGAAACCGGCGCGCAGGAAGCCGGACCACCGCCAGGCGGTCTGCCAGTTGCCGTTGCGGTCCGCGGCAAGGGCGGGGGAGATGATGAGGATGCGAGGGCGCACCGTGGCTTGCTGTCGTGTCGTGGTGGAGTGGCGGACGCGGGAAAGGGGCCGCGTGCAGCGTCGTCGCCATGCGGAACGGGCGACCTTCGAGCCCGGAGAATCGCCGGCCGACCTGATGAATGTCAATGACGCCAGGGGCCCCGGAGTTGACAATTCGCAAGTTTTTTGCCGCGGACCCAATCCACATGAACGATTCCCTCTTCGATCACCTCACCGCTGCCGGCATGCGCCTGCTCAGGCTGCGCGATCACGCCCTGCTGCCGGTCGTCCAGGGCGGCATGGGGGTCGGCGTGTCGGCGCACCGCCTGGCGTCCGCAGTGGCGCGGGCCGGGGCGCTCGGCACCGTGGCGTCGGTCGACCTGCGCCACCATCACGAGGACCTGATGGAGCAGAGCAAGCGGGTGCGGGACCGCGAGACGCTCGATCGCATCAACCTGGTCGCCCTCGACCGCGAGGTCCGCATGGCGAAGGAGCAGTCCGAAGGGCGCGGCGCCATCGCGGTGAACGTGATGAAGGCGGTCGACGAGCACCCGGCGCTGGTGCGCCAGGCCTGCGAGTCGGGCGCCGATGCCATCGTGATGGGCGCGGGGCTGCCGCTGGACCTCCCCGAAATGACGGCCGACTTCCCGAAGGTCGCGCTGATCCCCATCCTCTCGGACGCGCGCGGCGTGGCCCTGGTGCTGCGCAAGTGGATGCGCAAGAAGCGCCTGCCGGACGCGATCGTCATCGAGCATCCCCGTTACGCCGGCGGTCACCTGGGCGCCACCCGGGCCGAGGAACTGTAGGATCCGCGTTTCGACTTCGAGCCGGTGGCCGAGGGCGTCGCCGCGCAGATGCGCGAGATGGGCATCGAGTCCGAGCGCATCCCGCTGATTGCCGCGGGCGGCATCAACAGCCACGAGCGGGTGCGCCAGCTGCTGACCTCGGGCTACTCGGGAGTGCAGCTCGGCACCGCCTTCGCGGTCACCGAGGAGGGCGATGCGCATCCCAACTTCAAGCGGGTGCTCGCGGGCGCCAGGCCCCAGGACATGGTCGAGTTCATCAGCGTGGCCGGGTTGCTGGCGCGCGCGGTGCGCACGCCCTGGCTCGACCGCTACCTGAAGCGCGAGGAATTCCTCAAGAGCAAGGCCTCGGCGCACCAGAACAAGTGCGCGGTGGGACTGCAGTGCCTCACCGTGTGCGGGCTGCGCGACGGCCTGTCCAAGTTCGGCCAGTTCTGCATCGACAGCCAGCTCGCCGCCGCGGTCAAGGGCGAAGTCTCGCGGGGGCTGTTCTTCCGCGGTGCCTCGTCGATTCCGTTCGGCAGCGCGATCCGGCCCGCGCGCGAGCTCATCGACTACCTGCTGAGCGGGCGCATGCCTGCGGCGCTGGCGGCCGGGCTGGCGCCGGCTGCGAGACTGGAACTGGCGGAAGCCGTCTGAACGAGCCGCCGGGCGCCGCCAGGCGGGGCCGGCGATCTCTGCACCGACCGGGGCGCTTGCGCGCCCCGGCGTTTCTTATTCCACTCCGCCCGGCGCGCCGCCCATCACGCGGCTGAAGCCGCCGTCGACGTAGGTGATCTCGGCGGTGACGCCTGCGGCCAGGTCCGACAGCAGGAAGGCCGCGACGTTGCCGACATCGTCGATGGTGACGTTGCGGCGCAGCGGGGCGTTGGTCTCGACGATCTGCAGGATCTTCGGGAAGCCCTTGATGCCGCTGGCCGCCAGCGTGCGGATCGGCCCGGCCGAGATGCCGTTGACCCGGATGCCGCGGGGACCCAGCGCTTCCGCCAGGTAGCGCACGCTCGCCTCGAGGCTGGCCTTGGCCAGGCCCATCGTGTTGTAGCTCGGCACCATGCGCACCGCGCCCAGGTAGGACAGCGTGAGCAGCGCGCTGCGGCGACCTTCCATCATCGGCAGCGCCGCCTTGGCCAGGGCCGGGAAGCTGTAGGCCGAGATGTCCTGCGCGGTGCGGAAGGCCTCGCGGCTCAGGCCGTCGAGGAAATTTCCGGAGATGGCCTCGCGTGGCGCGAAGGCGATCGCGTGCACCAGCCCGTCGAGACCGTCCCACTGCTCTCTCAGGCTCGAGAAGAGCGCCTCGATCTGGGCGTCGTCGCCCACGTCGCAGGGAAAGATCAGCGACGAGCCGAACTCGGCCGCCATTTCGCCCACGCGGTCGCGGAAGCGATCGTTCTGGTAGGTGAACGCGAGTTCCGCCCCCTGTTCCCGGCAGCTCCTGGCGATGCCGTAGGCGATGGATCGGTTCGACAGCAGTCCGGTGACCAGAATGCGCTTGCCGGCGAGAAAGCCCATCGATGTGCTCCTTGAAATGTCCGATGTCGAGTCGGGGCGTATTCTCGCACGCGCGCCGGGGGCGATCCCTCCGATAGAATCGCCCGCCATGCCCCGCCCGCACGCGCAGCCGCTCCGCCTCGTCATGGCCCTCGCCGTGCTGGCCCTGCTCGCGCTGCTGCTGCCCGCGGCGCCGGCAAGGGCAGCCCATGCCCTCGCCTGGGGCGACACCCCGAAGTACCCGCCCGGCTTCACTCACTTCGACTACGTGAACCCCGAGGCCCCGCGCGGCGGCACGCTGAACCTCAACGGCTTCGGCAGCTTCGACAAGCTCAATCCGTTCACCCTCAAGGGCATGGCCGCGGCCGGCCTTGGCACGCTGATGTTCGAGACGCTGGCCGAGGCCAGCGAGGACGAGCCTTTCTCGATGTACGGCCTGCTCGCCGAGGACATGGACTTCGCGGCCGACGGCCTGTCGATCACCTTCCGCCTGCATCCCGAAGCCCGCTTCTCGGACGGCAGCCCGGTGCTCGCCGAGGACGTGCGCCACTCCTTCGAGACCCTCGTCGGCAGGCAGGCCCATCCGCGTTTCCGCCAGTACTTCGCCGACGTGGCCCGCGTGCGGGTCCTCGACGAGCGCCGGGTGCGCTTCGAGTTCGCGCGCCGCAACCACGAGCTGCACATGATCCTGGGCCTGCAGCTTCCGGTGTTCTCGCGCAGCTGGGGCGCGGGCAAGCCCTTCGACCAGCTGGTGCAGGAGCCGCCGCTGGCCAGCGGCCCCTACCTGATCGAGAAGGCCGACTGGGGCCGCGCGATCACCTACCGGCGCAATCCGCGCTACTGGGGCGAAGGCCTGCCGGTGCGCCGCGGCGCCTTCAACTTCGAGCGCGTCACCTGGAAGTACTTCAAGGACGAGACCGCGCGGCTCGAGGGCTTCAAGGCGGGCGAGTTCGACTGGGTGGCCGAGAACTCGGCGCGCAACTGGGCGCGCGGCCACACGGGGCGCCGATACGCGTCCGGCGAGATCCTCAAGCGCGAGTTCCCTCACTCCAACGCCGCGGGAATGCAGGGCTTTGCGCTGAACACGCGGCGCGCGCTGTTCGCCGACGTGCGGGTGCGGCGCGCGCTCGCGCTGGCGATGGACTTCGAGTGGATGAACCGGCAGATCTTCTACGGCCAGTACGTGCGCAGCCCCAGCTACTTCACGAACAGCGAGATGCAGGCCAACGGGCTGCCGGGGCCGGACGAGCTCGCGGTGCTCGAGCCGCTGCGCGGGAAACTGGCGCCCGAGGTGTTCGGCGAGGCGCCGGTGCCGCCGGTGACCACTCCGCCGTCCAGCCTGCGCGCCAACCTGCGCCAGGCGCTGGGGCTGCTGGCCGAGGCCGGCTGGAGCGTGGCCGACGACGGCCGGCTGCGCAACGCGGCCGGCGAGCCCTTCGAGTTCGAGATCCTCTCGTACTCGCGCGCGCTGGAACGGGTGGCGGTGCCCTGGGCGCGCAACCTCGAGAAGCTCGGCATCGCCGCGCGGCTGCGCACCACAGATCCCGCGCTCTACCAGAAGCGCGCCGACGAGTTCGACTTCGACGTGATGGTCGGGCTGCTGCCGGCCAGCCAGACGCCGGGCAACGAGCTGGTCGAGCGTTTCACCAGCGCCGCGGCCCGCGAGCGCGGCTCCGACAACGTCACCGGGGTGAGCGACCCCGCGGTGGACGCGCTGGTGCAGCGCCTGCTGGCCAGCCGCAGCCGCGCGGAGCTGGTCGCGGTGGCCCGCGCGCTCGACCGGGTACTGCGCCACGGCTGGTACATGGTGCCGCACTTCCATGCGCCGACGCATCGCGTCGCCTACCGCAGCCACTTGGCCCACCCGGAGCGCCTGCCGCGCTACTACGGCGCCGAGAGCTGGCTGCTCAAGACCTGGTGGGTGCGCCCCGCCGCGTCCGCCGCCAGCCGCTGACAGGGGAACGCCGTGGCCGCCTACATCCTCAAGCGCCTGCTGCTGATGGTTCCCACCCTGGTGGGCATCCTGCTGGTGAGCTTCGTGGTCATCCAGTTCGTGCCCGGCGGTCCGGTCGAGCAGCTGGTGCAGGAGCTGCGCGGGCGCGGCGGCGGCGGCGAGGTGGCCGCCACCTCGAACGTCTACCGCGGCTCGCAGGGCGTGGATCCGGAGCGGCTGGCCGAGATCCGCGCGCTCTACGGCTTCGACCGCCCGGCGCACGAGCGCTTCCTCGACATGCTCTGGCGCTACCTGCGCTTCGACCTCGGCACCAGCTACTTCCACCACAAGGGGGTCTGGGAGCTGATCGTCGAGAAGCTGCCGGTGTCGATGAGCCTGGGGCTCTGGAGCTTCCTGATCACCTACGCGGTGTCGATTCCGCTGGGCATCGCCAAGGCGGTGCGCAACGGCTCGCGCTTCGACCTCGCCACCAGCACCGCGATCCTGGTCGGCTACGCCATCCCCGGCTTCGTGCTCGGCGTGGCGCTGCTGGTGCTGTTCGGCGGCGGCTCCTTCCTGCAGCTTTTCCCGCTGCGCGGGCTGACTTCCGACAACTTCTCCGAGCTGTCGCTGGGGGCCAAGGTTCTCGACTACTTCTGGCACCTGGCGATGCCGCTGGCCTGCCTGGTGGTGGGCAGCTTCGCGGTGACCACCATGCTCACCAAGAACGTGTTCCTGGAGGAGATCCGCAAGCAGTACGTGCTGGTGGCGCGGGCCAAGGGGCTGCCGGAGCGGCGCGTGTTCTACCGGCACGTCTTCCGCAATGCGCTGATCCCGCTGGTGACCGCCTTCCCCGCGGCCTTCGTGGGCGCCTTCTTCGCGGGCTCGCTGCTGATCGAGACCATCTTCTCGCTGGACGGGCTGGGGCTGCTGTCCTACGAGGCGGTGATCCGCCGCGACTACCCGGTGGTGCTGGGCGCGCTCTACGTGTTCTCGCTGATCGGGCTGCTCACCAAGCTGGTGACCGATCTCTGCTACACCTGGGTCGACCCCAGGGTGAAGTTCGACGCGGCATGAGCGCACTCGAGCCTTCAGCGATGCCGCAGGGCGCGCAGGCCTCGGGTGCAGCGGGCGCATCCGCTGCCAGGGTGTCGCTTTCGCCCTCGCGGCGCGCCTGGCTGCGCTTCCGCGCCAACCGCCGCGGGCTCGTCAGCCTGTGGGTCTTCCTTGCGCTCTTCGTGGCCAGCCTCGGCGCGGAGCTGCTCTCGAACGACCGCCCCATCGTGGTCAGCTACGAAGGCAGCCTGTACTGGCCGCTGTTGCGCACCTACCCGGAGACCGCCTTCGGTGGCGACTTCCGCACGCCCGCCGATTACCTCGACCCCTTCATCCGCGAGCGCATCACCTCCGGCGGCAACTGGGCGCTGTATCCGCCCAACACCTACAGCTTCGACACCATCAACTACTTCGCGCCCAGCCCGGACCCGGCGCCGCCCTCGTCGGCCAACCTGCTCGGCACCGACGACCGGGGCCGCGACGTGCTGGCGCGCCTGCTCTACGGTTTTCGCCTGTCGGTGCTCTTCGCGCTGGCGCTCACCGTGCTGGGCACCGTGATCGGCATCGCTGCCGGGGCGGTGCAGGGCTACTTCGGCGGCCGCACCGACCTCGCGCTGCAGCGGCTGATCGAGGTCTGGGGAGCGATTCCCGAGCTCTACCTGCTGCTGATCCTGGCGTCGATCTTCGAGCCCAGCATCTGGATCCTGCTGGCCATCCTCTCGGCCTTCGGCTGGATGGGGCTGTCCGACTACGTGCGCGCCGAGTTCCTGCGCAACCGCGGGCTGGAGTACGTCACCGCGGCGCGCGCGCTGGGCCTGCCGGACCGCACCATCATCCGCCGCCACGTGCTGCCGAACTCGCTCACGCCGGTGATCGCCTTCCTGCCCTTCCGGATGAGCGCCGCCATCGTCGCGCTCACCAGCCTGGATTTCCTCGGCCTGGGCGTGCCGCCGTCCACGCCCAGCCTGGGCGAGCTGCTGTCGCAGGGCAAGGCCAACCTGGACGCCTGGTGGATCTCGCTGCCCACCTTCGCGGTGCTGGTCGGCACGCTGATGCTGCTGATCTTCATCGGCGAAGCGCTGCGCGACGCGCTGGACACGCGGAAGGGATGACGGCGATGGCGACCGGGCGCGACGGGGCAGCGACGCAGGCGATGGCGACGGACCGGGACGGCGCAGGGATGACGGCGGCCGGCGAGGGCGCCGCCCGGGGCAGGCCCGCCGGCGGGCCGCTGCTGTCGGTCGAGAACCTGCGCGTGGACTTCGACACCGCAGGCGGCAGCGCGCGCGTCGTCGAGGACGTCAGCTTCTCGATCGCGCCCGGCGAGCGCTTCGCGCTGGTCGGGGAGTCCGGCTCCGGCAAGACGGTCACCGCCTACTCGCTGCTGCGCCTGCATTCGGATGCGCGCTACGGCGGGCGCATCCAGTTCGACGGGCGCGACCTGCTGTCGCTTTCCGAGCGCGAGATGCGCGGCGTGCGCGGCCGGGACATCGCGATGGTGTTCCAGGAGCCGATGAGCGCGCTGAACCCGCTGTACTCGATCGGCGACCAGATCTGCGAGACGATCGAGCTCCACGAAGGCCTGCCCCGCGCGCAGGCCGCGGAGCGCGCGCTGCGGCTGCTGGAGCGGGTGCGCATCCCGGAGCCCCGCCGGCGCTTCTCGAACCTGCCGCACCAGCTCTCCGGCGGCCAGCGGCAGCGGGCGATGATCGCGATGGCACTGGCCTGCCACCCCCGCCTGCTGGTTGCCGACGAGCCGACCACGGCGCTGGACGTCACCCTGCAGCGCCAGATCGTCGAGCTGCTCGCCGATCTGCAGCGCGAGATGGGGATGGCGGTGCTGCTGATCACCCACGACCTGCCGCTGGTGCGCTCCTTCGCCGACCGGGTTGCGGTGATGCAGTCCGGCCGCCTGGTGGAGACCGGACCGGCGCGCGAGGTCTTCGACGCCCCCAGCCATCCCTACACGCGCAGGCTGGTCGACAGCCGGCCGCGCCGGAGCCTTGCGCCGGTGCCCGATTCCGCGCCGGTGCTGCTGCGGGCCAGCGGCCTCGGCTGCCGCTTCGAGTCGCGCACCGGCTGGTTCTCGCGTCACGTCTTCGAGGCGGTGCAGGGGGTGGACCTGCACCTGGCGCGCGGCGAGACGCTGGGCATCGTCGGCGAGTCGGGCTCCGGCAAGACCACGCTGGGGATGGCGCTGCTGCGGCTGTCGCAGGCGCGCACCACGGGCGCCATCGAGCTGGGCGGCGTGCGCATCGACGCGATGGACCGCGGCCGGCTGCGGCCGCTGCGCCGGCGCATGCAGGTCGTCTTCCAGGATCCGTTCAACGCGCTGTCGCCGCGCCTGACCGTGGGGGAGATCGTCGGCGAGGGGCTCGCGCTGCATCGCCCCGACCTGGACGGCCCCCGGCGGCGCGAGGCGGTGGTGCGGGTGCTCGAGGAAGTGGGTCTGACTGCCGAGATGCTGGACCGCTATCCGCACGAGTTCTCCGGCGGACCGCGCCAGCGCATCGCGATCGCCAGGGCCGTGGTGCTGCAGCCCGAGCTGCTGCTGCTCGACGAGCCCACC